>DASRKZ010000001.1:0-3664 GCA_035648675.1 Solirubrobacteraceae bacterium
CTGGAAAGGCTCGATCGCGCTCGGGTGATTGTGGGACTCGACCTTAAACGCGCACACCATCCCGCCGCCCACGTCAACCGCCCCCGCGTTCTCGCCCGGGCCCATCACCACGTATCTGCCCTCCGTCGGCAGCGTCCTCAACAGCTTCCTCGAGTGCTTATACGCGCAGTGCTCGCTCCACAGCAGCGAGTACATCGCCAGCTCCACCTCGTTCGGCGGCCCACCCTGCTTCTCGCACACCAACTCGTACTCGGCCTCCGTCAGCCCGAGCGCCAGCGCGTCCTCGACTGTCGGCGGGGTGGTGCCTTTGCGTGTGCTCGGGTGTCGATCGGTGGGGATGTATGTCTCTCTTTGGGAGGGGTGTATAGCCATCGCTATACCAGCCTCGTTCTATGTGTGTCTCTTTGGGAGGGGCGTATAGCCATCGCTATACCAGCCTCGTTCTAAGTGTGTCTCTTTGCGCGGAGTGTATAACCATCGTTACACACCTCTCGCAAATTCAGTCATACGACACGCCTCTCTCCACCGCCAGGCGCATCGACTCGAAAATCCTCAGCCCATCCGTCGAGCCTCCCGTCAGCTCGTCGACCGCGTGCTCCGGATGGGGCATCAGCCCGAACACGTTCCCCGCCTCGCTACTCACGCCCGCGATGTCGTTCAGCGAGCCGTTGAAGTTCTCGCCCTCCGCGTACCTCAGAACCACCTGGCCCCCGTCCTCGATCCCGCGGAGGGTCGGCTCGTCGGCGTAGTAGCGACCCCATGCGTGCTTCGCGGGAATGCTCAGGCGCACGCCCAGCCCCCCCGAGCCCGCCTCGCTCGCCTCGCTCGCCTCGCTCGAGACGCTCGCCTCGCTCGAGATTCTCTCGCACGCGCGTGTGAAAGCCGTATCGGGATTTGCCACCTCCAGCTCGACCTGGCGGAAGGTGAAGCGGCGATTGGCGTTCGGAAGCAGCGCCCCCGGCAGCAACCGCGCCTCGCAGAGCACCTGGAAGCCGTTACAGATCCCCAACACCAAACCGCCGTCCTTGGCGAAGTCGATCACCGACTCCATCATCGGCGCGAACCGCGCGATCGCCCCCGCCCTGAGGTAGTCGCCGTAGGAGAAGCCGCCGGGCACCACGATCGCATCGGCGCCTCTCAGGTCGCGCTCGCCGTGCCACAGCAGCTCCGCGTCGCCCACCCGCCTGGCGGCGTCCAGCGCGTCGACCTCGTCGCAACTCCCGGGGAACTGGAGGACGCCGAACTTCATCGCAGCGTCGCGACGGCGCCGGCGTCGGCGGGGTCGATGCGCTCGAGTCCCGGGATCCCATCGAAGCCCTTGTCGGGACTTAGGATCGCGTCGATCTCGCGATTGAGGGCCTGCGCCGCGAAGATCGCATCACGCATGTCCAAACGCTCGTGTTCACACCACAGGTCCAGGGCCCGCTCGATGTCGCCGGGCTCGACCACATGCAACGAAAATGAACGTGCGATCGTATACGCCGAGCGCACCGCATCGGCTCGGCGCTCCACCTGGCGCAGGCGAACATAGGTGAACTCGTGGATCAACTCGACGCTCACCTCGGCCGCAAGACGACTGTCCTGCACTTCTCGCAGGACCGCCCGGCACGGCTCGCGGTAGCGGTGCTCGCTCCCAAGCGCGTAAATAAACACCCCGGTATCGAAGAGGAAGCGCCGCATACGCTGGTCAGTCGTAAGTGTCGAGGATGCTCATGCCGCCAGCGTTCATATCTTCGATCATCTGTCGCTTCATGATCGGCCAGTCCTCGACTGGCATCGGCTCCGCGTCGAGCAGTTCCTGAATCGCCTGGGCGCGAGCGTCCTGGGTGTTGGCGAGCTTCTCGTCGATCGCCTCACGGATCAGAGCCCCCATCGAGATCCCCCGCCGCGCCGCGATCTCGCGCAAGCGACGGTGCAGATCATCATCCAGCAGCAGTTGGGTCCGGCGTGTCAGCAACGGAGAGGGCATTCGCCCATGCTAGCACATACACACCTGTGCATGTGCATCTTAATTGTTTTCCCGGTCGAGGACGATCTCGTAATCCTCGACAAGCGGGTTGGCGAGCAGCTTCTCGCACATCGACTCCAGCTGCGCGGGGTCCTCCACGTCGAGCTCGACCAGCCGGCCGACGTGGACGTTCGCCACACCCGCGAACCCCAGCGCCGGCAGCGCGCGCTCGACCGCCACGCCCTGCGGATCGAGGATGCCCGCCTTCGGACGGATCAGCACCCTCGCCCTCACGCCCAAGCCCCCGCATCCGATCCGCCCGAGGAGGGATCGCCCGTCGCGGGAGAGCTCGTCCGCTCCAGCCACGCCTTGAACGGCTCGCCGGTGATCAACTCGTACGCCTCCACATACCGCCCGCGGGTGCCCGCGACGACGTCCCCGGGGATCTCCGGCGCCGGCGGGCGCTTGTCCCAGCCGCTCTGGGACGCCCAATCCCTCACGTACTGCTTGTCAAAGCTCGGCTGGCCGCGCCCGACCTCGTATGTATCCACCGGCCAGTAGCGCGAGGAGTCGGGCGTCAGGACCTCGTCCCCCACCACCAGCTCGTCGTGCTCGTCGAGGCCGAGCTCGAACTTCGTGTCGGCCAGGATCACGCCCCGCTCGCGCGCGTGCTCGGCCGCGAACGAGTAGAGCTCGATCGACACCTCGCGCACCTTTTCCATCAGCGCCCTCTCGCCGACCAGCTCCGCGGCCTGGTCGAAGTCGATCGCCTCGTCATGCCCGACGTCGGCCTTCGTGCTCGGCGTGAAGATCGGCTCCCCCAGCTGCTCCGACTCGCGCAATCCCGCCGGCAGCTCGATCCCCGAGATCTCGCCCGTGGCCTGGTAGTCCTTCCAGCCCGACCCCGTGATGTAGCCGCGCACGACGCACTCCACCGGGAGCATCCTTAGCTTGCGCACGACCAGCGCGCGGCCGCGCACTTCCTGGGGCACGCCCTCCGTCGCGGAGATCAGATGGTTGGCGACGATCTCCCGCGTCTTCTCAAACCAGAACACCGACAGTCCCGTCAACACCTTCCCCTTGTCCGGGATCGGCGTCGGGTGGACCGCGTCGTACGTCGAGATCCTGTCGCTCGCGACCATCAGCAACCGCTCGTCCAACGCGTACATCTCGCGGACCTTCCCTTTGGCGATCAGCGGCAGGTCGACGAGTGTGGTGCTCACGTGGCGCGATGCTACCAGCGGGATCGGGCGCCGAGCGGCTGGCGCTTAGGCGATCCGCTCCAGCCGCGCGAGGATCTGATCGGCGTGGCGCGTGTAGTGGTCGTAGGCGAAGATCTCCTCGAGGTCCAGGTCCGCCGCGCGGTCGTCGCTCGCGAGCAGCTCGCGTAGAGGGGTGCCCTCGTCCCAGGCGCGCTGCGCCAGCTCCTGGACGATCCGGTAGGCGTCGTCGCGGCTGTTGCCGTCCTCGACGAGTGCAAGCAGGACCCGCTGGGAGAACAGCGCGCCGTGCGTCAGCTCGAGGTTCGAGCGCATGCGCTCGGCGTCGACGGTCATTCCCTCGACGAGCGCGGTGGCGCGGTGCTGCAGGTAGTCGAGCAGGATCGTCGAGTCGGGCAGGATCACGCGCTCGACGGAGGAGTGGCTGATGTCGCGCTCGTGCCACAGCGCGACGTTCTCCAGCGCCGCCTGGGCGTTGGCGCGCAGCACGCGCGAC
>DASRKZ010000002.1:0-3515 GCA_035648675.1 Solirubrobacteraceae bacterium
CAGCGCAAGGAAGTTCTGATCGAGATGACCGACGAGGTGGCCGCGCTCGTGCTGCGCGACAGCTACACGCAGAGCCAGGCGCTCAGCCTCGCCGTGGCGCAGGCTCCGCAGATGCTCGACATCCAGGCCCGCATGATCCGACACCTCGAGCAGACGGCGGGTCTCGAGCGCGGACTCGAGGCGCTCCCGGACGAGGACGAGATCGCCGCCCGGCGTCTGCGCGAATCGGGCCTGACCTCGCCCGAGCTGGCGGTGCTGATGGCCCGCGCCAAGATCTCGATGAACGCCGCGCTGGTCGAGTCCGACCTGCCCGAGGACCCCCACCTCGAAGACGAGCTTGACCGTTACTTCCCGGCGCCGCTGCCGGAGCGTTTCGCCACGGCGCTGCGAGGCCATCGCCTGCGCCGGGAGATCATCACCACGCATGTCACCAACGACTTCGTCGACACCGCCGGAGTCACGGCCTGCTACCGGCTGACCGAGGAAACCGCAAGCGCCACCGCGGATGTGGCGCGCGCCTACATAGTCGCGCGCGAGGCGTTCGCGCTTCGCGACTTCTGGGCGCAGGTCGAGGCGCTCGACAACCTGGCCGACGCGCACAGCCAGCTCGAACTGCTGCTGGAGGGGCGCAAGCTGCTCGAGCGGGCCACGCGCTGGCTGCTTCGCAACTGCTCGAGCCCGCTCGAGATCGCGGCGGCGATCGAGCGCTTCGCGCCCGGCGTGAGCGCGCTTGAGGCGATGCTCCCCGGCGTGCTCGAGGACTCCGACCGCGAGGCCCACGACGAGATGCTGGCCCGCTTCGAGCAGGGCAGCATCCCGCCCGAACTGGCGGCTCGCGCCGCGGCGATGGCCGGCCAGCTGGCGGCGCTTGACATCGTCGAGGCGACGAGCCAGTGCGGGCGCTCAACCGAGTCGGTGGCCGTCGTGTACTTCCGCCTCGGCGCGCGCCTGGGACTCCATTGGCTGCGCGATCGCATGACCGAGCTGCCGCGGTCGAGCCGCTGGCAAGGGCTGGCTCGCGCGGCCCTCCGCGACGACCTCGGCACGCTGCAGCGCACGCTGACGATCGAGGTGGTGTCCGCCTCGCCGTCGGCCCTCCCGGCCGAGCAGGCGGTCGAGCAATGGGAACGCGCAAACGCCGACTCGGTCGCGCACTGCCTGCGCGTGCTCTCCGACATCCGCGCGACCCGGACCTACGACGTCACGACCCTGTCGGTCGCCCTGCGGGAGGCGCGCAACCTGCTGCACGCCGGCGCCGCCGAGCCCGGATCAGGGCTCTAGATCCTGGAGCCAGTCGTCCTCGTCGTTGTCGGCGAAGTGGACGTGGAACTCCTGGGTGGCGTCGCTGAGCTCCTCATCCGCGTGCGCCTCGCTTGACCCGTTGGTGTGAGTCTCGGCGTCGTCATGCGGCTGCGGATCGCTCGCGCGCGGCGGCGCCACGACGATCGGATGGCTGCGCGTGACCGGCGCCAGAGCGTCGTGTTCCTCGCGCGCCACCTCCGCGGGATCTGCCCCGCGGCGGCGCTTCAGTTCCAGATGCTCGCGGATCGCCTCATCGAGTTCGCCCATCAACCACAGCCTAACGCCTGGCCCGACGGTCTAGACTTCAAGCCGCGGCGGCCAGTGCGGACCGGCGCAAGCGGGGCTATAGCTCAGTTGGGAGAGCGCCTGGATCGCACCCAGGAGGTCGGGGGTTCGAGTCCCCCTAGCTCCATCGTTGTCCTGTCTCGGGACATAGGTCTCATGTGTCTTGCGTCATGGGTCTCGGTTGTGGGAGCCAGGCCAGCGGCCTGGCTCTCGGTTTTGGTTGCGCCAGTAGGTCTTCTCGGGCTCGATGAGATGCGCTGAGAGGACCTCGCCGCTGGTGAGGTCGGTGACGGTGATGCGGTGGTCGTCGGCGAGCGCGAGGACGCGTTTGCGGGCGTGTTTGGCGCCGACGCCGAGGTGGTGCATCCGGCCGGCGCGGCGGAGGCTCATCTTGCCGGTGTCGTCGAGGCGGTCGTAGCGCAGCCGGTAGTGGCCTTGGGCGTGCCCGTTGCTGGCCGGGAGCGCTTTGGGTGTGGCGCGGTAGGCGTCGGCCGGTGTGCGGCGATCAAGCGCGCGGTGTGGGCGCTTCTCGTTGTAGTGCGCTTTGAACTCGTCGAGCTGGCGCTGCAGCTGCGCGATGGTGCCCGCGGGTGGTCTGGCGCGCAGCCAACGCTGCTGGGTCTGGTGGAACCGCTCGGTCTTCCCCTGGGTCTGAGGATGGCCTGGGGACCCGTTCTTCTGGCGGACACCGAGCAGCGGCAGCACGTATTCGAACGCGTTGCGCCCGCCGGTGAACCGGGAGGTGTAGACGCTGCCGTTGTCTGTGAGCGTGCTCGCCGGCGGGCCGTATCGCTCGACAACGTCAAGGAACTCGGTCACGATCGCATCCCCCGTGACAGGCTGGTGGGCGGTGCAAGACAGCAGGTAGCGGGAGTGGTCGTCAAGCCAGTTGAGAACCTCAACATCGGTCCCATCCTCCAGACGCCAGTGGATGAAGTCCGACTGCCACATCTCGTTCGGCTGGTCAGCCTGGAACCGCAACCACGATGACCGTGGGCGTTTCCGTGGCTCAGGCGTGATCAGCCCGGCCTGTTTGAGGATCCGGTGGATCGTCGACGGCGCCGGCGCCCTGAGCCCCTCTTGCTCGAGGTGCCAGCCGATCGTCACAGGACCGCCGTCCAGCCCGTCAGCGACCAGCCGCGCTCGCAGCTCAATCACCCGGCGGCGAACCAGATCAGAGGTCTGAGCCGGGTTCGATCCAGGCGCCCGCGACCGCGGCTCGAGCGCCTCCAACCCTCCCTCCCGATAACGGGCTAACAAGCGATGAAGATGCCGACGGGAGAACCCGTACTCGGCAGCAGCAGCAGTAACGGACAGCTGATCGGAGACGACTTGGAGGACAGCAACACGGGCTCTGGACATCCCCGCAAGGTGGCCCCGACGCCAGACGCCGCGCCGGGGGTCGCCGCTCCGGCACAGCCCTCCGGGCTGCGCCTCCACGGCCACCCCCGGGAACCCCCCAGCCCAAGGTGTGACCTATGCCCCGAGACATGAGAGACCTATCACCTGGGACATATGTCATGAACCCAGACACCCCTAGCTCCATTGGTCGTTGCCATTTCGACAACGGCTTGGCTGCTCAGAGGTCTCGAGACGAACGGCCCAACACTTCCAGCGTCGTCTTCACACTGCCCGTCACGATCGAACCGATGTCGACCAGGAACACCGTCCTCCCGTCCAGGCGCTCGAGCGGGGCGCCATCCCCTTGCGGGTCACCTTCGGCGGATACCCGAGGGGTTGAGGGCCGTCACCTTCTGCGACACGTCGACCTCCTCCGGACGGTGCAGCGTGGTCATGCGTGGGTGAGGACGATGCGGCCGCTCACCTCGCCTGCCCGCAGGCGGCGCATGCTCTCGTTGACGTCCGTGAACGGGACCGGCCGGGCGGGGATCGGCTTGATCCGGCCCGCTCGCACGAAGCCCATCAGC
>DASRKZ010000003.1:0-18921 GCA_035648675.1 Solirubrobacteraceae bacterium
GACTATGCGCTTCTGCAAGAGCTGGGAGGCGACTGCGCGGGGGCCATCACTCTGCTTGACCCCGAGGTGCCGCTTCCGACCGAGCCACTGCGCAAGCCCGTGGACGACGAGCAGCTGGACGTACTGCTGCGCGAGCTGCCCCAACGGCCGCTCGCCGCCAGCCCCGAGGAGGGAATCCGTCTCTCTCTCGCAGGAGCCCAGCCGAAGCTGCCGGTCATCATCGAGAATGATGAAGTGGCTCTGCCCCTGAACGCAGCCGCCCCAACCACGCACATCATCAAGCCAGAGCCCTCGCGCTTCCCGGGCCTCGTCGACAACGAGGCTTTCTGCATGGATTTGGCACGCGCGGTGGAGCTGCCCACTGCCCTGACCAGTAAGCATGCCACCGCCTCCGGCCTGCCCTATCTGCTGGTCGAGCGCTACGACCGCGACCTCACCGCCGAGCCGATCCGCCGGCTGCACCAAGAGGACATCTGTCAAGCGCTCGGCCGTGCGTCTGAGCGCAAGTATCAGGCCGAAGGAGGACCGACGGTCCTCGAGACCGTCGAGCTGTTTCGCAACTGCTCGACCGTGCCCGCTCAGGATCTTCCCACGTTCTGGCGTGCGCTCGTGTTCAACTGGCTGATCGGCAACTGCGACGCACACGCCAAGAACGTCTCGCTCCTATATGACACCGGGGCCCCGACCCTCGCTCCGCTGTATGACCTGGTGAGCACCACCGCCTATCCCGAACTGACCACCCGGCTCGCGATGAGCATCGACGGAGCCACCCATATCAGCGACGTCAACACAAAGGCATGGGAAACCGTCGCCAAGGAAACCAGCTACAGCGCTCGCTTCATCCGTACCACGACGAACTCCATGATCGAACGTACCCTCGACGAGGCTCGCCGGCTCGCCGCAGGGCCCTGGCATGACAACGGGACGGCGAAGGCGATCTACGAGAGCATCTACGCTCGCGGAACCCCGTAACGCTTCACCACCGGACCGGAGAAAGCCGTCCTCGTCTGGTCCTGGCAGCTCTGGAGCAGGTGAGCCCGGGTAAGAGCTGAGCCGATGCCGGGAGTCTCCGTACGCTTGGGGGCGTGTACGCGCTGCTTGCATCGACCTCGATCGGCCACAGCCTCAGCTCGTTCTTCGCGGCGGTCGGGCAGTTCTTCTCCGACCTCGAGGCGGTGCACTGGGGGGCGCTCGCGCTGGGGCTGGCCTTCTTCGGGCTGAACTTGACGCTCCGCTCGCGCGCGTTCTTCAACAGCCTGCGCGCCGCCTATCCAGCGGTCAGCTTCCGCTGGCGGCGCATCTGGGGGGCCTACTTCGCGGCGGTCGGCTTCAACAACGTGGTTCCGGCGCGGGGGGGCGACGTGATCAAGCTGTTCCTCGCACGCTCCTCGATCCCCGGGTCGAGCTATCCGACGGTCGCGGCGGCGTTCTTCGTGGAGGCCGTCTTCGACGTTACCGTCGGCGTGCTCGTGCTGACCTTCGCACTCACGCGCGGGGTGTTTCCCAAGCCACCGGACTTCTCCAAGCTCAACTCCTTCGACATCTCCTACCTGGCCGGGCACTTCCGCTTCACGCTCTTCCTGATCACGGCGCTTGCGATCCTCGTGCTCGTCGTCTTCGCGCTGCTCTCGCTGCGTGCGCGCGCGTTCTGGGTGCGTGTGCGCCAGGGCTTGACGATCCTCTCGGATCGTCCCCGCTACCTGCGCGAGGTCGCCACGCTTCAGGCGCTCGGGTGGCTCTGTCGCTTCGCCGCGTTCTGGTTTCTGCTCGATGCCTTCCGTGTCGGCGGCTCGGTCACGAACGTGCTGCTCGTCTTCGGTGTCAACCAGGTGGCGGGCGCCGTGCCGTTCACGCCCGGCGGGGCCGGCGTGCAGCAGGCGTTGCTCGTGAAGGTCTTCGCGACCTCCGCCCCGACCGCCGTGGTCGCGGCCTACTCGGTCGGCCAGCAGCTGGCGATCGCCGCTTTCACCGCGCTGATCGGCCTCGGCGCGGTGGTCTTCATCTTCCGCTTTCGCTCCTTCAAGGAAGTGCTCCACGCCGGGCGTGCCTCACGCGAGGCCGAGCGAGAGGCCGAGCGCGCCGGGGTGCTGCTGGAGGAGGACCCTCCGCTCGAGCCCCCGCCGGATCCGCCCCGCCGACCGAGCCTGCGCTACTGAAGTCCCGCGCGCGCCTCGCGCACGAGGGTCACGGCCTCGGGGAACACCCGGGCCATCACGGTGCGAATCTGCTCCGCCTGGGCCTCGGCGTTGCCCTGCAGGTTGATGCGTTCGACGGCGGCGACGGTCATTTCGACCGCGAGCTTGATCGCGTTGTCCGCCCAGGCGAGGCTCTGCTGGCCCTGCATCTGCTCAGCGAACTCCGCCAGGCGTCGCTGAAGCTCCTCGGGATCGCCGAACAGATCTCCTAGGCCACCACCCTCCATTGGGTCATCGTAGCGATTGCGCTCCCCACGGCTCGCCTCATCGCTCGGACCAGCCCGCACGGGGGCGAGTCCATAGACTGCCCTGCCGATGCCCAGCGCAAGCGAGATCTCCGAGCGGATCGCCCACGAGTCCGATCGGCGCCGCCGTCTCAGCGTGCCCGCCTTCGCCGGCGGGGTGCTCTACCTGCTGAGCGGGATCATCATCTCGGAGACGCTGAAAGGCGCGCCCACCGTGGGCCTGCTGCAGGGCCTGGGACCGGCGCTTTCAGGCGTTGCCAGCCCGACGGTGAGCCCGCGCGCGGCCGAGGTGAAATTCATCAGCCACCACGCCCTCCCGCTGGTCGCCGGGAGTGTGCTCGCGGGGATTGCGATCGGCGCGCTCACGCTTGTCCTGTTGCTGCTCGTCGACGCCACGCGCTTTCGCCGGCCCCAGAGCTGGCCGCTGACCCGACCGCTGGTGCTTTTCGGCGGAATCGCGGTTGCGCTGGTCAGCATCGGCCACCAAGTGCTCGGCGCGATCCTCACGCACAGGTTCGCCGTCGGCCACGACTTCTCCAACCACGCGGTCGACCTAGCTCTCACAAAGGGCACGGCGAACGTGCTCAGCGACTATCTGGATCTACTGGCGGGGCCCGCGCTCGCGGCGGGCATGATCGGGGCGATGGTGGGGGTGATGCGTGTCGGCCTGCTCACGCGTTGGGTGGGCGTGCTCGGCATTTTCACCGGGATTCTGATCTTCTTCCCGCTCGGCGGAGCCACGCTCGAGGTCGTGCCCGCCTTCTGGATGGTGGCGATGGGCCTGCTGTTCGCCGAGCGCTGGCCGGGCGGGGACCCGCCGGCCTGGACCTCGGGGAAGGCGCGCCCGTGGCCCACCCGGGCAGAGCAGCGCGCCGCCAAGCAGGCTGGCGGCGAGGGCGGCGTGGTGACGGCGATCGGAGCGGATGCCGGGCCGGCACCGGCGCAGCCCAACTCCAACGGCTCCTCGTCGCGCAAGCGCCGGCGCAAGCGCGGCGCGCGACGCTGACGCAGACCTGGCGAGTGGGACAAAACGTCCCATCGACGGCCGGTTCGCTGGCCCGGGCGGATGATCTTGCGGTTCGCAGGATTGGGCGTTTGGGCCTTTGGGAATAATTGGGGTAGAGCGCGGGGAGCCGCCATGCGCGTCTCTTCCGCGATCGGGTCAGGTAGGTACATACGCATCGTCGATTCCGCCCCGGCAACGGGTGCGGTCCAGGAGGAGGACTTCCATGGAGGCAGCGACAATCCAGCGCCAGGACGCGGCGCGAGGGCAGGATCCCACGCGGGGGGAGGGAGAGCGCGGCGGTTGGACGCCGGCGGATCCCGGGCCGCTGGGGCTCGGCGCGTTCGCGATGACCACGTTCGTGCTGTCGATGTTCAACTCGAATCTCGTCGACGCCAAGGGTCTTCCGGTCGTGCTCGGCCTGGCTTTGGCCTATGGCGGGATCGTGCAGCTGATCGCCGGCATCTGGGAGTTCCGCACGGGGAACACGTTCGGCGCGGTCGCGTTTTGCTCGTTCGGCGCCTTCTGGATCTCATTTTGGGCTCTAAACGTGTTCTACGCCAAGGGAATCACCGGCAACGTCGGCCACGCGGTCGGTGTGTACCTGTGGGCGTGGGCGATCTTCACCGCCTACATGACGATTGCCGCGTTGCGCGTCAGCGGGGCGGTGCTGCTCGTGTTCGTGCTGCTGACGATCACGTTCATCCTGCTGGCGATCGGCGCATCCGGTGCGCACGCAAGCATCACCCACTGGGGCGGCTACCTGGGCTTGGCGACGGCTGCCGCGGCCTGGTACGCATCGGCCGCGGCCGTCACGAACTCGACCTTCGGCCGCACGGTTATGCCCGTGATGCCGTTGAGCGGGCGATAGGGTCGGGCTATGGCGATTGAATCGGAGGCGTCCACCGGCGAGGTGCTCGACAAGGAGCTCGCCGGGCTGCTCGATGTCGAGACGTTCGACCCCCCGGCCGAGTTTCGCGCGAACGCACTGCTGAAAGACCCCGCGGTCTATGAGCAGGCGGCACGTGATCCTCAAGCCTGGTGGGTCGAGCAGGCCGAGCAGCTGCACTGGTTCCAGAAGTGGGACAGGGTGCTGGACGACTCCGATCCGCCGTTCTACAAGTGGTTCACGGGGGGCACGCTGAACGTGTCCTACAACTGCCTCGACCGCCATGTCGAGGCGGGGAGGGGCGAGCGCGTCGCGTTTCACTGGCGCGGAGAGGACGGCTCCGAGCGTGACATCACCTACGCCGAGCTGCTGGCAGAGGTGCAGCGCTTCGCAAGCGCGCTGAAGGATCTCGGCGTGGAGAAGGGCGACGTGGTCGGGATCTACCTGCCGATGATCCCCGAGGTCGTCGTCGCGATGCTCGCCTGCGCACGAATCGGAGCGCCGCACAACGTCGTCTTCGGCGGGTTCTCAGCGGAGGCCGTGCGCGAGCGCATGGAGTTCTCGGAGGCGAAGGTCCTGGTCACCGCCGACGGGGCCGCGCGGAAGGGCAAGACCGCCGCGGTGAAGGACCGCGTCGACGAGGTGATGGGAGATCTGGCGTCACTCGAGAAGATCGTGGTCGTCAAGAGCAAGGACGTGCCCTGCGAGATGAAGGAGGGGCGCGACGTCTTCTACCACGAGATCTGCGAGGCGGCCGATCCGGAGTGCCCGGCCGCGCCGCTGGATGCAGAGCACCCGCTCTACATCCTCTACACCTCCGGCTCGACCGCCAAGCCGAAGGGCATCCTCCACACCACCGGCGGCTACTTGACGGGCGTCTCCGCGACCCATCGCTACGTGTTCGACCTCAAGCCGGAGGAGGATGTGTACTGGTGCGCGGCCGACGTCGGCTGGGTCACCGGGCATTCCTACATCGTCTACGGGCCCCTCTCTAACGGCGCCACCTCGGTGATGTGGGAGGGCGCGCCGGACTACCCAGACAAGGGCATCTGGTGGGAGATCATCGAGCGCTACGGCGTCACGATCCTCTACTGCGCGCCGACCGCGATCCGCGCGTGCATCAAGTGGGGCGCGCGGTGGCCGGGCGAACACGACCTCTCATCGCTGCGACTGCTCGGCTCGGTCGGCGAGCCGATCAACCCGAAGGCGTGGCTCTGGTACCACAAGGTGATCGGGGGCGAACGCTGCCCGATCGTGGACACCTGGTGGCAGACCGAGACCGGCGCGATCATGATCACGCCGCTGCCCGGTATCACCACCACCAAGCCCGGGTCGGCCACACACCCCTTTCCGGGGGTCGAGGCGGAGGTGCGCGACGAGTCGACCGGCGAGCTCGTGGAGGAGGGCCAGGGCCTGCTCGTGCTGACGAGCCCGTGGCCGTCGATGCTCCGCACCCTCTACAAGGAGGACGACCGCTTCATCGAGACCTACTTCTCTCGCTTCGGCAACGAGACCTACCTCGTGGGCGACGCCGCGCGCCGCGACAAGGACGGCTACCTGTGGGTGATCGGGAGAATCGACGACGTGGTGAACGTCTCCGGGCACCGCCTCTCCACCGCCGAGGTCGAGTCGGCGATCGTCGCCCACATCGACGTGGCCGAGGCAGCCGTGATCGGCCAGCACGACGAGGACTCCGGCCAGGCGATCGTAGCGTTTGTAACCCTCCAGGGTGACCTCGAGGGCGACGAGTCAACCGTCGAGGGTATCCGCGAAACGGTCGCCGTGCGGATCGGCAAGTTCGCGCGGCCGAAGCGCATCATCTGGGCCGACGATCTCCCCAAGACTCGCTCCGGGAAGATCATGCGCCGGCTCCTACGCGACATCGCCGAGGGCAGGGCGCTGGGCGATGTCACCACGCTGCGCGACCCCGACGTGATGTCTCAGCTGGAGGGGCGCGTGAAGGAGCTGCAGGCGACGGAGGACTGACCCGGGAGGGCGCGGGCAGGCCCGCAAAGGACCCCGGCCACTCTCAGCGAATCTTTAGGTGCGTCTGGAAGGCTGCGCGCGAAAGCCGCGCGTCCCGACCCCGGCGTCGACCGCACCAGAGAGAGCCTTGCCGACCCCAGCCGACGACCCAGCCACCTCCGATCCGCAAGCCTCCGCGCTTGCGATCGAGACGCGTGGCCTGACCAAGCGCTTCGGTGAGCGCACGGCGGTCGACAGCGTCGATCTGCGGGTGCCTCGCGGGAGCGCCTTCGGCTTCCTCGGGCCCAACGGGGCGGGCAAGACGACGATGATCCGGATGCTCCTCGGGCTCACCCATTCCTCCGCCGGGAGCGCCACGCTGCTCGGCCGTCCCGTGCCCTCCCAGCGCGCGCAGGCGCTGCAAGGGGTCGGGGCGATCGTCGAGGAGCCGCGTTTTCATCCGCAGCTCACCGGGCGTGAGAACCTCCGCATCGTCGCCGCCGTCCGCGGCCCGGAGGCGCGCGAGCGGATCGATCCCGCGCTCGCCCGCGTGAGCCTCTCCGAGCGGGCCGACGAGAAGGTCAAGAAGTACTCCCTCGGGATGCGCCAGCGCCTCGGCGTGGCGCGCTGCCTGCTGGCCGATCCGCAGCTCCTGATCCTCGACGAGCCGACCAACGGCCTCGACCCCGGCGGCATCCAGGAGTTTCGCTTCATGATCCGCGAGATGGTCGAGCAGGAGGGGCGCACCGTCTTCATCTCCTCCCACCTCCTCGACGAGGTCGAGAAGATCTGCGACGCCGCCGCGATCGTCGACCGCGGCAAGGTCATCACGCAGGGCACGATCGCCGATCTCGCCGCCGGCGGCACCGGTGCCCACCCCGAGCTGATCCTCGGGGTCGACCACCCCGAGCTGGCGCTCTCCACGCTCTCCTCCAGCGCGCTCGTGCTCGAGGCCCACCGTTCTCCCGAGGGTCTCCGCGTGGTGCTGGCCGGCGAGCCGGAGACGACCTCCCAGATCAACGCGGCGCTCGTCCATGCCGGCGTCGGCGTGCTCCGCCTGGAGCCCGTCCGCCACAGTCTCGAGCAGCGCTTCCTCGAGGTCACCGCGCGGCTCGATGCGCCCGAGACGGCGCCCACGCCGACGCCCACGCCTGAGTCCGAGGAGGTGCAGGCATGAACGCCACGGTCGCCGCCCAGATGACGAGCGCGGACCTGCTCAAGCTGCGCCGCAAGCGCGGGATCATGATCTGGTCGTTCGTGCTCGCGCTCGGGCCGCTGCTGATCTTCTTCCTGGCGAATGCCCTCGAACACAAGTCGCCCGAATACAGGGACGGGCTGCGCGCGCTGAGCCTGCTGTTCGGCCCGCTCGTCGCCATCCTGATCGGCGTCGAGGCTGGGACAGGCGACGCCTCGGCCGGCGTCTTCAGGGATCTGGTCGTGACCGGCCGTCCGCGCTTGGCGCTGTTCGCCTCGCGTGTCCCCGCCGCGCTGGCGGTGTGCTGGTCGGTGATCGGCGGCGCCTACCTGCTGTTGGTCCTCGGCATCTTCGTGCTCGCCTTGGGTGCACCCACGCCCGATGCCGCGCTCCTCGTCAACGGCCTGGGCTTCGCGTTGCTCGCCTCTGGTGTGATGTGCGTGATCGCGGTCGGCTTCGCCTCGCTGACGACCTCCAAGCCGGGGGCGATCATCGCTCTGATCGCATGGCAGATCGTGGCGAGCCCTGTGCTTGCGAACATCAGCTCGTTGGGCCGAACGCGCGACATCGTTCTCAGTCAGGCGATCGCTCACTTCAGCCCCGTGCATGTCGAAGGTGGGCGTGGCGCGACCGTCGCGATGTCCCAGGGGACTGCCGTGCTCGTGCTCGTTGCCTGGATGGCGGTGTTCCTCGCGCTCGGCGCCTGGCGCACCAGCCGCATGGACACATAACCAGAAGGCTGGGCGGCGCCGGCTATTTAGTGGTGTCTGGATCGACGGCCGTGCGCGATCTCGTCGCAGTCAGATGATCCTTCAGGAGACTGTGCGGCTCGCCGCGATGACGGACCATCGGTAGAAGCTCGTCTGGTGGTCGTCCCACGACCAGGCGCTTCGCGCGTACGAACGAAGCCATCAGACGGTCTTCCGGGTAGTCCCACGGCACCGTCAACCTGCGCCCGAACAGGGTCAAGTTCACAGCCCCCGGTAGCGCGGCCGACGGCGTGAGCACCCCTCGGAAGCCGTTCTCACGGAGGCGGTCCGCCTCCGCCTCGCAACGCTCGTAATCCTCGTCGACGAGAGCTTGCGGTGGAAATCCGGCGGCCCGTGCCTTCTCGAACGTTGAGTAGTCGGCGAGGTTGGTCTCGCACACCCTCAAGGCCCACATCGGCATGCTCACCAGGCTCAGCTCCTCCGTGGTGCGCAAGCGCTCGGAACGGATCAGCTCCGCCCATGAGCCCTCGGGGCTGAGGCTCATATATTGAGTCGGCTCCTGGCGGGCGCGGCTCCAGCGCAGCGCGCTCGTGTTCGGCCGCGTCCACAGCGGAACGTCGTAGTCGCTCCAGCGGAAGGCGACTTCGTCGTAGTCGACCCGTTGCGGGTCAGGAGCCGTGTTGCGCGCGGCCATGCCGGGCCAGTTCGAGGATCTCCTGCTCTAGGTCGGCCTCGTCGATCACCTCGAGTACGCTCCGGCCACCCAGCTCAGTGCGAGGCCTGTGGAACCATGCGACCACGCCCTCAGGTGTCCAGCCACGCCGCAGCAGGAAGACCAGCCGCGCGAGGATCTGCAGACGTCGGCTGGGCTCGACAAGGGTGGGGCTCGCCAGGATGCGCTGAATTGAGCGGTCGCTGGTGCCTAGCAACTCTGCCAAGTCCTTGCGACCTACGCGCGGGAGCGTCTCCTGCAAGTCGTGTAGGAGGGTGCGCGCGTCCCCTTCGCCGGGCGGCTGCCGGTCCAGCGCATCCCGCACGACGTGGCGAACGGCCTCCAGGCCGAGCAGCGCTGCCTCGACCGAGTCCAAGGGTCGCTCGGGGTCATGGTCGGCGACACGCTGCAAGATCTCCAGCAGCTCTCCCCGAATCTCAGCCAGCTGCTCAGGATCCAGGCTGGGGGGAACCGATCGGTTGATTGCATCGGAAAGGCGGCTGGCGGTGTGCTGCCAGCGATCGAGATAATCATCCGGGATCGGTGTCTCGCCCAGAGCCTCCAGCAGCTTGAGGGAAGACGCTGCCACGAGCTCTTCGAACCGCTCAAGCTCATTGCGCTCTCCGACTAAGGTCGCCATCGAACCCTCCTATCTGTCGGGACTCTGTCGCGTACATACGACATGATAGCGACAGGATGGAAGTGCTGCGCTGCGGGCGCTAGACCTTGCGGTGCTCCGGCACCCAGCAACCATCGTCCTGGCGGACGAAGTCCTGGAAGATCGCGGGGGCCTCGGTCTGCATGATCCGGGCGATCTTGTCGAACACGCTCCGCAGCTCCTCCTCGGCGCCCTCGGAGGTGCGCATCTCGATCACGTGCCTCAGCGTGCGGGCGTTCGCGGTCCACACGATGTCGGTGGAGAGGCCGATCGGGGCCAGACGGCGCAGTGCCGAGGTGACCTCCTTCTTGACGTGGAACGGCACTCCCTCCTCGTCGATCCCCAGCTCCTTCGCGGCGCTGATCTGGAACTCCTCGAGCTGCTCGACGATCGACAGGACCTGCTCGCGCACCGGCTCCAGGGCCGGCGGCACGCGGAAGCCGATATCGGCGAGGCGCACGTAGCGCAGGCTCTCCTGGCTGAAGGCCGAGCCGGCGCGGTGCCTTACAAGCTCATGGGTCAGGACGCGGCTCACGTTGCGCAGCGCGAACGAGTAGTTGGCGTGCTCCAGCACGCTCCCGTGGGCTGAGCGCAGGATGTTCGCGAAGTACTCACGCTGGTCGGTCCGCACGCGGCTCACGTTTGGGTTCAGGCCCGGCTCCCAGCTGCGGTAGCAGGCGCGACCGCCGAACTCCACGAGCAGCTCGCCGCCGTTCACACCCCCGGTTCTCGCGGTTCCCTCAGCGCCTCCCGCGCCGTCCGCCTCGCCCAACCGTCGCTCAAGCCACGACTCCCCGCCCACATCCGCCAGGTAGCCGCGCATCCCCTCGACGTCGATCGACGGGCGGGCGATCAGGAAGACTTGCGGGACGGTCTCGTGCACGGGTCGGCGATGCTACCGTCCGTCGCGGATGAGCCCTGCCGCCGCCGCCACAACGCCTGAGGACGCCGAGCTGGCCGCGACCGCCTGGGACCTCGAGCCGCTCGTCGACGGCGACGGCGAGGCGGGCGTCGAGAGCAGGTTGGACGACGCCCTCGCGCGGGCGCAGACGTTCGCCGAGCGCTACGCCGGCAAGCTCGGCGAGCTCGACGGCGCCGGCCTCGGAGAGGCGATGACGGAGCTGGCGGTGATCTACGAGCTGGTCGGGCGGGCCGGCTCCTACGCCGTCCTGCGCTTCTCCGCCGACACGGCCGCTCCCGCCAATGGCGCGCTCTTGCAGAAGGTGCAGGAGCGCGAGACTCAGGTCGGGACGACGCTGCTGTTCTTCGAGCTGGAGTGGGCCGCGCTCAGCGACGAGCGCGCCGAGGAGCTGCTGGCGGGCAAGGGCCTCGACTTCTGCCGCCACTTCCTGCGCAACGTGCGCCGCTACCGCGAGCACCTCCTCTCCGAGCCCGAGGAGAAGATCCTCGCCGAGAAGGCGCTTACGGGCGCCGGGGCGTGGTCGCGGCTGTTCGAGGAGCTGACCTCGGCGATCGAGGTCACCCTCACGGGTACGGGCGAGCTGGGAGAGGAGAAGCTGGCCCTCGATGTCGCGCTCAGCCGCCTCGCGCTCCCCGACCGCGAGGTCCGGCGCACTACCGCCCTCGCGGTCACCGCCGCGCTCGAGCCGGGGCTGCGCACGCGCGCGTTCCTGTTCAACACACTCCTCGCCGACAAGGCGATCGACGATCGCCTGCGCCGCTACCCCAACTGGCTGGCGGCGCGGAACCTCGCCAACGAGGCCTCCGACGAGTCCGTGCAGGCGCTGATCGAGGCGGTCCGCGGGCGCAACGAGATCGCGCGCCGCTGGTACCGGCTGAAGGCGCGACTGCTCGGCGTCGAGCGGCTGGCCGACTACGACCGCAGCGCGGCCGTCACCGAGGACGAGGTCACCTTCTCCTTCGCCCAGGGGCGCGAGATCGTGCTCGACTGCTACTCCTCCTTCTCCCCCGAGCTCGGCGCGCTCGCCCAGCGCTTCTTCGACGAGCGCTGGATCGACGCGCCGGTGCGACCCGCCAAGCGCGGGGGCGCCTTCTGCGCCTCGACGACCCCCTCGGCGCATCCCTACGTGCTGCTCAACTACACCGCTCGCCGCCGCGACGTGCTCACGCTCGCGCACGAGCTCGGCCACGGTGTCCACTTCGCGCTCGCCGCCCGCCAGGGCGTCTTCCACCAGGGCACGCCGCTGACGCTCGCCGAGACCGCCTCCGTGTTCGCCGAGACCGTCGTCTTCGGTCGGCTGCTCGAACAGGACTCGACTCCCGCCTCGCGGCTGGCGCTGCTCGCGGAGAACCTCGAGGACACGATCGCCACGGTCTTCCGCCAGGTCGCGATGAACCGCTTCGAGGACCTCGTCCACACCAACCGCCGCGAGCAGGGCGAGCTCTCGGTCGAGCGCTTCGGCGAGCTCTGGGCCGAGAGCCAGGCCGAGCTGCTCGGCGACTCGGTGGAGCTGACCGACGGCTACCGCTCCTGGTGGTCCTACGTCCCGCACTTCATCGGCTCGCCCGGCTACGTCTACGCCTACGCCTACGGCCAGCTGCTCGCGCTCTCGGTCTACCAGCGCTACGAGCAGGAGGGCCCGGAGCTCGTGCCCCGCTACCTCGAGATGCTCGCCGCCGGGGGCTCGCGCAGTCCCGAGCAGCTCGGTGAGATCGTCGGTATCGACCTCGCCGACCCCGGGTTCTGGGACGCCGGTCTTGATCTCGTCGAGCGGCAGCTGCAGGAAGCCGAAGCGGCGGCGGAGGCCTCGGGGCGGCTGTAGCCGCTCGAGCCGTTCCATCGCGGCCTTGTATATTCTCTCGATCTGCCGTACAATTGTACGTAAGCTAGTCGAAGGGATCGGTATGGCAGCGAAGTCTGATCGTCTGGATGCACGCTTGACCTCGGCGCAGCGGCTGGAGATCGAGCGCGCCGCGACGCTGGCGAGCGAGTCGGTTTCGTCGTTTGTGGTGACCGCGGCTGTGCAGCGCGCCGAGGCGCTTGTCGCCGAGCACTCCTCGACGGTCGTGCCGCCTGCTTATTTCGATCGGCTCGTGGCGTCGCTGGACGAGCCGGACGAGGCGCCGGGGCTCGCGCGAGCAGTTCGGAAAGCGCGTCGGCGCAAGCGGATCCGGGCGGCGTGAGCCACCGCATCGAGCCGCTGGCCGACGGCCACGACCTCGACACCTTCACCTGTGGCCACCCCGACCTCGATCAGTGGCTCCGCCTGCACGCGCACCAGGCGACGCGCCAAGGCACCCGCACCTACCTCCTGGTTGAGGGTGGCTCAGACGCAGTCATCGGCTATTTTGCCATCGCCCCGCACACCCTTGCACGTGATGAGGCTCCACGCCGGATCGGCCGCGGCTCTCCGCGCGCGATCCCAGCGATCCTGCTTGCGAAGCTCGCCTTGGATCGCCGCTTTCAAGGCCAAGGACTTGGCGACGAGCTGCTCGTATACGCGCTCACCAAGATCGTGACCGCCGCGCGCGCCGCCGGTGGCAAGCTCGTCGTTGTGGATGCGATCGACGAGACCGCCGCGAGCTTCTACCGCACCCACAGCTTTCAGCCCTCGCCCGCGGACCCTCTTCGCCTCGCCATGAAGCTCAGCACTGCAGCCCGAGAGCTCGAGCTCCCCTGGCCGTGACGAGGCACGGCGTTGCGGCTCAGAACAGCCCCCCGAGCGCGCCGCCCGCGTGGCTCACGAGGTCGAACAGCGGCTGGGGGATGATGCCGAAGAAGAGTGTTGTCGCCGCGGCGAGCACGGCGACGAAGACGACCTCGGGTTGCGGGCGCTCGAGCACGTCGATCTCCGGGGAACCGCCTGCCATCACGGGCAGGACTCCCTGTACCGATGGTGAGGGCGCCTCTCCCGGGGCCTCGCGCATCCACATCGCCGCGACCACCGGCAGGTAGTAGCCGAGGGAGATCATCGAGCCGACCACGATCACCACGCCCAGCCACGTGTAGCTCCCCGAGACGGCCGCCTCGATCAGGTAGAACTTGCCGATGAACCCCGCCGTCGCGGGGATCCCGGCGAGCCCGAGCAGCGAGATCGTCATCGGCCACGCCAGCCACGGTCGCGCGCGGCCCAGCCCGGCCACGGCGTCGATCGAGTCGCCCCGGGCGGGTGGGGCTCCTATTTCCCGTTCGCGCGCGACGATCACGGCGAACGAGGCCATGTTCATCGCCACGTACACAGCCAGGTAGAAGACCGTCGCCTGCACGCCCAGTTTGCTTGCGACGACCACCCCGGCGAGCATGTATCCGGCCTGGGCCACCGAGGAGTAGGCGAGCATCCGCTTCAGCGAGGATTGCCCGAGCGCGCCGACGTTGCCGACGATGATCGTGATCGTCGCCAGCACCGCCACCGCCGGCGCCCAGCTGGCCTGCGCGTTGATCAGCGCGACGTCGAACAGCCGCAGGAACACGCCCAGCGCGGCGACCTTCGTGGCGACCGCCATGAACGCCGTCACCGGCGTCGGCGCCCCCTCGTAGACGTCGGGGGTCCACTGGTGGAAGGGGGCGACGGAGGCCTTGAAGCAGAGGCCCGCGACGCACAGCGCGATCCCCGTCAGCGTCAGAGGGTCGGTTGCGAGGCTGCCCTTCGAGAGGGCGTCGGCGATCGCCGTGAAGTCGGTCGCCCCGGTCGCGCCGTAGATCAGCGCCAGGCCGTACAGCAGCGTGGCCGAGCCGACGGAGCCGATGATCAGGTACTTCAGCCCCGACTCCAGCGAGCGCTCACGCCTCATTTCGCTTGCGCAGAGCACATACAGCGGAATCGAGAGGAGCTCCAGACCGAGGAACACGAGCACCGTGTTCTGGGCGGAGGCGAGCAGTGACATCCCGCCGATCGAGGTCAGCAGCAACGCGTGAAACTCGCCGTGGGCAGCTTCGCGTGTAGCCGGCGAGCGCCACGCGAGCAGCACCGTGCACGCGCCGCCGGCGATCAGGATCAGGTTGAGGACGAGCGACAAGTCATCGATGCGAAGTGCCCCCGACACGATCGACTTCTGCGAGTTCCACTGCCAGATGGTCAGTCCCAGCGCGGCCCCGAGCGCCACCAGGCTGAGCGCGGGCACCACCTGCTCGCGTACCCGCCGCGAGCCGAGCAGGCCGACGAGCAGCACCACGACGGCGCCGCCCAGCAGCGCGATCAGCGGCGACAGACCCGCGAAGTCGACGTGCGGACCTTTCAGATGGGCGGTTGCCAGTACGTTCACGGCGTGCTCTGCGCGGTCGAGAGGAGCGGCGTCAGGGTGTCGGCGTGCGCGGCGGCCACGGTCTGCTTGACCGAGTCTTCGCTGCGGTGCAGCGCCAGCTGGGGGTAGAGCGCGAGCAGCAGGATCACCGCGACGAGTGGCACCAGCACCGCGCCATCCCACAGGCTGATCTCACGCGAGCGCACCTTCGGCCCGACGCGGTTGTGCATCGCGCCGATGAACAGCCGCAGCGCGTAGACGCTTGCCATGACGACGCCGGAGAAGGCGATGACCGCGATCGCGAGCTTCGCTTTGAAGACACCGAGCAGGATCAGGAACTCGCCGACGAAGTTCGACGAGCCGGGGATTGCCAGCGTGGCGAGCGCGACGATCAGGAACAGCGAGGCGAGCACCGGCGCGCGGAAGGCGATGCCGCCCATCTCGCGGACGTCCTCCGAGCCTCCGGCGCGTTTTGAGAGCAGCATGATGATGAAGAACAGCGGCGCCACGACCAGGCCGTGGTTGACCATCTGCAGCAGCGCGCCCTGCGCGCCTTGGGGGTTCAACGCGAAGATCCCGAGCGTGATGAACCCGAGCTGCGCCACCGAGGAGTACCCCGCGATCAGGCGCACATCGGTCTGCGTGAAAGCGAGCGCCGAGCCGTACAGGATCGAGGCGAGCGCGATCAGCAGCATCAGCGTCTGGAAGTGCGCCGCCGCCTGCGGATACAGCGGCAGGACGATCGCCAGGAAGCCGTATGCGCCGACCTTCGAGAGCACGCCGGAGAACACCATCAATACCTCGATCGGCATCGCGCGGTAGCCATCGGGCATCCAGCCGTGTAGCGGGAACGCCGGCATCTTAACGAGGAACGCGGCGGCGAAGAACAGGAAGATCCACTCCTGCGAGCCCCTGCTCAGCGGCACCGCCTGCAGCGAGGAGAGCACGAAGGTGATGTGGCCGCCGCCCTGCTGGGCCGCCAGTACGCCGGTGGCGATCGCGGCGGCGAGCATCAACAGCGAGCCGGCGAGCGTGTAGATCACGAGCTTGATCGTCGCTTTCACGCGGTCCGGCTGCGGGTGGGTGGGGCCCCAATCACTTCCGCTCAGGAAGTAGAACGGGATCAGCATCAGGTCGAAGAACGCCACGAACAGCGCCAGATCCTGCGCGAGGAACGCGCCGAGCACGGCCGACTCGGCGAGCATGAAGTGGAAGTAGAACAGTCGCGGGCGCTCCCACGAGCGCAGGTTGGCGGCGAGCGTCGCCGCTGCGAACAGCAGCGTTGTGAGCCCCACGAGGAACACGTTCAGCCCGCTCACCCCGAGCTTGTAGTGGATTCCGAGTTCCCTGATCCAGACCACGTCGGTGACGTGCTGCAAGCCGGCGCCGCTGTGGAAGTTGGCGATATAGCCAATCGACAGCCCCAGCGCGGCCACCGACCCGACCAGCGCCAACGCGCCGGGGATGCGCATCAGGCGCGAGGGGACGATCGCGCCAAGCACGCCGCACAGCGCGGGCAGCCAGATCAGGATTGAAAGAGGAGGCATCAGGTCACAGCTTCCGGAAGGTCAGGCCTGGAGGAGGAAGTAGAAGGAGACGCCGGCCACGCCGAGCACGAGCAGCGCGGCGTAGTAGCGCAGGAAGCCGTTCTGCACGGCGCGCACCGCCGCCGACCCGGCGCGCACGAGCCCGGTGGTGCCGCCGATCATCGTGTCCTGCACGAACACCCGCTCGAAGGTGTCCATCGCAAAGCGCCCCACCGCGGCCGCCGGGCGCACGACGACGAAGGCGATCAGCTCGTCGAAGTACCACTTGTTCACGGACAGCTCGTACAACGGTTTGAACCGTGCCTGGATCGCGGCGGAGGTGGGGTGGGCGGGATCCCGTCCTACGACCCAGATGCGGTAGGCGATCGCGATCCCCGCGAGCCCCAGGACGGTGCCGAGCACCATCCCGAAGATCAGCAGCCCGTCCTTGGTGTGCGGTTCATACAGCGGCGAGCCCGCGAATGTGGGGCGCAGGAAGTTGACGACGATGTCGTCGAGCCCCGGAACCTGCACGAGCCCGGCGCCGATCGCGCCGATCGCCAGCACGGTCATCGCGACCTTCATTCCCAGCGCGACCTCCGCGACCGTGTGATGCGGGCCGGGGAAGCCAACGTCGGTGTCCTCGACCTCGCCGTTGGCGGGGTTGGTGGGGAACTCGGCGTGGTGGAGATGAGGTCCCCGCCCGCCCGGGTGGGATTTTAGATCTAGCTCGCGCGCCTCGGCTACGGGCTCGCCGTAGAAGGCGCGGAAGATCATCCGGAACGTGTAGATCGCCGTCAGGAACGCGCCGATGTAGCCGGCCACATACAGCGCCCAGTGCCAGCCGCCGCGCTCGGCGGTGACGAGCAGGATGTCGTCCTTCGAGAAGAAGCCCGAGAACGGCGGGATGCCGGACAGCGCGAGGCCGCCGATGATGAAGCAGGCGAACGTGAACGGCAGCGCCTTACGAAAGCCGCCCATCTTCTCCAGCGACTGCTCGCCGCCCATCGCGCCGATGATCGAGCCGGCGCCCATGAACAGCAGCGCCTTGAAGAACGCGTGGGTCATCAGGTGAAACATCCCGGCCGCGTATGCGCCGACGGAGACGCCCATGATCATGTAGCCGATCTGCGACATCGTCGAGTAGGCGATCACGCGCTTGATGTCCGTCTGCGTCAGCGCGATCGTGCCGGCGATCAAGAGCGTCGCGGCGCCGATCACCGCGCCCGTGTCCTGCGCCGCGGGGGCGAGTTCGAACAGCACGTGCATACGCGCGATCAGGTAGACGCCGGCGGTGACCATCGTCGCGGCGTGGATCAGCGCGCTCACCGGGGTCGGGCCCTCCATCGCGTCGGGCAGCCAGGTATGCAGCGGGACCTGAGCCGACTTCGCGCACGCCCCGACGAGCAGCAGCAGACAGCCGGCGACGATGTCCGCTTCGCCTTTCTGGAAGACGTGCGGGGCGGCCTTGAAGGCCGCGAGGAAGTTCAGCGTGTGGGTGTGCTTGAAGATGAAGTAGGTGCCGAGCACCAGGCCGACGTCGCCGACGACGTTGATCACGAACGCCTTGATCCCCGCCTTCGTCGCGGTTGAGCGCCGGTACCAGAAGGAGATCAGCAGGTAGGAGGCCGCCCCGACGAACGCCCAGCCGACGATCAGCAGCAGGAAGTTGCCCGCGAGCACCAACAGGAGCATCGAGAAGACGAAGAAGTTCAGGTAGGAGAAGAAGCGGGCGTTGCCGCGATCTTCGTCCATGTAGGAGATCGAGTACAGGTGGATCATCGTCGAGATGCCCGTGACGATCAGGATCATGTACACCGACAGCGGGTCCACGAGGATCGACAGGCGCGCGCTTACGCCCACTGTGGAGGCGTAGGTCCACAGCGACGATTCCAGCTCGCGGTGGGTGGGAGCATGGCCTTGCAGTGCGATCAGCGTGCCGAGCGCCGCCACGAACGCCAGGCCGATCGCCGCCGTGCCGATCCAGCCGGCGTAGCGGCCGCCTAGAGACCGGTAGCCGAACGCGATCACGAGCGTGCCGAGCAGCGGGAAGGCGAGCACCAGCCAGCCGAAGGTCGTGGTGCTCATCGGTGACCCCCGCTCATCCCTGTAGCTCTCTCAGCTCGTCGACATCGATCGGCAGGCTGCGGCGGTAGATCGCGACGATCATGCCCAGCCCGATGCAGACCTCGCAGGCGGCGACGGTCATCACGATCAGCGCCAGGATCTGACCGTCGCCGTTGCCCCACATGCGCGAGAACGCGACGAGCGAGAGGTTGGCGCCGTTGAGCATCAGCTCGAGGCACAGCAGCACCACCAGCGGATTGCGCCGCGTGATCACGCCGATGACGCCCAGCGAGAACACGATCGCCGAGACGGCGAGATACCAGGCGATGCTCATCGGTGCTGCCCCCCGACGCCCTCGGCCATCGTGCCGGTGCCCTGGGGGCGGGTGAGGTTGAGCGGAGCGAGCGGCTTGCGTTCCTCCTCATCCTCCAGACCGCCCCGTCGCCCGGCGAGCGCGACCGCGCCGACGGCCGCGATCAACAGCAGGAACGAAGCCGCCTCGAAGGCGAGCAGGAAGCGCGTCAGCAGCAGGTTGCCGATGTAGGCGGGTGTGCCGAACGTGCTGGATTCAGGCCCGCCCACCCTGTAGCCCG
>DASRKZ010000004.1:0-3448 GCA_035648675.1 Solirubrobacteraceae bacterium
CCCGCCCCAACCGAGATCCCGTCCGAGTATGTTCGACTACCGCTACCACGCGCTCTCCCTGGCCGCTGTCCTGTTCGCCCTCGCGGTCGGCGTGCTGATCGGCGTGGCGATCGGCGACTCCAACCTCGTCTCCTCGGCCAAGAACGGCATCGTGCACAACCTCGAATCCGAAGTGGACGCGGCGCAACACCAGGCCGGGCAGCTACAGACCCGGCTGAACGCCGAGGAAACCTTCGCCAACGATCTCTACCCGCTCTCCGTCCACGGCGTGCTCGCCGCTCGCAACATCGGCCTCGTGTTCCTCGGCGGCTCCTCCAACCGGGTGGACGGTCTCGTGCGCGACGCGATCACGCAGGCCGGCGGTAATCTGGCGACCGTCGTTGCCGTGCGCGAGCCCCTGGACCTCACCGGTCTCTCCCAGGCGGCGAGCGGGACTCTCTACGCGGGGCTTGCCACCGACCCGGAACTGGTGCACAAGTTCGGCGGCCTCGCCGGGCGGCAGCTCGTCAGCGGTGGGGCGCTCGTGAGCCAGGAGCTCCTCAGTCGCGTGCGCGCTCACCTGTTGAGCGCCTTCGACGGGCAGCTCGGCAAGCTCGAAGGACTCGTCGTGGTACGTGCCGAGCCGACCGGGATGACCCCTGAAGAGGCTCAGGCGAGCGCCGCCTTCGAGTCCGGCCTGATCGCCGGAGTAACCGCGGCCGGGGTTCCGGTGGTGGGGGTCGAGCTGAGCAACACCGAACCCTCCCAGGTGTCCTGGTACAAGAGCCAGGGCATCTCCAGCGTCGACGACCTCGACGCGCTCGCCGGTCAAGCCGCGCTCCTCTATGCCCTCGCCGGCTCCCACGGCACATATGGGGTCAAGCCCAGCGCCGACTCCCTGCTGCCGAACGTCTCCGGAGGCTGAGCGCGTCCGCTCTCATCGCTAGCTTCCACCCATGCACGCCCTGCCGTTTCTCCTCGCGTTTGTGAGCGCCGCGATCTTGGCCCCGGCCGTGCTCCGCACGCTCAGCGAGGGCGCCCACACACAGGTCAACTACCGCCGGCGCCCGCTTCCCTATCCCTTCGGCGTGCTGATCGTGGCCGCGGCGCTGATCGCGCTGATCCCCCTGGTGCTGCTGCAGCGGCTGGCGGGCTCCGCGGTCTTTCATCCCGAGGTGCTCCCGATCGCCGTCTACGCGCTCGGCGTAGCCGCGCTCGGTCTGATCGACGACACGCTCGGCGACGATCGCGCCCCGGCCTCGGGGTCCTCCGGCGCTGCCCCGTCCGACGCGCCTACCCCGTCCGATGCGTCTGCCCGGACCGCCCCGCGTGGCTGGCGCGGTCACGGCCGCGCGGCGCTGCGCGGCGAGCTATCGACGGGAGTTCTGAAGGCCGCCGGCTCGCTCGGCCTGGCGCTGTTCGCGATGAGCTTCGAGGGGTTCTCCAAGCCGCACTGGCTGCTCGCGGTCGGAGTGCTCGTGCTGGCGACGAACGTCTTCAACCTGCTCGACCTGCGCCCCGGGCGCGCGATCAAGGCGTTCGTGTTGCTCGGCGCGGGCTTGACGCTCGGCTCCCTTGAAGTCAGGCCGCTGTGGTCTCTCGGCCTGTTCGTCGCGCCCGCGCTCGTCGCCGGCCTGTATGACCTGCGCGAACGGGCGATGCTCGGCGACACCGGCGCCAACCTGATCGGCGCGCTCGCGGGCCTCTGGCTGGTGCTGACCCTCTCCGGAACCGGCCAGCTGATCGCGCTCGCGCTGCTCGCGGCGATCACCCTCTACGGCGAGCTGCGCTCGATCTCCGCGCTCGTGGAACGGACGCCCGGGCTGCGCGCACTAGACTCCTGGGGCAGGCCTTCATGACCCCCCGTCCATCTGACCGCCACGCCGTCGCGCCGCCCAAGACCCGGTTCATCTTCGTAACCGGTGGCGTTGTCTCCTCGCTTGGCAAGGGGATCGCCGCGGCCTCGATCGGGCGCCTGCTCGTCTCGCGCGGGCTGACCGTGGGCCTGCAGAAGTTCGACCCCTACATCAACGTCGACCCGGGGACGATGTCGCCCTACCAGCACGGCGAGGTGTTCGTGACCGAGGACGGCGCCGAGACCGACCTCGACCTCGGCCACTACGAGCGCTTCACCGACGCCAACACCAGCCGCGCCTCCAACGTCACCGCCGGGGGGATCTACGACACGGTGATCCGCCGCGAGCGCCGCGGCGACTACCTGGGAGGCACCGTCCAGGTGGTGCCCCACATCACCGACGAGATCAAGCAGCGCGTCGCGCTGATCGCCGAGTCCTCGGACGTCGACTTCGTCGTCACCGAGATCGGCGGCACGGTCGGCGACATCGAGTCGCTGCCGTTCCTCGAGGCGATCCGCCAGTTCCCCGTCGATGTGGGACGGCGGCGCTGCATGTTCATCCACCTGACGCTCGTGCCCTACATCGGCCACGCGGGCGAGCTGAAGACGAAGCCCACCCAGCACTCGGTCAACGAGCTGCGGCGGATCGGAATCGCCCCGGACATGCTCATGTGCCGCTCGGAAGGCTCCCTCTCCGGAGAGATTCGCAAGAAGATCGCGCTGTTTGCGAGCCTCCCCGTGGAGGCGATCGTCTCGGCCTGTGATGTGGACAACATCTACAAGGTGCCGCTCACCTTCCACGAACAGGGCGTGGACGATTTCATCCTCGAGCACTTCGGCCTGGAGGCGCCCGCGCCCGAGCTGTCGAGGTGGCAAGAGCCGATCGAGCGAGCCGGCCGCAGCAGCCGCACGGTGCGGATCGCGCTCGTCGGAAAGTATGTGCAGCTCGAGGATGCCTACCTCTCTGTCTGCGAAGCGCTCCGGCACGCCGCCTCGCTGCAGGACGGCAAGGTCGAGATCGACTGGATCGACTCCGAGCAGCTCGAGCGATCGGGCGCCCGTTCCGAGGGCGACGTCAGCGAGGGCGAGAGCAAGGGCGAGGACGAGGACGATGGCGACGGCGCCGCCGAGCTGTCGGCGATCGACCTGCTGGCACGCGCCGACGGCATCCTGATCCCCGGCGGCTTCGGTGGGCGCGGGATCGAGGGCAAGATCGCCGCGGCGCGCGTGGCCCGCGAGCAGGGCATCCCGTATCTCGGCATCTGCCTCGGGATGCAGATCGCCGTCGCCGAGTTCGCTCGGCACGTGGCGGGGATGGAGGGGGCCAACTCGACCGAGTTCGACCTCGAGACACCCTTCCCGGTGATCGACCTGCTGCCCGAGCAGAAGGAGGTCTCCGACCTCGGCGGCACGATGCGCCTGGGCGCCGACCCGATCAAGCTGCATGCCGGCACGCGGGCCCGGGAGATCTACGGTGAGGCGGTCATCTACGAGCGTCACCGCCACCGCTATGAGGTCAACAACCTGCTGCGCAAGCGCCTGCAGAGCGCCGGTCTCAGCGTCTCCGGCACCTCGCCCGACGAGCGCCTCGTCGAGCTCGTCGAGCTCGAGGGC
>DASRKZ010000005.1:0-9142 GCA_035648675.1 Solirubrobacteraceae bacterium
AGCCTCTGGACGGCACCGCCCAGTCGCGCGTCACGATCGAGGTCGATTTCGACGGGCACGGCATCGGCATGCTGCTCGTGCCACTCGTTGTCCGCCGCCAAGCACGAAGCGAGATGCCCGCTAACTGCCGCCGGCTCAAGCAGCGCATCGAGGCGAGAGCGAGCCCCCGCGGCGTCTGAACAGCGGACGTCGGCCGCCCACCGCACGGTCCCCGGGAATGGAGCAGTGAACGATCCGTCGGACGGCCAGCTCCGCCGACGCTGGACATGCGTCGTAGGTGGCGCGAAACCCTCGCGAGGCAAGCAGCACCTGGGATACGCGCGCTGAAATGCAAGCAGGGCGCCTTCCCCAGAATCTCAGCGAAGGCGACTCAACTCTAGAAACTAGTCGCCAAAAATCAGCCAATTTGCAGGAATTTTAGATGGGCACGGTTGGGTTCGAACCAACGACTTCTCGCGTGTGAAGCGAGCGCTCTCCCACTGAGCTACGCGCCCAAGCGCCCAAGTCTATTGGGCGAGCCCGGCTCTACAGATACTCCCTGACGGTGCCCTCGTTGAGGGTCGTCTCGCCAAGGGCGGTGGCGCACCAATACGTGCTGTTGGTTTTTCCCCTCCCGCCGTCCACGATCAGGCCGGCCGTGACGAGCGACTGGATGCCGGCTAGGACGGGCTGCTGCAGCTTGGGCATGTACTTCGTCATGGCGCCGGGCTGATCGCGTAGGAGCCACGTCAGGACGTTCATGATCTCCAGGCCGGGTGTCCCATGTTCGGCATCTGGTCCGTCTGGGCCGAAGGCGGGCATCAGCTCTGCCGCCAGCTCCTGCGGGGAGAGCGCCGAGAGGCGCTCGAACTCCGCGCTTGCCGCCTCCTGCTCGGCAGCCTTCTTATCGCGCTTACCAAACAGACCCATGTCATCACCCAGTTTACGGGTCACCGACCCAATGTGCTGCATTAGACGGACGGTGTCCTGATGCAGAACAGCGAGCGGAGCCTCGGCGGCGCCGTCTATATCCCCGGTTGCACCGCCGGATGGGGATGCAGCTGCAAGGCGCCGGGGGAGTAGGCGCGCACAAGCGCTTCGACTTCCGTCTGAGGCAGCGTTCGCCCGAAGGCCGGCGCGCCACCGAGCAGGCTGTAGCCCTTCTCCAGGCTCTTGCCGATCAGCGCCGCGTCGAAGTGGCCGTCGTAGACGCTGTCGATGTACAGCGACACGTTTTCCCGTGCGAACCGTGCCGCCGTCGGTGAGCCGCCGGCGATCTCGTTCGTCGCGGCCTCGATCAGCGTCCAGCCGCGCCCCGACAGTCCGCTGAAAGTGTGGAACAGGCCGGCGATGCCCGCGGCCGGGCCCGTGAGCGTACGCGCCTGGGATTCGCTCATCAGCGGCGGGACGACGATCGCGCGTGCCGCCGCGCCGGCGGTGGCCACCGCCGTGCGCGTGCTCGCGGGGATGCTCGCCGGCAGGCCGTTGGCCACCAGCGGCCAGGCGATCCTCGCGGCGGCCATCTCTCGCCCAACTGAGCTCTCGGTCTGGCGCAGGTCGCGGCTGACCGCCACGAGGTCTTCGCGCTGGAGCCCCTCGGCGGCCGTGCTGGCCGCGCTGCTGCTCTTGCCGCCGCAGCCGGCGAGCACGCCGCCCGCGCCCGCGACGCTGCTCAGGGTGAGCAACAGCGCCGCGAGGCGGAGCGCTTTCACGCGAGCGGTCTAAGCCGCGAGCAGGTCGACCACGAACACCAGGGCGGAGTTCGGTGGGATCGTCGGCGGCGAGCCTTTGGCGCCGTAGGCGAGTTCGGCCGGGATGATCAGCTCGCGCCGTCCGCCGACCTTCATCCCCGCCACGCCCTGGTCCCAGCCGGGGATGACCTGGCCCTTGCCGAGTACGAAGGGGAATGTTTCGTTGCGTTTCCACGAGGCGTCGAAGACTTTTCCGCCCTTATAGAGGACGCCCACGTAGTTGACCGTAACCGACTCGCCGGCCTTCGCTTCGGGGCCGGTACCGGTGATGATTTCCTTGGTCACCAGCTTGGTCGGTGCGGGACCCGTGGGTGGAGTCGCGGTCGGCTCTTTCGACAGTGGCCCGGTCGTGGGCGTTTTTACCGTCGCGGCCGCCGGGGTCGTCGTCGGGGTCGAGGGGGTGCTCGACGTGGCCGTCACCAGAGACTGGTCGGAGGTGTTCTCGTTGCCGACACCGATCGTGCTGCTCGAGCTGCTGGAGCCGCAGCCGGCGAGCAGAGCTGCCGTGCCGAGCGCGAGGAGGGCGGAGCCCGGGCGAGTTGGGATGCTCTTGAAGTAGGTCACGGTCGGGCAGCCTAACGCAAAGCGGGCCTCCCGCGCTAGGGCGAGCCGGCGGTGACGGCCGTGCCAGACCGACGACGAGACGGCCGCACGCTAGGATTGGCCGCGGACCGTGCTAGGCGGGGAGGTAGCGGTGCCCTGTATCCGCAATCCGCTCTAGCGGGGCTGAACTCCCTTCCGAGGGGTTCCGCCCCGGTCGCTCCGCTGTTCGGGGCGTCGATGGTTCGGGTCCCGCGCGGTGTCGGCTTGTGAACCAGGTCAGGTCCGGAAGGAAGCAGCCTTAAGCGATCCCCGGCAGGCGCAGCGGGAACACCCGGACCGGAGTCGCGGGCAGCGATCGGTGGCCGGTGGCGAGGATCTCGACGAGGGGTGCACGGTCCATTACTACGCCTACCCCGGTGTGATGCCCGGGGACACTTCGGCGTGGGTCTCCTCGCGTGCGCGTCGGTACTCGTTGACGACGATGTCGGTGAGCTCCTCGACGGAGGTCTCCGATGTCGGCTTGTCGAGCGCGATCGTCCCCTCTTGGATCATGCTGACGCGGTCGCATGCCTGGAGGACATGGACGTAGTTGTGGAGGATCATGATGATCGAGACCTTGCCCTCGTCCTTCAGGCGCGCCACGAGGTCGAGGATCATCGAGCCCTCCTTCGCGCCCATCGCCGCCAGCGGCTCATCCAGCAGGATGATGTCCGCGTCGGAGTTCACCGTCCTGGCAACCGCGATCGCCTGGCGCTGTCCGCCGGAGAGGCGCGCCACGGCGACGTCGATCCGCGGGATGTTGATCCCGATCTCGTCCAGCGCCTTGCGCGCCTGGAGCTTCATCTCCCGGTTGGCGAGGAAGGGAAGCGGCTTGTGGACCAGCTCGCGGCGCAGGAATAGGTTGTGGTAGACCGACAGTTCGTCGATCAGCGCCAGGTCCTGGTAGACGGTGTCGATGCCTTTCGCGCGGGCGTCGTCCACCCCTTTCGGTTCATAGGGCTGGCCGTGGAGGAACATCTGCCCGCCGTCCTGCTTCTGGAAGCCCGAGAGGATCTTGATCAGCGTCGACTTCCCGGCGCCGTTGTCGCCGAGCAAGCCGAGCACCTCGCCCTTGCGCAGGTGCAGGTTGATGTCGCGCAGCGCCGTCACCGGACCGAAGCGCTTGCTCAGATGTTCGACCCGCAGGACATCGTCCGTCGCCGAGGAGGGCGGGACGATGTCCGACTCCGGGATGGCATCGTCAGCCACTGTGATTGCCCCTTCGTACGCGCTGCACGTAGACGTTGATCGACATCGCCAGGATGATCGCCAGGCCGAGGTAGAGGAGGAGGTAGTTGGCGTTGACGCCCTGCAGGACGAGGCCGTCCTTGAGGATGCCCAGGAACAGCGCCCCGATCAGCGCGCCCACGACCGTGCCCGAGCCGCCGGCGAGCAGCGTGCCGCCGATCACCGCCGCGGCGATCCCGTAGAAGAGGATTTCGTTGGCCCCCGCCGTGTCGGGCTGGACTGAGGCAGAGCGCACCGACTCGAGGATGCCGACCAGGCCACCGGTGGTGGCGCAGAGGATGAAGTTGCGGATCATCACGAGCCGCACGTGGACGCCGGCCTCCCCGGCGCCGAGCTTGTTCGAGCCCACCGCGACCGTGTGCAGGCCCCAGCGGGTGAACGTCAGCACGATCTGGAGCACGATCACGATCACAATCGCCCAGATCAGCTCCGAGTAGATGCCGCCGCCGAAGATCCTTGCGAACGTGCCGATGTGGTTGACGGTCTCCGGCAGCTGAATATGCACTCCGTTGACCACGTGGGTCACGTTGTGCGTGGTCGCGTGCACCTGGGCGCCGGGTGTCTCCACCGGCTCTCCATGGGAGATGACCAGGGTGAGCCCCTCCAACGTGAACAGCATGCCGAGTGTCGACACGAATGAGCTGATGCCGACGACGGCCGTGAAGAAGCCGTTGATCAGACCCACCGCCATGCAGGCGATCAGCGCGATGATCACGGCCGGGACGAGCGGGATGCCGGCGTTGGCGACCTTGTAGAAGAGATACGGGGCGAGCAGGTAGGTCCCCCCGATCGAGAGGTCGATCTCGCCGAGGATCATCACGAACACCTCGCCCGCGCCGAGAATCGCGAACGGGGCGAAGTAGGGCAGCAGCGTCTTGAAGTTCGCCGAGGTGAAGAAGCTGCTCGTATTTACCGCGAAGTAGATCGCGACGACGAGGGTGACGACGATGATGCTGCCCTCGCGTAGGGCGAGCACGCGCGAGAGCAGGCCGTCATCGCCCCGGAGGGAGACGCCGCGCTTGTGCGCGGGACCCCCCTCCCCGGCGCCGGGGCTTGCGGGAGCAGGCTCGGCGGAGACGCTCATCGCGCTAGGCGGCGGCGCCTGCCTTGATCGGGATCACTTTGACTTCCGAGGAGGTCCCCTCATAGCGGGATTTGGATTCGACGTACGGGGCGACGGTCGTCTTGTTGAGGAACTTCAGACCGGTGTCGGTTTCGGCAGGGCCGGTCAACGATCCGGAGACGTGCCATTGGAACAGCTGGAGGATCGGCAGGAAGCCCTGCAGGTAGGGCTGCTGGTCGATCGTGAATTCGATGTTGCCTTCCTGGAGTAGCTTCTGGGTCTCTTCGGTGAGGTCGAAGCCGCCGGCCTTGATGCCCTTGGCGGCCAACCCGTACTTCTGCATCACTTTCGAGAGGCTTTCCGTGCTGCCGCCGTCCACCGCGTACATCCCCTTAGTGCTCGAATGTCCGACCCAATAGGCGTCGATCGTCGAGAGCTCGGCCGGCACCGCGGCGCCCGTTGCGACGATGTGGAGGTTGATCGGCTTGCCCGAGGCCTTGATCGCTTTTTCCACGCCCGTGACGCGCGGCTGCAGGTTCGCCGAGCCCGGCGTGGCGATGAATATGGCCACGTCTCCGGAGGGGACCGCGGCGATGATCCGTTCGCCCATGTCTTCCCCTGCCTTCACGAGATCCTGGCCGATATAGGACAGACGGCCGTTGCCGGGCGCGTCGGCGTTGTAGGCGACCACCGGGATACCCGCCTTCAAAGCGGCTTCGACGGGTGCGTTAAACGCGTGCAGGTCGATCAGCGCCACCGCGATCCCTTCCGCGCCGCTGGTCACGGCGGTGTTCAGCGCGTTGACCATCTGGCTGACGTTGCTGTTTTCCGAGCCCGTCCACTGGTAGGAGCAACCCAGCAGCTTGCACGCGTCGGCGGCTCCATACTGGGTGGGGACGAAGAATGGGTTCGTCGTCACGTGATTGACGATCACGAATTTGTAGGCCGGGTGCGACCCGAACACGCTCGCGGACCCGCCGCTTGAGCCGCTCGAGGCGCTCGACCCGCAGGCGCTCAGCAGCGCGCCCACCGAGCCGGCCGCCACGCCGGTCATCGCGGTGCGTTGCAGGAACGAGCGGCGGTCAAAGCCGCTTCGGCCGGCCTCCGGCCGGTCCGGGTGATCGAGACTCCCCAATTTCTCCTGTGCCTGATCGATCTCCGACATCACATCCTCCTCCTCCGTTGAGAACGCGCGCAATCACGGCGTCTAGATAGTTGATTCCCCGCGATCTCGTTTTTTAGTCAACTATCTGAACGACTTCCCCTTGCTCGTGACCCTGTTCGTGAGTTCTCACACAAGGGTATACCCTCGATCAATGGCTTCCTATGGGCCGCTCCTGATCGAGCGCCACGTCAAAAGTGACGGCCGCATGCTGATTCTCTACACGCGCGAGGGGCCGCCGGAAGGCGCGAGCACGCCGCTCGAGGAGATACACGAGGGAGAGACTCGGCAGAAGTGAGCGAGCAACGCCTGAACGAGTTGCGCGGGGAGCAGGTGGTCTACGCGATCCAGCGCCAGGACCGCACCTTCCTGCCCTCACGCGAGCACTGCCCGCTGTGTCCCACCCGCGAGGGTGGGCCGGAGACGGAGATCCCGTTCCCGGCCTTTGAGATCGCGGTGTTCGAGAATCGCTTTCCCGCCTTCGAGGCGGGGCAGGGGGCGGCGGAGGTGGTTGTGTACACCGACCGTCACGAGGACTCGTTCGGGACGCTCGCCGAGGAGCGCGCGGAGGCGCTGATGTGGGTCTGGCGCGAGCGCTACGAGGAGCTCGCCGCGCGCGATGAGGTGGAGTACGTGCTGATCTTCGAGAACCGCGGGGTGGAGGTGGGGGTGACGCTCCACCACCCCCACGGACAGATCTACGGCTACCCGTTCCTGCCCCCCGTCCCGAGGCTCGAGCTCGCCGCCGACGCACGCCTCGGTGGCTGCGCGCCGTGCGTCCTGCTCAGCCGTGAGCTCGAGGACGGCCGGCGGATCGTCTATGAGAACGAGAGCGTCGTCGCCTACATCCCCTATGCGGCTCGCTGGCCATATGAAGTGCATGTGACGATGCGCGAGCACCGGCCGAGCCTGCTCGACTGCGAGGCGCAGGAGTTGCGCCTGCTCGCCGGTGGCCTGCAGGCGGTCGCGCGCGGGTATGACGCTCTGTTCGACAGGCCCTTCCCCTACGTGATGGTCGTCCACCAGGCGCCGACCACCTCGTTCCCCCCGCCGCGGTCAGTGTCCGCCACACCTTCGCCCGTGGAGCGGCCGTCGTCGTCGACGATGCAATCCCCCGCGCCCGGCGCCGATGATGTCGCCGCCGGCGGACATCTGCACGTCGAGTTCTACCCACCGCTGAGGACCGCGGAGAAGCTCAAGTACCTCGCCGGCTCGGAGCAGGGCGCGGGGACGTTCATCTCCGATGTGCTCCCCGAGGAGTCCGCGGGGAAGCTGCGCGAGGCGATTCTCCGTGCCGGCTGAGCGCTCGGCGGCATTCGCTCCGGGGCGGGTGAACTTGATCGGGGAGCACACCGACTACAACCTCGGTCTGGCCCTCCCGTTCGCGATCGCCGAGGGCGTCACGGTGCGCGCGGCCGCCACCGAGGATCGGCGGATCCGCGCCCGCGCGCTGAACCTCGAGGAGGATGACGAGTTCGGGCTCGCCGATATCGCCGGTGCGGAGGGGTGGCGCGCCTTCGTTCGGGGCACAGTCGCCGAGTTGCGGAGGGCCGGGGTTCCGCTGGTGGGCACGCGGCTGGAGATCAGCAGCGAGTTGGAGCAGGGCGCCGGCCTCTCCTCCTCCGCTGCGCTCGAGGTCGCCCTCTGCCTCGCCTTGATGGAGCTCGGATCGGCGACCCCGGCAGGCGAGGAAAATGTGCTCGACAGGATCGCGATCGCGAGGCTGTGCGCGCGTGTGGAGAACGATTGGGTTGGCGCCGAGACCGGCATGCTCGACCAGTTGGCATCCCTGTTTGGGGCCCCCGAGACGGCTCTCTGCATCGACTTTAGGACGCTCGAGATCGACCCGGTACCGCTGCGTTTGGACGGCTGGCGGTTCGTCGTGGAGGACTCCGGCGAGCGCCATGCGAACGCGAGCTCGGGTTACAACGAACGCCGGGAGGAGTGTCGGGAGGCGTGCCGGCTGCTGGGTGTGGATTCGCTACGGGACGCGGGCGCGGACGGAGTCGGGCGGCTGCCTCAGCCACTGCGCGCCCGGGCGGAGCATGTGCTCGGCGAAAACACGAGGGTGGGGGACACCGTCGGGGCCCTGCGCGCGGGCGATCTGCCCGCGGTCGGAGATCTGCTGAACGCCTCACATGGGAGCCTGCGCGACCTATACGAGGTCTCCACCCCGGCGGTCGAGCGCACCGTGGGGCGGCTGCTCGAGGATGGCGCCGCGGGCGCGCGAGTGATGGGCGGAGGCTTCGGTGGGAGCGTCCTCGGCCTGTTCGCCCCGGATGTCCCGACCCCGCGAGGAGCGCGCGAGGTCCGCCCCGGCCCGGGCGCGCACCTAGTCCATTCGTGACCTTGGAGTGACAGAAAGTGACCGCGGAGTGACAGGAAGGTAAAGCCGCCGCGAAATGATGTACACAAAAGAAGGAGTGTATAACTATGGATATACACCCCTTCAAAAGACAAGCAACAATCTCGCCTTGTCACAATTTCGTCTCTCTTCAAGGGCACCGCGCGAAGACGAACCACGAGCGATTGGTGTGGGCCTCGGTGAACCCCGGAGGGACGTTGACGGGAAGATGCGGGTCGTGGGGATCGAGCACGTAGTCGTCTTCCACTTCTCGGCTCGCGGGGTCGACGTAGGTGCCGGCGGTGATCTGATGGGCTTCGGCGCTGATGACGTTACGAGGGCTCGTTTCCAGGTAGAGCGCGAGGAGCGGGATCGGCGCGTGGTTGGGCACGCCGACGGGCTCGCAGCGGCGAGTGATGGTGTGGTCGGAGACGAGCGCGAGGAGGTCGTCCTGAATCGACTGTTGACGGGCGAGTTTGGTGAGTTCGCGGTGCGCCGAGTGGTACTGGGAGGAGGAGGAGGCGAGGAGCGCCACGAGCACGAGCGCACCGCCGGCCATCCATAGGCCTCGCCGGGGGTCCCCTCGCGGGAGGCGCGTCCAGCCGAAGACGCCGGCGCCGCAGAACACGCAGAGGATCGCCGAGGCGAGGAACGCGTAGCGCGTGTTGATCGGCAATCCGAAGGCGGCGAAGGCGGCGAAGGCCACCACCGCGAGGACTCCGACGGCCGCTCCGAGACGCACCCCGTCCGATCCACCGTCTGACACGCCGTCCGATCCATCGGCAGGAGCGCCATCCGACGCCCCGTCCGATGCGCCGCCCGATCGACGGGGCAGCCACCACAGCGAAAGCACCCCCCCGAGGGCGGCGCCGACGAGCACGGCCGGGCGGAGGATCTCGCCGATCCGCCGGGGGATGTACTGGGGCACGTTGGTGATCCCCGTGACCCGATCGAGCGTGGTGGCGGTGTGGCGCGTGTTGGTGAGCGACCAGAGGGGATGACCGGTGACTAGC
>DASRKZ010000006.1:0-6799 GCA_035648675.1 Solirubrobacteraceae bacterium
CGATCAGCTGGGCACCTGCCGCCCGCGCGACGCGCACCGCATCCCATTCCCTCATTTGCGCGCTCCCACGGCGACGATCCGGGCTCTCAGAACCTCCCGGGCGACCGCGATGTCGTCGAACGGCAGCTTGAGCCCCCCGACGAACTCCTGGCCCTGCTCGTGACCCTTGCCGGCGATCACCACGACGTCGTCCACCTCGGCCAGCGCGATGGCCAGCGCGACGGCCGCGCGACGATCGACCTCGATATGCGGCGCCGGCCCCTCGGACTCGGCGATGCCGGCCACGATCTCGGAGATGATCGCCTCGGGCGCCTCCGAGCGCGGGTTATCGGACGTGACGATCGTGACATCCGCCAGCCGCGCCGCGATCTCCCCCATCAGCGGGCGCTTACCGCGGTCGCGGTCGCCCCCGGCGCCGAACACGCAGATGACGCGGCGGGGCGCGATGTCGCGCGCCGCGCGGAGAACGTTCTCCAGCGAGTCGGGCGTATGGGCGTAGTCGACGATCACGGCGAACTCCTGGCCCGCCTCCACCGGCTCGAACCGCCCCGGGACGCGAACTCTCCGCTGAAGCGCGGCGATCAGCGTGTCGATGTCGGCTCCGAGCGCATGCGCGGTCGCGAGCGCACCGAGGGCATTGGCGACGTTGAAGCGGCCCGGTATCGGCAGCATGACCTCGCGCCGGTCGACGGGCGTGTGCAACACGAAGCGGCACCCCTCGACGTCGCAGTGCAGCTCGGTGGCTCGGTAGTCGGCGTCCTCCTCGACCGCGAACGTGACCACCTCGTCGATCTCCCGCGCGAGTCGTCGCCCGTAGGGATCGCCGACATTCACGACGCTCACGCCCGGCTTGACCTCGAACAGCCTGCGCTTGGCCTGGAAGTAGTCCTCCATCGTCTCGTGGAAGTCGAGGTGGTCCTGCGTAAGGTTCGTGAAGATCGCGGCGGCGAAGTGGATGCCGTCGGCGCGACCCAACTCGAGCGCGTGCGAGGAGACCTCCATCGCACAGGCCCGATCGCCCCCGTCGAGCATCGCGCGGAAGTCAGCCTGCAGGTCGATCGCCTCGGGCGTGGTCCGGGCAACCGACCGCTCGACGCCCCCGATCACCGCCTTGACGGTCCCCAGCAGCCCGCAACCGGCCGCGTCCGGGTCGGCCGCCTCCAGGAGGGCCCTTAGCAGAAACGCCGTCGTCGTCTTCCCGTTCGTCCCCGTCACCCCCACCACCCGCAGCTCGGCGCTCGGATCGCCGTAGAAGCGGACAGCCGCGGGCCCCATCGCGGTGCGCGCGGAGGCAACCACCACCTCGGGCACCCCGAGGCCGAGCGGCCGCTCGACGACAAGCGCCGCCGCCCCGCGCTCGACGGCCTGTGGAGCGAAGTCGTGCCCGTCGCTCTGAAAGCCCCTCACGCAGAAGAACAGAGTGCCAGGCTGCACCTTGCGGCTGTCGTAGGCGAGCCCCGCTATCTCGATCTCAGCGCCCTCACCGAGAGCGCCCTGAACCTCACCCCCGCCGGTGGCGATCAACTCATCGAGCCTCATCGGTCGCTCCCCGGCGCTAGCACGTACTCAGTCTAGTTTCTGCCCCCGCCGACTCCGTAACCGCAGGGGTTAAGAGTCATACCTCAATCAACAAACGTGCCACTATCACCGTCAAAATGCTATGTTTATAGAGATAGTACGCCGTTTACGCAACCCTCGACAATCACCCTCGCCATGCACACTTTCCGAACCCTCGCCCGCCAGATCGGCACGGTGCCGTCCCCCGTTGCGGTGGCCTTGGGCGGCATCGACAGAGCTCAGGGACGCCGAGGGGCCCTGAGTGGACACGGCCGGGAGACGCTGAGCACGCTGCGGGAGATTGCGCGGATCCAGAGCGTGGAGTCCTCCAACGCGATCGAGAACATAACCGCGCCGAGCGAGCGCATCCGCGAGCTGGTGAGCAAGCGGGCGCGGCCCGAGAACCGCCCCGAGGAGGAGATCGCCGGCTACCGGGCGGTACTCGACACGATCAACGCCGACGCCGCGCACATCCCGTTCAAGCCGAGCGTGGTCGAGCAGCTGCACCGCGACCTCTACCAGTTCACGAATATGCCGGCCGGACGCTGGAAGAAGGTGGAGAACTCGATCCAGGAGACGAGGCCAGACGGTGTGAAAGCCGTGCGCTTTCGCACCGTCTCTGCGGTCGAGACGCCCGCCGCGATGGAGGAGTTGCACGAGCGCTTCGCCGCTGCGCGCGAGTCCGGCGAGCATCACCCGCTGCTGCTGGTGGGCTGCTACGTATTCGACTTCCTGGCGATTCACCCTTTTAGCGACGGCAACGGCCGCATGAGCAGGCTGCTCACGCTGCTGGCGCTCTACCAGGCCGATTATGAGATCGGGCGCTTCGTCAGCCTCGAGCGGCTCATCGATCAGACCAGGGACACCTACTACGACGCGCTACAGGCGGCCGGCCACGGCTGGCACGAGGACGAGCACGACATCGAGCCGTGGCTGCGCTATTTCCTGGGCATCCTCACCGCCGCCTCCAAAGAGCTCGAGGCCGGCGCCGCCCAGTTCTCCGGCCGCGGCGCCAAGCGTGAGGCGATCGCACGGTTCATCCGCGGCTCTACTGCCGAGGAGTTTACCGTCGCGGACGTCCGCCGAGCCGTGCCCGCGGCCAGTGACTCATACATCGACAAGACCCTCGCCAAGCTCCGCGACGAAGGCCTGATCGAATCCCTCGGCACAGGACGCAACGCACGCTGGCGACGACTGGCGGGCTACGACTCGACGGCGTAACTCGCGCTGTGTTTTACCCCGGCGGGATGCGCATGTAGGGCAGCGCGAAGGACATGATCTGCCCGAAGGCGGGCGCCGCGACCGTGCCACCGTAGATCGACCCTGCCTGCGGTTCGTCGACGACCACCGCGCACAACAGCTTCGGATCCTCCGCCGGGGCGAAGCCGATGAACGAGGCGACGTAGGCGCTCGTGGAGTATTCCCCGGTCGCTTTGTCGATCTTGCTCGCCGTACCGGTCTTCCCCGCCAGCTGATAACCGGGGATCGAGACCTCGCTGGCGGTGCCCCCCGGGGCAAGCACGCCCTCGAGCATCTTCCGCACCTCCGCGGCCGTGTTTTCGGAGATCACCCGGTGACCCGCCGGCTCAGGCTGAGGATGGCCGTCCACGGCGCCGACGATATGCGGCGAGCGCAGGATGCCGCCGTTGGCGATCGCCGAGTAGGCGCTCACCATCTGCATAGGAGTGACCAGCTCCCCCTGCCCGATCGGCAGGTTGCCCATCGAGGAGCCCGAGTATTCGCTCAGCGGCAGCGTCCGGCCCATTTCCTCACCCGGCAGGTCGACGCCGGTCCGTGCCCCGAAGCCAAAGCGATGCACCCATTCGTTGAAGCTCGGGGCGCCCTCCAGCGCGCCGATCTTGATCGCGCCCACGTTGCTCGACTGCGCGAGGATCTGCGCGGTCGTGAGCGTCTCTTCGGCATGTTCGGTGTCGTCGTGGATCGTGCGGTCGGCGACCTGAATCTGGTCGGGGATGCTGAAGGGGGTGCTCGGCGTGATCAACCCCCGCTGCAGCGCACCGGAGACCGTGAATGCCTTGAACGTCGAGCCCGGTTCGTAGTCGAACCCCACAGCGCGGTTCTCCAGTGCGCCTTCGGGAGCCGCGGCAGGGTCGTTGGCGTTTACCTGAGGCCAGTTCGCAAGCGCCAGGATCGCGCCGGTGCGCGGGTCCACCACGATTGCGGTCGCGTCTTTCGGGGCGAACACCTTGCCGACCGCGTCGAGCACGTTTTCGGTGCGCCGCTGGATGTTCGCGTCGAGCGTCAACGACAACGACTCGCCGCCCACCTCCGGGTGCACGTCGTCGATCGACACCGGCTGCCCCAGCGCATCGCTGACCACGCGCCGTTCCCCTGTGCGGCCGTGCAGGAGGGAGTTGTGTGAGTACTCGAGCCCCATCAAACCGTTTCCTTCGGTGCCAACGAGACCCAGCACCTGCGCCGCCAGCGTGCCGCGCGGATACACGCGGCGCATCACGGGCGCCCCGGCGACACCGGGGATCGCCAATGCCGTCACCGCCTGGGCCTGCTTGGCCGGCAGCGCCCGCGCGAGATACACGAAGCCGGTGTGCTCGCTCAGGTCTTTGAGCACCGTCGCCTGCGTCTGACCCAGCAGGGGCGCCAACCGCTGCGAGGCATCCAACGGGTCCTTCACCAGGTACGGCGTCGCCGAGATGTCCTCGGCGGGCTCCGAGACGGCCAGATCGACGCCGTTGCGATCGGTGATCGTGCCGCGCTGGGCGGGCACCGTTTCAGATGTCAGCTGCTGGTCGCGGGCGGCCTTCCGCAGCGTCCCGCTGTGCACCGTGCCGAGATATAGCGTGCGTCCCGCCGCGAGCACCAGCAACAGGAAGAAAAGCCCGAAGATCACTCCTATCCGGTGCTGGACGACGGCCACCCGCTTACCCCTAGGGGGTGCCGCCACCGGTAGAGGCAGAGCCGGTCGAGCTCGCCGCTTCGCCGGCGCCACCAGAGGAGGAGGCGACGGGCGCGGCCGCTTCAGTCGGATGCGATTCGGTCCTCGAGCCGGCGGCGGGGGCGCTCGAGGCTTCCTGGGTGCCCGCGCCCGAGCCTGTCGAAGCTGAGGTTGGAGTGCTCGCGGTTTCCGAGCTGGACCCTGCGCCGGCGGTGCTCGCGGAAGTGCCCGTAGCCGCCGGGGAGACGGTCGAGCCGGGTTCGCCACTGGCGCCGGAGGCTTCCGTACTCGCCGCGGAAGAGCTCGCCGCACCCGTTTCCGTGCCAGACGAGCTTTCGGTCGTACCGGATGTCGCGCTCGGAGATGTCGCGCTTGGAGATGTCATGGTCGCGCTCCCACCCACCGTGGCGGCCGTCGCGCTCAGGGCCGCCGCGGCCTTGCTCGTGTCGACCGAGGGGCCGGCGGCGAGAAAGCGCAGCGCGCCTGAGGGGATCAGTTCCATGCCCATGTGCTCAGCCTGTGCTTCGACTCGTTCGCCCGCGTCCATTTCGGAGTTTTCGGCGCTCAGCGTGGCGTTCTCGCGCTGCAACAGCGCTTCGCGCTCGAGCGAGCGCCCGAGGCCCGCGTTCAGCTTCAGCAGCCCCAACTGCATCGTCACGATCCCGATCAATGCGAACGCGATCACCCCGATCCAGATGCGTCCATGGATCAGTCGGTCAAGCAGACGGTGGGTCGCCACGGCCTCCGCGAGCCCCACGGCGCGCGCGGGACCACTCGCCTGTCCACGCGCGGGATTGCGTGTCCGACGGGCGGGACCGGATCGCCTGCGGGGAGCGGCAGGCGCCCGCCGTGGGCTGGTGGTACGCCGCGGGCTGATTGCCGGGGCGGCAGCGGCGGCGGCCGGCGGTGTCACTCCGTACCCCCCGCGTCCATCCTCAGCTTCCTCGCCGCACGCAGCCGCGCCGAGGTGGAGCGCGGGTTGTGAGCGACCTCACCCGCCGAGGGCATGATCGCGCGGCGCGCCAGCAGCGCGGCCTCAGGCTCGCGTCCGCAGCCGCAGACCGGCATCTCGGGCGGGCAGATGCAGCCCCGCGCGCGCTCGGTCAGGAAGCGCTTCACGCGCCGGTCCTCGAGCGAGTGAAAGGAGATCCCGGCCAGCACGCCGCCCTCGCGCAGCAGCCCCCAGGCGAGCGGCAGCGCGCGATCGAGCTGTCCGAGCTCGTCGTTCACGGCGATCCGCAGCGCCTGGAACACACGCCTGGCGGGATGACCGCCGGCGAACCTCGCCGGAGCGGGGATCGCCGAGTTGATCGTGTCCACCAACTCCACCGTCGTCTCGATCGGCGCCTGCTCGCGTCTACGCACGATCATCCGGGCGATCGCGCCCGCGTGGCGCTCCTCGCCGAAGTCGCGCAGCGCGCGCGCCAGGCGGCGCTCGTCCCAGTCGGCGACGATCTCGCGCGCGCTCAGCTCCTGCTCCGGGTCCATCCGCATGTCCAGGGGCGCCTCGTATGAGTAGGAGAAGCCGCGCTCGCGCGTGTCCACCTGCATCGAGGACATCCCCAGGTCGAAGTAGGCGATGTCGGCCCTCAGGCGCTCCTCGGTGAGCAGCTCGAGCGCCTCCGCGTAGCTCGCGCGGATGAAGCGCACCGAGCACGAGACCTCTCCCGCCAGTTCCTCGAAGCGCTCCTCCGCGAGCGGATCGCGATCGATCGCGATGAACGTCCCGTCGGGACCGAGGCGCTCGGCGATCAGCTCGGCGTGTCCGCCGCCGCCGAAGGTGCAGTCGATCGCCGTCTGGCCCGGGCGCGGGTCGAGCAGGTCGATCAGCTCCCCGGCCAGCACCGGGATGTGCGTGCTTCTCATGTCAAGCAGGATGGTCGACACGCGCGGTTATCTCCGCGACGCCGCTCAGCAGCGTCGGTCGGTGGTCATTCCAGCGGCCTCTATTCCACAGCTCCAGGCGGTCCCCCACGCCGACGACCACGACCTCCTTCTCCAACTCGGCGTGCTCACCGAGAAAGCCGGGGATCATGATCCGCCCGGCCGCGTCGAGCTCTGAGTCCTGGGAGCTCCCGTAGAAGAAGCGCTCCAGCTCCGTCAACCGCGGGGACAGCGGCGGCAGCTCCGCCAGCGCGCGCCGGGTATAGCGCTCGTAGTCCTCCGGGCGCCAGATCCCCACACACGGCTTCAGGTCGACCGGCATCGCGATCACCACGCCCTCGGCCAGCGTCGCGCGGTAGCGGGCCGGAACCGTGAGTCGGTTCTTCGCGTCGAGCGTGTGGTCGAAGGTGCCACGAAAGGGGGCCAAGGTGGAGCTCCAAGTTG
>DASRKZ010000007.1:0-18482 GCA_035648675.1 Solirubrobacteraceae bacterium
CAAGCCCCCGAGGTCGGTCGCGCCGGCCGTGACGAGCTCGCCCCACCAGTCCGCGAGATTCGGGGGAACCTGGATGCCGACATCGGGCATCAGCCGCCGGGTCTCCGCGATCAGCCGCTTCATGTCCTCGATGCTCACCGCGCAGGCCCAGTCGGGTAACGGCAGCTCCGGCCGGGATCGGGTGGAGTTAGGCCGGGCACGGTCCACGGCGGTGGCGCTCGAGTCGGCCGAGCCCCGGTCTGCGAGGTGTGCGTCGGCTGGGTCCTCGTCGGGAAGGGTGGGATTCCCATCCATCCAGTACTCGCGCGCGGCCGCGTCGGCGATCTCGGCCGGCTCTTCCCCGTAGTAGCTCTGGTGTGGGACGAAATTCTGGAGGATCACCTCTTGTATGTGGCCGTGCCGGGCGTGCGCGGCCGCGAGCGCTTCGAGGGATTCGATCCGCTCCTGCTCGGTCTCGCCGATCCCGACGAGGATGCCGCTCGTGAACGGGATCTTCAGCTCGCCCGCCGCTTCGATCGTCTCCAGGCGCCGCTTCGGGTGCTTCGTCGGTGAGCCGGCGTGGACGGTCTGCATCAGCCGCTCGGAGACCGACTCCAACATCAGCCCCTGCGAGGCGGTCACCTCGCGCAGTCGCGCCAAGTCCTCACGCGAGAGCACGCCGAGGTTCGTGTGCGGCAGCAGGCCCCGCTCGAGCGCCCGCTCGCAGGTCCACACCACGTAGGCGGTGAAGTCCTCGTGCCCGTACTCCCCGAGCCGCGCGCGTACCTCGGGGTTGACCTCGGGATGCTCGCCGGTGAGCACGAGCAGCTCCTTCACCCGGCGCTTGACCGCGCCGTCGAGGATCCCGAGCACCTCCTCGGGCGCGTAGAGATGCGCCTTGTGTGTGGCGAACGCGCAGTACTTGCAGTAGCAGCGGCACGTCCGCGACAGCGACAGCGTCAGGTTGCGCGAGAAGGTGACCCGGCGACGCATTCCCCGAGTGTATGCGGTCCTCTACGCGAGCTTGTCGATCGGCCGCTCGCCCTCGCGGTGCTGCGGGTCGAGCACGAGCAGTTTGTACCCGACCGCGGCCACCAGGCCACCGATCGCGGGGCCAAGCACGTAGACGAGCACGAAGTTGCCGAAGCCGCCGGCGAAATGGCCCGCGACGATCGCCGGGCCGAGCGCGCGCGCCGGGTTCAGGCTGGCGCCGCTGAGCGGGCCGAGCGCCATCACCGCGAAGCCGAGCGTCGCGCCGATCACGAAGCCGGCCCAGTCGCGTGTCGCGCGCTCGTTGACCGCCACGCCCATGATCGCCCACACGAGCACGAACGTGCCGACGAGCTCGCACAGCGCGCCGAGCACCGTCTTTTCACCCAGCAGCGGGCTGATCGATGGATTGCCCAGGCTGGGAGTCTGCCCCAGTTCGTTGAGGATCAGCTTGCACAGCGCCGCGCCGGCGATCGCGCCGATCAGCTGCATGACCATGTATACCGCCGCCTGGTCGGGCTTGATCTTGCGGGCGGCCGCCAATCCAAACGTGACCGCGGGGTTGAAGTGGGCGCCCGAGACCCCGCCGAGCGTCTGGATCAACATCATCAGCACGAAGGCGTGCAGCAAGCCGATCACCGCGAAGTCGGGAGCGCCGATGCCTTTGCGCGCGTAGACGCTGAGGATCAGCGCGATGAACAGAACGAGCAGGAACGTTCCCACCAGCTCGGCGATATATGCAGACAGGCCACGGTCCTCCACGGCAATCCATATTCTCCGTTGCGATGGCGTCTCCTGCCTCTGTCTTCCTGGCCCGTCACGGCCAGACCGCCTACAACCTCGAGGGTCGCTTCCAGGGCCAGTTGCCGGTGCCGCTGGACGACACCGGTCGCGCTCAGGCGGCCGAGCTGGCCGGACGGGCCGCCGCCCACGACTTCGTGACGCTGCGCTGCAGTCCACTGCTGCGCGCTCGCGAAACCGCGGATGTGGTCGCGGCGCGGATCGGCTTGGACCCGCGCGAGGACCCGCGCCTGATGGAGACCGACGCCGGCGACTGGACCGATCGCTCCTTCGCCGACGTGCAAGCCGAGGCGCCGGACGCCTTCGCCGCGTTCCTCGGCGGTGAGCCCGACTTCGCCTTTCCCGGTGGCGAGTCCTTCGCCCAGCAGGGCATTCGTGTCGCGGCGGCGCTCGCCGATGTCGAGGAGGGCGCGCTACCCGCCCTCGTCGTGTGCCACGGTGGGGTGATCCGGATCGCCCTCTTCCAGCGCGCCGGCCGAGCCGTGGCGATGGGTCAACGGGTGCCGAACGGCGCGCTCGTCCCGCTCGTCCCGTTCGATCCGGCGGCAGTGGACAGGGCCGATGTCGGCGGCGACGCCGCCCCGCAGCCCAGCTAGGAGCCCGCGGCGAGAGATGTAACCAGCACGGCGCCCTCGCGGGCCATCCGCGAGCGGGGGACCACCAGGTCGAAGCCCGCGCCCTCGGCGCGCTCGCGCACATCCGCGTCCACGTGCGAGTAGAAGCCCAACGTGCGCGTCTGACCCAGGAGGCCCTCCGCCGCGAGGGATTCCACGAGCGCCGCACCGTCGAGCGACGCGTCCACGAGATCCACCACGAGCACCGCCGGAGCATCGGCCAGTCGCTCACGCGCCCGGTCTCCGCTACCCACCAGCTCGACCTCGTGACCGGCCGCCGTGAGCGCGCCCTGCACCCGGGAGCCGAACAGCAGGTCCGGGACCAACGCAACCACACGCGCCACGGACGACGGCTACCTACTGCGCACGCAGGCGGCGGAAGTCGTCGCGGACCGACTGCGGGCGGCCCCACATCTGCGTGACCTCGACGCGCCCGCTGCGCACCTCCCGCACCACCAGCTCGCCCTCGATGCCGGCGTCGTCGAGCAGGCCGAGCGTCCCGTGGACCGTGGGCGCCGAGGCGGCGTGACCGAAGCGGTGGGCGACGAGCAGCCGCCAATGCCAGTCGTTATGGGAGTAGGGCCGCGCGTTGCATGTCGTCAGGTACACTGCGGCGTCCACGTAGCGCGACTCGTCGGTGATCCGCATGTCCAGCTCCAGATCCGTCCAGTCGTCGGGCAGCGAGTCGACGATCCCCTGAAATGTGTCGGCCAGGCCCATCCTCGGAAGGGTAGACGACTGCCTAGGCTTCGGGAGTTCGTGGCGCGTAGCGGTGGTGCAGCATCAGCGCGTTGCCATCGGGGTCGGTGAAGAACGCCATGTGGCACACGCCGGTGTCGAGCCACGAGCGCTGAAGCCCGGGCTATCCTCGAATTCATGGCCGCGATCGACACATCCCCTCTCGACGCCGAGTATCGGACGCTCACCGCCGGCTGCGGTCTGCTCGATCGCTCCGAGCGAGGCAAGCTCGCTCTGACCGGCGCCGGCGCAAAGGAGTTCCTCGCCGGGCAGGTGACCAACGACATCGAGGCTCTCTCTCCCGGGAGCGGCTGCTACGCCGCGTTCCTCACACCGAAGGGCAAGATGCTCGGCGATCTGCGGATTCTCGACCTCGGCGATGAGCTGCTCCTCGACACCGAGCGCGTGGCGCTCCAGACGCTGTTCGACATGATCCGCCGCTTCAAGATCGGCTACGACGTCGAGCTCCACAAGCGCACCGTCGAGCGCGGCCTGCTCTCGCTGATCGGGCCCACAGCCCTTCAGATCGCCGCGCGCGCGGTCGGGCCAGACGGCGCTATGGGCTCCGCGGAGAGGACCGCGGGTCCCGCTGCAGGTGTCCTCGCGCTACCGGACCTGGAGCACGCCAACATGCGGGCGGAGGTCGAGGGCCTGGGGTGCACCCTGATCCGCACCGATGTCGGAGTGGACATCCTCTGCGCCGCCTCCGATCGCGAGGCCGTATGCGCGGCGCTCCTGAGCGCCGGCGCCCAGCCCGCGAGCGAAGCGGCGAGCGAGATTGTCCGCGTCGAGCACGGCCGGCCCCGCTACGGGATCGATCTCGACGACACCGTGATCCCACAGGAGGCATCTCTCAACGAGCGGGCCGTCAGCTTCACCAAGGGTTGCTACGTCGGCCAGGAGACGGTCGCTCGCCTGCACTACAGGGGCAAGCCCAACCGCCACCTGCGCGGTCTCCGCCTGTCAGCGCCCGGCGAGGCCGGCGCGGAGCTACGCCTGGGCGAGCGCGTCGTGGGCCGTTTGACCAGCGCCGTCCTCTCCCCTGCCCACGGCCCGATCGGTCTCGCGCTCGTGCGCCGGGAGGCCGAGCCCGGGGCGACTCTTACGGTCGGGGACGGCGAGACGCACGCGGTCGTGGTCGAGCTGGGTGGGAAACCAAACATGCGCTGGTAGGCTTTACATGCGCTGGTAGGCTTTGGGGGTATGCGCGCGCTGGTTCTGGACCCTCCGACAGCCGGGCTCGAGGAGCTGCTCGAGCGCAGGCGCCGCTCGGGCCTTGATCGTCTCGATGAGGTGTGGGAGGGTGTTCTGCACATGGTCCCGGCCCCCAGTTATGCGCATGGCGATCTCGAAAGCCAGCTCCACAGGATCCTTGGACCGCTCGCCCAACAAGCGGGTCTGAGCATGATCGGCCAGAGCAACCTCGGCGGGGGCGAACACGACTTTCGCGTGCCGGACAGCGCCCTGCACCGGCGGGGCGCCTCCGGGACATGGCACCTAACCGCTCCCCTCGTCGTCGAGATCGTCTCCCCGAACGATGAGAGCTGGGAGAAGCTCCCCTTTTACGCCGCACACGACGTTGACGAGGTGCTGATCGTCGACCCGCGGGAGCACTCGGTCAGCTGGCTCGGGCTCGAGCGCGGCGAGTACCGTCCGATCGAGCACAGCGGGCTCGTCGATCTGGGACCTCAGGCACTGACCGAGCAGCTCGACTGGCCACCGGTCGAGCCGGCCGTTTGACTCTCGGTCAGCCTCCGCCGAGCGGCCCCGGGTAGGATTACCGCCGTATCCGTCCCCGACACGCGAGGTTTCGATCACCGTGGCAACCGATCTGCAACGAGTCTCCGAGGTCCTCGTCGAGCCCGGTGAGCTACCGAAGACGATGGCCGCCTGGGTGATCCGCGAGGAGCGCTTCGGCGAACCGAAGGACGCCTTCCAGCTAGAGGAGATCGAGGTGCCGGAGCCGGGCGCGTTCGAGGTGATCGTGCGGGTGATGGCCGCCGGGGTCAACTACAACAACGTCTGGGCCGCCCTCGGCAAGCCGGTGTCGGTGATGCGCTACGGCGATCACCCGGAGTTCGGCCACCACATCGGCGGCTCCGACGCCTCGGGGATCGTCTGGAAGGTCGGCGCCGGCGTCACGCGCTGGAAGCCCGGCGACGAGGTCGTCGTGCACTGCAACCAGGCCTCCTACGAGGATCCCGAGGTCCACGGCCTCGATCCGATGGCGGCCCCCTCGCAGAAGATCTGGGGCTATGAGACGACCTGGGGCTCGTTCGCGCAGTTCACCAAGGTCCAGGCCCAGCAGCTGCTGCACAAGCCTCCCGCGCTCACCTGGGAGGAGTCGGCCTCCTACGGCCTCGTCTACTTCACCGCCTACCGGATGCTGCTCACGCGCTGCAAACTCCAAGCCGGCCAGAAGGTGCTGATCTGGGGCGCCGCCGGCGGTCTCGGAGTATTTGCCACCCAGATCTGCGCCGCCGCGGGCGCCCAGTGCGTGGGCGTCGTCTCCTCCGCGGAGAAGGGCGAGCTGGTCAAGCGCCTGGGTGCCGTGGACTACATCGACCGCGGCGAGTTCGCGGGCATGATGCGCAAGGGCGGTGAGACCCCCGAGGAGGAGAAGGCTCGCTTCGGCGTCTCGCGCCAATTCGCCAAGCGCGTCAAGGAGATCCTCGGGGACGCGCCCGACATCGTCTTCGAGCACGTCGGCAAAGCGACCTTCCCGACCTCCGTGTTCACGGTCAAGTCGTTCGGCAAAGTCGTCATCTGCGCCGGTACCACGGGCCTTGACCTCGACTTCAACGTCGCCTACCTGTGGATGCGCCAGAAGGAGATCCTCGGCTCGCACTTCGCCAACGCCTACGAGTGCACGAAGGCCAACGAGCTGATCGAGTCGGGGCAGATCCGTCCGGTGCTGTGGCGCACCCTGGGCTTCGAGGGGGTCGCGGAAGCACACCAGCTGATGCTCGAAAACAAGCACCTCGGCAAGATCTCGATCCTCGTCGGCGCCAACGAGGAGGGCCAGGGCAAGAGCGATTCGACCCCCGCCCACCCCGGCGCGATCCACGCGGAGGTCGGCGCCTGATGGCCGGCACAGTGATCGTGCCGTGGTACGCCACGGGCTTTCGCGGCGGGGACTTCGAGACCGCGCTGAACGAGGTCGCCGCCACCGCGCTGCGCTACGGCGCGACGTCCTACGCGGTTTACCGCGCGCGCGATGACCGCTACAAATTCCAACAGCTCGCCGTCTTTGAGGAGCACCTCGACTGGGAACGCTACTGGGCCGGCCCGGAGCTGACCGACTTCCGCGTGCTCCACTCCAGCTGGTATCAGATCCCAGTGCTCTACGGCTGGTGGGACCTCACCGCCGGCGGCGCGCTCATCACCCCGCCGGCCGCACCCAACGGCCACACCAACTGGGCCGGCAACGGCTCCCACCACCCCGTCGAAGGCGAGAGCGTTTAGGAAGAAGAAGAAGAAGAAGAAGAAGAACGCTCCTGAGACGGCCGTCTCAGCCTTGCTCTAGGGGGGCCATTGTCAGACCGGCGCCCTTTAGCTGTTCCCAGTAGTGCTCGGCCGTCTCCTGATGGCCCCTGTACACGATCGCCTGACCCGAGCTGTGGATCACTTTGGCGAGCTCGTGTCCCCGCTCCAGCGTCGTCGCCGGGATGTAGCGCGCGAGCGTGCGGGCGACGTGGTCGAAGGTGTTGTGATCGTCGTTGCGGACGATCACGTTCCACGCCCCGCCCGTGCCGCTGCCCGGCGATCCGGTCCGCGGGAGTTCGATCGTTTGGCCCGTCATCACGCGGCAGGATAAATGCCCAGCCGTACAATTGTCGGTATGAGCGGCGATCAAGCCCCCCGGCTGGCGAAGCCCGACCGGCCCTGGATGATGCGCACCTACGCCGGGCACTCGACGGCGAAGGCCTCCAACGAGCTCTACAGAGGCAACCTCGGGAAGGGCCAGACGGGACTGTCGGTCGCCTTCGACCTGCCGACCCAGACCGGCTACGACCCCGACGACGAGCTCGCCCGCGGAGAGGTCGGCAAGGTCGGGGTGCCGATCTCCCATCGCGGCGACATGGCCGCGTTGATGGACGGCATCCCGCTGGACGAGATGAACACCTCGATGACGATCAACGCCACCGCCGCGTGGCTGCTGGCGCTGTACGTCGTCGTCGCCGAGGAGCAGGGCGTCTCCCAGGAGCGCCTCCAGGGCACCACCCAGAACGACATCATCAAGGAGTTCCTCGCGCGTGGCACCTACGCCTTCCCGCCGGCCCCCTCGATGCGCCTGATCGCCGACATGATCGCCTACACCGTCGAGCACGTCCCCAAGTGGAACCCGATCAACATCTGCTCCTACCATCTCCAGGAGGCCGGGGCCACACCGGTGCAGGAGATCGCCTACGCGATGAGCAACGCGATCGCCGTGCTCGACGGAGCGCGGGAGCGCATCGCCGCCTCGACCGAGGGTCCTGAAGAGGAGCTGGTGGGGCAGGTCTTCGGGCGTATCTCCTTCTTCGTCAACGCCGGCGTGCGCTTCGTCGAGGAGCACGCGAAGCTGCGCGCCATGTCGATCCTCTGGGAGGAGCTCGGCCGCGAGCGCTACGGCGTGCGCGACCCCCGGCATCTGCGCTTCCGCTACGGCGTCCAGGTCAACTCTCTCGGTCTCACCGAGGCGCAGCCGGAGAACAACGTCCAGCGAATCGTCCTGGAGACCCTCGCCGTCACACTCGGGCGCGACGCGCGTGCGCGCGCGATCCAGCTGCCCGCCTGGAACGAGGCGCTCGGCCTCCCCCGCCCGTGGGACCAGCAGTGGTCGCTGCGTATCCAGCAGGTGATGGCCTACGAGACGGACCTGCTCGAGTACCCCGACATCTTCGAGGGCTCACACGTCATGGACGGCCTCGTCGCCGAACTGCTGGAGGGCGCCCGCGCCGAGATGGCCGTCGTCGCCGAGCACGGCGGCGCCGTCGAGGCCGTGCCCTACATGAAGGGCGCACTGGTCGACTCACACCGCCGGCGCATCCATCGGATCGAGTCCGGAGAGCAGGTCGTGGTCGGCCAGAACCGCTTCGCCGAGTCCGAGGAGTCGCCACTGACCGCCGACGCCGAGGGTGGCATCCTCGTGGTCGACCCCGCCGTCGAAGCCGAACAGATCGAGGCGGTGCGCCGGTGGCGCTCCGAGCGCGACCAGGCCGCCGTGGACACCGCCCTCTCCGACCTGGCCAGGATCGCCGGCGACGAGGATGATCACACCCCCGCCCGCGAGAACCTGATGATCCCCACGATCGCCGCCGCGCGCGCCGGGGCCACCACGGGCGAGTGGGCACGCACTCTGCGTGAAGTGTTCGGCAGCTACCGCGCACCCACCGGCGTCGGCGAGGCCAGCGGGAACGAAGCGCCCGATGGGGATCTCCGAGAGCTGCGCGAGGAGGTCTCGAGGCTTAAGGAGAAGCTCGGCCGGCGGCCGAAGATCCTCGTGGGCAAGCCCGGTCTCGACGGTCACTCCAACGGCGCCGAGCAGATCGCGGTACGCGCCCGCGACTCGGGCATGGACGTGGTCTACGAAGGAATCCGCCTGACGCCCGCTCAGATCGCGGCCTCGGCCCTCCAGGAGGGCGTGCATGTGATCGGCCTGTCGATCCTTTCCGGCTCGCACCGCGAGCTGATCCCCGCGGTGATCGACGCGCTGCGCGAGGCCGGCGTGGAGGCGCCCGTGGTCGTGGGCGGGATCATCCCCGACCAGGACGTCGCGCCCCTGAAGCGCGCCGGCGTCGCCTGCGTCTATACCCCAAAGGACTTCGACCTCACACGCATCATGCGCGACATCGTGGAGCTGGTCGGCAACGGCGCCGCCAACGGCAACGGCTCCTCCCCGAACGGCTCGGCGCCCGAGGCGTGAGCGACGACGGGGCGGCTCTCGGCACGCGCCTGCGCGCGCGCGACCTGAGCGCGGCGCCGGCGGCCCTGAACCTGCTCGAGAGCGCCACGGCCGCGGATCGCGAGCAGTCCGCGGCACTGCTGCGCGAGATCTCACCGAAGGCCCTCGGAGGCGAGGCGCCCGGACATGTGATCGGGATCACGGGACCGCCGGGCGCCGGCAAGTCGACGCTGCTCTCAGCCCTCCTGCACGCCTGGCGCAAGCGCGATCAGACGGTTGCGATCCTGGCCGTCGACCCGAGCTCGCGCCGTTCCGGCGGTGCGCTGCTGGGCGACCGGGCCCGGATCACCCATCCGGGTACAGGCGAGCTCGATGCCGCCGATCGCGGAGTTCTGGTCCGTTCGACCGCCGCCGGGGAGCGACTGGGGGGCCTGGCCTGGCCGACCCGCGCCGCGGCCCACGCGCTGGCGGCTGCCTTCGACGTGGTGGTGATCGAGACCGTGGGGGTTGGTCAGGCAGAGACGGAGATCGTCGACGTGGCCGACACGATCGCCGTCGTCGTGCAACCCGGCGGCGGCGACGCCCTGCAGTTTCTGAAGTCCGGCATCATGGAGATTCCCGACGTGCTGGTCGTCACCAAGGCCGATCTCGGGCAGATCGCGACGCGCACGCGGCGCGATCTCAGCGCGGCTCTGCGCTCGCTCGGCTCGCGCTCCACGCCCGTGCTCACGGTCTCCTCGCTCCCACCGCCGCAAGGGGTCGAGGATCTGATCGCGGCGCTTGCGGAGCACCGCGCCGGTCTCGACCTTCCAAGGCGACGACTCGAGGCACGGCGGGCGGGCGCCCTGACGAGCTTCATCGCGGAGCACGGCGAGCGCGGGCTGCGCGCCCTGGGCGGCCGCCATGCCGCGGAGGACCTGCTGTCCGAGCAGGAGGCGGGCCTCGACGTTCCCACGCTCGTGGCCACCCTGGAGCGGAGAGTAGCTTCATCTCGCCGCCCATGCTGATCCTGATCATCTTTGCCATTCTCGCCGGTGCGGGCACCGCTCTGTCCCCGTGCGTGCTTCCGGTGCTGCCCGCGCTGCTCGCCTCCGGCGGCGTCGGGGGCCGGCGACGCCCGCTCGGGGTGGTGATCGGGCTGACGGTCACCTTCACCGTCACGATCGTCGGGATCGCCAAGGTCGTCGGTGGCGTCGGACTCGGCTCGGACCCGCTGCGTGATATCGCGGTGGTGGTGCTGTTCGCCTCCGGCGTGGTGCTGCTCGTACCGAGCATCGGCGACCGCTTGGAGGCACGTCTCTCGCGTCTCTCGAGCTTTGGTCCGCGCTCGCGCGGGGACGGCTTCCGATCGGGCTTGCTCGTCGGCGCCGCGCTCGGGTTCGTCTACACCCCCTGCGCCGGCCCGATCCTCGCGGCGGTGATCTCAGTGAGCGCCGCCAGCGGGCGCACGATCGCGGTGGCGATCGCCTACGCGTTCGGATCCGCGGTGGTGCTGCTCGGGTTGACACTCGGCGGCCGAGCTCTGTTCGACCGCGTACGCCAAGCCGGCCGCGGCCCATTGCTGCAGCGCACGCTCGGCGTGATCATGATCCTGACGGCGCTTGCGATCGTCACCAATCTCGACGTTCGCTTCGACCAGCAGGTCGCGGAACACATCCCCGACGTCAATCTCACGGCGAGCCTCGAGAAATCTCACGCCGTGGAAAGTCGTCTACCGGAGCTCAGCGGACACGAAACCAAGTTCAAGCCGAGCAACTCGACGCCCTCCGCCCCGCACGGCGCGAGCAATGCGAGCCTGCTCGCGATCGCCCACAAGCTGCCCGACGTCGGCACCGCGCCGGACTTCACCGACACCGAGGACTGGTTCAACACGGGGGTGGGCGGGCACTCGAACAAGCCCCTCACCCTCGCCTCCCTGCGCGGGCGCGTGGTGCTCGTCGACTTCTGGACCTACACCTGCATCAACTGCATCCGCACGCTGCCCTACCTGAAGGCCTGGGACGCGACCTATCGCGGTCAGGGGCTGACGATCGTCGGCGTCGAGACGCCCGAGTTCTCCTTTGAGCGCGACGCCTCGAACGTCTCCGACGCGATCGATCAGTTCGGGATCCACTATCCCGTCGTCCAGGACAACGAAATGGGCACGTGGAACGCCTACGGCAACCAGTACTGGCCGGCGGACTACCTGATCGATGCCAAGGGCCAGGTCCGTTACGCGACGTTCGGGGAGGGCGACTACGCGAAGACCGAAACCGCGATCCGCGCGCTGCTCGCCGAGGCCGGCCACGACGTCGCCGGTCACAGCCACCCGACCGATGTGGTCGTGCCCAGCCAGGAAGCCACGCCGGAGACCTACCTGGGAACGGCCCGCGGGATGGGTTGGGTCACCGGCCCGGTCGCGGGCCTGCACGACTACGGCGCCGGTCACCCGGGCCCCCTGGAAGTCAACGACTTTGCCTTCAGCGGCACCTGGCACACCGCCGCCCAGCCCGTCACCGCGATCTCGGGGGCCCGTCCATCCGGGATCGACGTGGAGTTCCAGGCCAAGAACGTGTACCTCGTCCTCAGCTCGGCCGGGGAACAACCACGGCCCGTGCAGGTGCTGCTCGACGGCCGGCCGATCCCAGCCGCGGACGCCGGGGCCGACGTGCACGACGGCGTCGTCACGGTCAAGGGTGAGCGCCTCTACACGCTCGCCTCACTCCCCCGCGACGAACGCCACCGCCTCTCGCTGCGCTTCGCGCCGGGTGTGACCGGCTACGCGTTTACGTTCGGCTAGGACCCCGCACCCGAGCAGGCGCCGCCCGAGCAGCGCCGTGCGTGGGAGGTGGTGCGCCCCCGGAGCGGCTCCTGGGCGCATACAATGAGCCCATGGAGGGGTCGATGGCCGAGACGAGCGCCCGCAGCTGGCTGCGCTGCTACCGCTGCTGGTCGCAGGACCTGGAGGTCCAGGTCCACTACGAGGTGATCCACAAAATCGACCCCGACACCGGCGAGCGCGCGGAAGTCGTCGACGAGCTCCAGGAGGCCGTCGTGCAGTGCCTCGACTGCATGCACGACCAGCCCCACCTCGGCTTCGCGAACGGCCGCGTCGAGCCGATCGAGGATCGCTGGGAACGGATGATCGCCGGGACCCCCTGGGTCGCCTCTTGCACCGTGTCCGTCGACGCCGAAGATGTCGAGAGCTGCTCCGGGCCGGAGGCCGGGGACGCCCTTTCCTATGCCGCTTTCGGCGACCACGGGGTGCGCGAGTTCTTCACGCACGTGCGCTTCCACAAGCACGAGGACGACGCCTCGATCATCGTGCACCTGCTCGTCGAGCTCTACGCGCGCTCACTCGAGGAGGCGACCGAAGTGCTCGAGTCATCCGCGCGCGGGCTTTTGACGATCACCTCGCTCGCCGAGGAGTCGCGGCCCCCGGCGGCGGCCGGTGAGAGTCACGGACACGACTGACAAGGGTGCGACCGGATCAACCCCAAACCGTGACAAGCACGTCGTGACAAGCACGTCGTGACAAGCACGTGACGGGAAGATAAAGACGGCGCGAAGATGTTTACAAAAAAAAGGTTGCGTATATCCATAGTTATACGCAGTCTAAAAAGTCTTTACTTACTTCTGCGGCGATCACACCCCGGTGCGAGGTCCGTCACATTTCGGTGCGTGCTTCTAACCCCAGACGTGCTTCTACCCCAGACGTGCTTCTACCCCAGACGTGCTTCGAGCGCATCTAGCTGCGCGCCGAGCTCGGGGGGAAGCCGGTCGAATTTAGCGAGGTACTCGCGGAACTGCGGCAGCTGCGCCTTCCACTCCTCCACGTCGACCCGGAGCAGCTCGGCCATGTTCTCTTCGGAGACGTCCAGACCACGAGTGTCGATGCCTTCTCCGTCGACCGGCGGAATCAAACCGATCGGGGTCTCCGTGGCGGCGCCGTGACCGGCGCAGCGGGCGAACACCCAGCTGAGCACGCGCGAGTTCTCGCCGAAGCCCGGCCACAGGAAGCGCCCGTCCTCGTCCTTGCGGAACCAGTTGACGTAGAAGATCTTCGGGAGCTTCTCCGTCTCGCCCTTGCGTCCGATCTCGAGCCAGTTGGCGAAGTAGTCGGCCATGTTGTAGCCGCAGAAGGGGAGCATCGCGAACGGATCGAAGCGCAGCTCGCCCACCGTGCCGGCGGCGGCGGCGGTCTTCTCCGAGCTCATCACCGAGCCGAGGAACACCCCGTGCTCCCAGTCCAGCGCCTCCGTGACCAGCGGCACGACCGTCGAGCGCCGGCCGCCGAACAGCATCGCGTCGATCGGCACCCCCGTGGGGTCCTCCCACTCCGGCGCGATCGCCGGATCCTGGGCGGCCGGGGTCGTGAAGCGCGCGTTCGGATGCGCCGACGGGGTGTCCGACTCGGGCGTCCAGTCGTTGCCGTGCCAGTCGATCAGGTGTGCGGGCGGCTCCTTCGTCATGCCCTCCCACCAGATGTCGCCGTCGTCGGTCTTCGCGCAGTTGGTGAAGATCGAGTTGCGCTCGATCGTACGGATCGCGTTCGGGTTCGTCTTCTCGCCCGTCCCCGGCGCGACGCCGAAGAAGCCGAACTCGGGGTTGATCGCGTACAGCCGTCCATCCTCGCCGAACTTCATCCAGGCGATGTCGTCGCCGATCGTCTCCACCGTCCAGCCCTCGAGCGTTGGGATCAACATCGCCAGGTTCGTCTTCCCGCACGCGCTCGGGAAGGCGCCGGTGATGTACTTGACCTCGCCCTCGGGTGAGGTCAGCTTGAGGATCAGCATGTGCTCGGCCATCCAGCCCTCGTCGCGCGCCATCACCGAGGCGATCCGCAGCGCGAAGCACTTCTTGCCCAGCAGCGCGTTGCCGCCGTAGCCGGAGCCGTAGGAGGTGATCTCGCGCGTGTCGGGGAAGTGGACGATGTACTTGTTCTCCGCGTTACACGGCCACGGCACGTCCTCGATGGGGTGGGCGGGATCGTCATCCAGCGGCATCCCCACCGAGTGCAGGCAGGGGACGAACTCGCCTTCTGAGCCCAGCGCGTCCAGCGCGCCCTGACCCATGCGCGTCATGATCCGCATGCTCACCGCGACGTATGTGGAGTCGGTCAGCTGCACGCCGATGTGGCTCTTGTCGGAGCCGAGCGGCCCCATCGAGAACGGCACCACATACATCGTCCGGCCCTTCATACAGCCGGCGAACAACTCGTTGAGGTGCTCGCGCATCTCCCGCGGGTCGCGCCAGTTGTTCGTCGGGCCCGCTTCCTCCTCGGTGGCCGAGCAGATGTAGGTCCTGTCCTCGACCCGCGCCACGTCGCCGGGGTCCGACAGCGCCAGATAGGAGTTCGGCCGCTTCGCGTCGGAGAGCTTCTCGAAGGTCCCGGCCTCGACGAGCTCCCCGCAGAGCCGGTCGTACTCCTCGGCTGACCCGTCACACCAGACGACCTCCTCCGGCTCGGTGAGAGTGGCGACCTCGTCGACCCAGGCAAGGAGGCGCTCGTTTTTGGTTTGAGGAGTGGGAGTAGTGGTGGTTTCCATGACGTGAGGGTACCTGACCTACTCCGCACCGGGATTTCTGCGCGGCACGAGCACCAGCCGCTTGAACTCCGCCACGAGCACCCCGTCCTGGTTGAGCACTCTCGTATGAACCCGCACGGTGCCACGGTCCGGCTTGGACTGCGACTCCTTCTTCTCGAGCACCTCGGACTCGCAGTACAGCGTGTCGCCGTGGAACACCGGCGCGGGGTGCTTCAGCTCTTCGGTCGCCAGGTTCGCGATCGCCTTGCCGCTCACGTCTGACACCGACATACCGAGCGCCAGCGAGTACACAAGCGGTCCCACGACGACGTTGCGCCCCTGCTGGGATTTGGCCGCGTAGACATCGTTCAGGTGCAGCGGGTGGTGGTTCATCGTGATCAGGCAGAACAGGTGATCGTCTGACTCGGTCACCGTCTTCGCGGGCCAGTGCTTGTAGACGGCGCCGACCTCGAACTCCTCGAGGTAGCGCCCGTACGGGTGCGCTCCGCTTGCCTCACGCGCGGCCTGGTCTGTCTCGACGGTCTCGGTGGCGGTCACGCTCATGGGTCGGGGGTCTCCTGTCGCTCTGCTCGATGTTGGCGTTGACCTGAACTCTAGTGCCGACCACTCAGGCGATACGGTTTAGGCCCACCGACGACCCGTTCAGGTCTACAAGCAGCCCCGTTTAGACCCACCGCCGACCCCCAACAGGAGACCCGACTTGCGCAACCCCCGCGACTTCCTCAAGCCCCTTGCGATCGACGCCCCCGAGCCGGCACGGGAGATCCCGTTCAAGCCGTCCCGGATGATCCACTTCATGGACTTCTCGAACCCGAAAATGGTCGAGAAGACGCCGGACCTCGCGCCGAAGGTGGACATCCTGCTCGGCAACCTCGAGGACGCCGTCCCGCTTGAAAAGAAGGAGGCCGCACGTGCCGGGCTGATCAAGGTCGGCACGGAGATGGACCTCGGCGACACGGCGCTGTGGACGCGCGTCAACGAGCTGGCCTCGCCATACGTGCTCGATGATCTCACGCAGCTCGTGAGCGAGATCGGGAACAAGCTCGAGGTGATCATGATCCCGAAGGTCGAGGGTCCCTGGGACATCCACTACGCCGACCGCCTGCTCGCCCAGCTCGAGGCGAAGGCGGGTCTCGAGCGCCCAGTCCTGATCCACGCGATCCTCGAGACCGCCCAGGGCGTCGCCAACCTCGAGGAGATCGCCTGCGCATCGCCGCGCATCCAGGGGATGAGCTTCGGCCCCGCCGACCTCGCCGCCTCGCGGCGGATGAAGACGACGCGCGTCGGCGGCGGGCACCCCGGCTACCGCACGATCGCCGATCCCGATCCCGAGAATCCCGACGCCCCACGCGCCAGCTACCAGCAGGATCCCTGGCACTACTCGATCGCACGCATGGTCGACGCCTGCACGTCCGTCGGCGCGCTCCCCTTCTACGGACCCTACGGCGACATCAAGGACGTCGCCGGCTGCGAAGCCCAGTTCCGCGCCTCGTTCCTCCTCGGCTGCGTCGGCGCCTGGTCGCTGCACCCCGTTCAGATCGAGATCGCCAAGCGCGTCTTCTCGCCCGACCCGGAGGAGGTCGCCTTCGCGAAGAAGGTGATCGAGGCGATCCCCGACGGGCGCGGCGTGCACATGATCGACGGCAAGATGCAGGACGACGCCACCTGGAAGCAGTGCAAGGTGATGGTCAACCTCGCCGAAATGCTCGCCCGGAAGGATCCCGAGCTCGCCGAGGCGTACGGATTCGTTCCTGCGGGGGTGTAGAGCTCAATGGCGCCGGTCGGCGCCGGCGCGTAGCGAGTCGGCGAGCGCGGTCGACGGCCTCCTCGAGCCTGCTTGTCAAGCCGGTGCTCGTCAGCCGGGCGGATCGACCAGCGGGTTGCGCACGCGCAGCTCCGGGTACCAGCTGAAGTCACCGTCGGTGCTCCACAGCTCGGTCACGCCCGCCGCCAGGCATACGGCCGCGATCCGCGCGTCGTGGACCTTGGGCCCGAGCGGACGCGCATTTGCGAGCAGCGCACGCAGGCGCGGCCAGTGGCCCGGGGGCTCGCTGAGCAGTCGCGCCCCGGGCGTCGCGATCCAGGCGTCGAGCGCCGCGAGCGCCGCGTCGACCTGCGGTTCGCGCCAGATGCGACCGTCGGTCAGCACCGAGTAGAACTCGCCCACCACGATCCACGGCAAACCCCATGCGGGCTCGCTCACCAGCCGGTCCATCGCGGTGCGCGCCCGCTCGTGCATCGATGATGACTCGTCACACGCGTAGACGAGGATGTTCGTGTCGACGGCGATCAATATACGTCGTCGTCGTCGTAGATGGAGGCGCGAATGGCCTGCCAGTCGTTGGGGTCGACGCCGGGCAACGGCTCCAGTCGACAGGTGACGGGTTTGAAGGGCGGACGCGCGGAAGCCGGGGGTTCGTTCAGCACCGTGCTCAGCCCACGTTCGATCAGTGCGCGGAGCGTCGTCTTGTCGCGGCGCGCGCGCTCCTTCGCTTCCATCAACAGGCCACTGGCAATATCTATGGTTGTCTTCACCCATATAACCATATCACCTTCCTTGTCGTGCATTTCGTCGATCGACGGAGGCTTCCTCGGCGGACCCACGCGTCATCGGCCATACGCCTCCATATAGGGTTCCGACGCCGATGCCCAAACTGGACACAAAACAATGAGATTCTTCGAGTTCGAGGCGCGTGAGGTGATCAAGCGCGCCGGCATCCCCGTCACCGACTACGGCTTCACGACCGACCCCGCCGAGGCGGCGACGATCGCGCGGCGGATCGACGGGCCGACCGTGATCAAGTCGCAGGTGCTCGCCGGCGGGCGGATGAAGGCGGGCGGCGTCAAGTTCGCCGACACTCCCGAGCAGGCCGAGGAGTACGCCCGCGAGATCCTCCAGCTCGAGATCGGCGGCCACATGCCCCGCGGGGTGCTCGTCGACCCGAAGGCGGAGGTCGAGCAGGAGTACTACGCCGGCGTCGTCTGGGACGGCATCCGCAAGCAGCCGGTGATGATCTTCTCGCCCGTCGGCGGCATCGACATCGAGCAGGTCGCCGAGGAGCAGCCGGAGAAGGTCGGCCGCCGGCACTTCTCCAACATCCTGCCATTCGGCGACTTCGAGGCCAAGGAGGTGATCGCCTCCACCGGCGTCACCGGCTCGGCGCTGAACAAGCTCGTCCCGATCCTCACCCGCCTGGCGAAGCTGTTCGTCGAGAACGACATGATCCTCGCCGAGATCAACCCCCTCGGGCGCCTCGCCGACGGTTCGTTCATCGCGCTCGACGCGCACATGGACATCGAGAACGAGGCCCGCGGGCGCCACAGGAAGCTGCTGGCGGACCTCGGCGTGGGTGACGATGAGACCCGCCAGGCCCGCGAGGCCACCCCCTTCGAGCTCGCCGGCGAGAAGGTCGACTCCCAAGACCACCGCGGCGTGGCCGGCAACGTCACCGAGTTCGACGGCAACCTCGGCCTCGTGATCGGCGCCGGTGGCGGCTCGCTGACGCTGTTCGACGCCGTCCGCGCCCACGGCGGTAAGCCCGCCAACTACTGCGAGATCGGCGGCAATCCCTCCGTCTCGAAGACCTGCGGCCTGGCCAAGCTCGTGCTGCAGAAGCCCGGTGTGGAGCAGATCGCCGTGATGATGTCGATCGTCTCCAACACCCGCGTCGACATCGTCGCCCGCGGCGTGATCAAGGCCTGCCTCGAGCTCGGCTACGACCCGTCGGAGAAGATCGCGATCTTCCGCATCCCCGGCGCCTGGGAGGAGGAGGGCTTCAAGATCCTCGAGAAGTACGGCGTCGACTACGCCGACCGCTCCGTCTCGCTCAACGAGGCCGCGCGCAGAGCGGTCGAGAAGATCCAAGGAGTCGCCGCATGAGCCCAAATTCGGACCCAAGGACACTGCCGCGGGACAGGACGTCCCGCGCCTACGGCCTCGGCGCG
>DASRKZ010000008.1:0-19024 GCA_035648675.1 Solirubrobacteraceae bacterium
CCGACCTGCTCGGCGCGGCCAACGTGCTCGTGCACTCAACCGGCGGGATGACCTGCCTGGAGGCCGCAGCCCAAGGCTGTCCCGTGATCGCGTACGGGTTCGCACGCGGCCATGTACGCCACAACACGCAAGCGATGGTGCACCACGGGCTGATCAGACACGCCAAGAACTCCCATGAGCTCACACGAGAGCTGCGTCAGACACTCGACTGCACCCAGAAGCTCGCGCCATACCACCACGACCGGGCGTGCGCGAGCACTGCGATCCTCGACCTGATCGGCCACACCCCCGCCTCGCCTGCGATGACGTTTACAGAAGCCCGCCCCGTCGCCAGCCCTGCAGCGTGACCCCGCGCCGAGCAGGCATCGCCTTCGCGGCGATCCTGTTCGCGGGGCTGGTCGTGTTCGCACTCTCGCGCCTGGAATGGAGTCGCATCGGTCATGCCCTGCTCACCGCGACGCCGGGCTGGGTGGCGCTGGCGCTCGTGCTGATGGCCCTATCGTTGCTGTTGCGCTCCGCCTCCTGGCACGAGACGCTGTGCGCGGCGCTTCCAGACACGCCGATCGGCTGGGCGCCGGTAGCACGGGCGACGATGATCGGGGTGATGGCCTCGGCTCTGTTTCCCGGGCGCATCGGTGAGCCCTCACGCGTGCTGGTGCTGACACGCAGGCTCGACGGCCCCGCCAGTCGGTTGGTCCCGGTCCTCGCGGGCACGGTGTTCTCGCAGACGCTGATCAACCTGCTGGCGCTCGCGATCCTCGCGGGGATCGCCTTCACCGGCGTCCCGCTGCTCCACGGAGACTTGGCGGGTGTCGCGGCCGCGCTCGCCGTCCCACTGGCGATCTGCGCGCTCGTGCTCGCCGGCCCGCGCCTGCTGAGGTTGGGGAGACGCTCGCGCTCGATGCGTGTCGTGCGTACCGCGAATGCGACTGCGCGGCTGCTCGAGCTGGCGCGGCGCGGGCTTGTCGTGTTCGCGCGCCCGCGCTACGGGCTCACCGCCGTCACCTACCAGCTGCTCGCGTGGGCACTGCAGTGGCTGGCCTGTTACATGGTCGTGCTCGCGTTGGGTTTGCAGTCTCACGCGGGCCTGGTGACGGCCGCCGCGATCCTGCTCGCCGTCAACGTCAGCGCGGTTCTCCCGGCGACGCCGTCCAACGTCGGCGTATTCCAGGCCGCCTGCCTGGTTGTGCTCGCCGCCTACGGCGTCGGCGCAGGACCCGGTCTCGCCTATGGCATCATCCTGCAGGCAGTCGAGGTGTTGACCGCCCTCGGTCTCGGCATCCCCGCGCTGCTCGCGGAGGGCCTGCGCTGGCGGGACATTCGCCCCGAGCGCCCATCCCAATAACTAGGTGTGCTCTGAGCTCGATGTTGGGCTTCCACTTTTGCGGTCGGCCTGGAATACGGGACAATCGGAGCATGAGCGGTGCCGAGATAGGACTTGCCCTGTCGGTGTTTCTGGCCTGTGCGGTGGAGGCCGTGGAGGCGTTGACGATCGTGCTGGCGGTTGGGTCGACCCGTAGTTGGTCATCGGCGATGGGTGGCGTCGGTGCAGCGGTACTCGCGCTCGTCGTGATCGTGGCGGCACTCGGTCCGGCGCTCACGTCGCTGCCGATCGGTGTTCTGAGGGTGCTCGTGGGCGGCCTGCTGTTGATCTTCGGCCTGCAATGGCTGCGCAAGGCAATTCTGCGCGCCGCCGGCCTGAAGGCCAAGCACGACGAGCTACAGACGTTTAACGAGGAGACGCAGGCGGCAAGCGCAGCCACCACGAGGCGTTCCGGATTTGACGGTTATGCCTTCACAATCGCCTTCAAGGGAGTGCTCCTCGAGGGCATCGAGGTCGCGTTCATCGTGCTCACCTTCGGCGCCAACCAACACCATGTCGCCCTGGCCGCCGCAGCTGCCGGACTCGCCGTGCTCGTCGTCATCGCCGCGGGTGTCGCGGTGAGAGCGCCGCTGGCGAGGGTGCCGGAGAATACGATGAAGTTCGCGGTCGGTGTCATGCTCAGCTCGTTCGGCATGTTCTGGGGCGCCGAGGGCGCCGGCGCGAGCTGGCCCGGCGGAGACGGGGCTCTGTTGGCGATCGTCCCGGGCGTGCTCTTGGTTGCGGTCGCGATGGCCAAGGCGCTGAGCCGCAGCGCGCACCCAGCGCTTGTCGAACAGCCCCAGAGCACGCCCACCGACACAAGCGATCGGACGGCGGTGGGCACATGACACGGGCGCGGACATTCGGGTTCGCGGTGTGGGACTTCATCGTCGGCGATGACTGGCGCACCGCGATCGGCGTGGCGCTGGCGCTCGCGTTGACCGCGCTTCTCGCTGCCGTGGGTATCTCGGCCTGGTGGGTCATGCCGCTCGCGGTGGTGGGGCTGCTGGCGCTCTCGATTCGACGTGCCGCGCGTGGCGCCTCACGCGGCGGATAAGCCGGGAGGACCACTGTTCCCCGTGGCGCTCGGATTTGCAGTCGGCGTGCCGGAGCGCTCGTCGGCATCCTGAGGTTGTAGCGGCTCCAGCCGAGGATCAAGTGGCCGAGCGGGGGTTGAAGCCACCCGCCCGGCCCATCGCTGCACGCGACGCTCGCTGGCCTGGCTACTTGACGATCTTGATGATCCGCTCCATGCCGAGCTGGACGTGTTGACGTCCGTCCTGGGTATCCATGAAGCAGGCCTGCACGTACCAGCCCGGCTTCGCGGTGATCGTCTCCTGCTGGTAGGCGCCGGTCGATATCGGCCCCGCAAACTCAAACGGCGCTCCGGCAGCGAACTTTTCCAGCCCCTTTTCCTTTCCTGCCAGCAGGTGCTTTACGACCTGCTTGGCGGCGCTCTTGCTCTTCACGGGAAACACTACGTCCATGTGCACGAGGAAGCCTTCATTTTCAAAGCGCACGATTTCCCCGTCGTGTAAAACGGTGGGTCCTCTGAAGGCGAACTCGATCGAGCGGACGGTGGCCTGGGGCGTCGGCAGCGTAGCGGGGGATGCGGAAGCGGTCACCGTGAAGGCCGCTTTCAGCTTCGGCCCGCCTTCTCCCGCCCCGCCGAGAGCGAGATACTGCCCGGGCGCGAGGTTCGTCTGCGCTTCGCTCGTCTGACCGGGATTCGCTTCGGCGTCGAACACGATCGAGCCGTACTTGCTCGCCTTGTTCGGGTCCTTCCCGGCACCGTTCTTCAGCGCTGTTTCTACTTCCGCGACGGTCACGCCTGGCTTCATGAGGAACAGGATGGCGCTTGCTTCCTTGACGCCCGTGGCGGTCGAGACGACGTTGACCGCGCCTGACTGCGCGGCGCCCGTGACCGCGATCGAAGACTTGGTGATCGCGATCGTGAGCGTGGGCAGCGTCGAGCTCGCTGCCGCGGAACCCACGGCGATCGTGCTGCCGGCAGTCAGTAGGGCGCTCGCGGTCATAGCGAGGAGCAGGGTAAGTCGCTTCATTGCATGTTCTCCAGAGGGTCGGATGTCTGTGATGGCCAAGGCTATGGCCTATGTGCGCTGTGCGTATGGGATGTTTTGCCTATCTTTTGCGAGATATGCGCGGAACGCGTCGTTCAGATGAGGACCTACTTGCCCACGCTGCCCTGGGGCTGTGGGCACTGGAGGACCTGCCAAGCTTCCGCACCGGCGTACTGGCGCACCTACGACAGTTGGTGGACTGCGACCTCGCCTCCTACAACGAGATCGGCGCGGACCCCGGGGAAGTCTTCGTCGTCGCCGACCCCGCGGAGACACTGAACGTCAGCGGCGGGATGCTCGAGGCGTTTGCCGAGTTCGTGCTTCAGAACCCACTGGCTGCGCACTGCGCCCGCACAGGCGAGACCGGGACGCTGCGACTATCGGACTTCATCAGCCGCCGCGAGCTCCATGCCCTGGATCTGTACGACCTGGTCTACCGACACATCGACACCGAGTACCAACTCGCCTTTACGGTGCCCACCTACGGACAGATGATTGGGATCACGCTCAGCAGAGCGGGACGGGACTTCGACGAGCGCGAGCTGGCGCTGCTTCAAGGCGCCAGAGCGATCGTGATCCCGGCCCACCGCAATCTCCACGACCGAGCGCGACTCGACGCGATCCTGCGAGCCTCAGACGGCGAGGCGCCGGGTCAATTCGCCGTCTTCCTGGTCAAGGAGAGTGGCCTGTTGCAGCCCGCCCACGATCGTGCTGAGCGCCTCTTGCTCGCGCTCTCTGCGGATCGCTCGACGATCGATACGCTGCGCAGCTGGGCTCGCCTGCAACGCCGCGGAGGGCCGGGCGGCCCTGCGCCGCTAGGACTCCACCTCCCGGAGAGCGAACTGCACGCGCACTACTTGCGCGGCACGCCGGGGAGCCACGACGTGATCGCGATTCGCCTGCCTGCGGAGAGTCGGCCCCAAGCGCTTCGCGGGCTCGGCCTCACCGTCCGCCAGGCCGAGGTGCTCCATCTCCTCTGGCAGGGCGAAACCAACGCCGGCATTGCCCGCGCCCTCAACATCAGCGAGCACACAGTCCGCCACCACTTGGAGAACATCTACAGACAGCTTGGCGTCAGCTCACGCGCCGCCGCCGCCCACGTCGCGACACGGACCCTCTCAGGGTAGGCCCTCCGCAGCCGAGGCCGGGAAGCGCACTTCAGCGTCGAGTCCTCCGCATGGCCCAGGATGGACGGCGAGCCTGTCGCTTACCTCGAGTCAGCTGTGTGAGGGCGTGATCAGGCCGGTCTCGTAGGCGAAGACGACGATCTGCACGCGGTCGCGCAGCCCGAGCTTTGACAGGACGCGTCCGACGTGGGACTTCACGGTGGCCTCGGAGAGCACGAGGCGTTCGGCGATCTCGGCGTTTGAGAGGCTCGCCGCTACCTGCAGGAGCACCTCGTGCTCGCGTGCGGTCAGCCGCTCCAGGCGCTCCTGCTGGCCGTGATCGGGGCGGCCGGAGACGGGTAGACGATGGGCGTAGGTGGATAGCAGCCGGCGGGTGACGCTCGGCGCCACGACGGCGTCTCCGCTGGCGACCGCGCGGATGCCCGAGAGCAGGTCGGCCGGCGGGGTGTCCTTCAGCAGGAAGCCACTCGCTCCGGCTCGCAGCGCCGCGTAGACGTACTCGTCCAGGTCGAAGGTGGTGAGAATGATGATCCGGGCGCTGTTATTGGACTCGACGATCAGCCGCGTGGCTTGCACTCCGTCCATCTCGGGCATGCGCACGTCCATCAGCACTACGTCCGGCGCCAGCCGCTCGGAGGCCGCAACGGCCTCGTGGCCGTTACAGGCCTCTCCGAGGATCGACATGTCGGGTTGGGTGTCGATCACCATCCGAAACGCCATCCGCATCAGCTCCTGGTCGTCGGCCAGCAGCAGGCTTGTGCTCACGGCAGCGCGCCCTCGGCGTCGGGGTTCAGTTGCAGGTGCACGCGCCAGCCGCCCTGCGGTCTGGGGCCAACGTCGAGCTTGCCTCCATAGGTCGCGGCACGCTCGCGCATGCCGTGCAGCCCGCGTCCGCCCGAGGCCGCCACGGCTCGCCCGTCGCCCGTGTCTGTGACCTCCAGCTCGACCTGACCCGGACGGCAGCTCAACGCAAGATGTGCGCGGGTGGGACGATCGGCGTGCTTGAGGGTGTTCGTCAGAGCCTCCTGGGCGACCCGGAACACGGTCAGCTGGACGCCGTCGGCAAGCTCGTGCGGGTCGCCGTCGAGATCCATCGTCACCGGGATCCCGGCGGCATTTACCCGCGCCAGGAGCTCGTCGAGCCGATCGAGGCTCGGCTGCGGCTCCAGCGGATGCTCTGATGACTCCTCGCGCAGTACGCCGAGCAGCCGGCGCATCTCCACCAGCGCCTGGCGGCCGGTCGCCGAGACGCGTTGAGTCGCCTCGATCGCGCGCTCGGGCGAGGTGTCCATCGCGTAGCCGGCGCCGTCGGCCAGGGCGATCATCACGGTGAGGTTGTGGGCCACGATGTCGTGCATCTCACGTGCGATGCGGGCCCGCTCAGCCGCTGCGCCGAGACGACCCTCCTGGTCGCGCTCGAATTCAAGCCGCGCGGCCTTCTCCTCCAGGGAGGCGAGCAGCGCTCTTCGCTGGCGGATCGAGACGCCGAGTACGGCCGCCGCGGTTGCCAGCCCCGTAAGCCCAACCCACACCTTCAGCGGCTCAGACGGCGACCAGCGTAGCGCCGCCATCACGGCTCCCAGCTCGACCATGCCGGCGGCCAGCGCGCCCTCGAGCAGACTGCCGTCGAGAGCCACCCAGTAGAGCGCGACCAACAGCGCGGCATCGGCCAGCTGCGGGCCGGCGAGCAGCCACTGCGTAAGCGCGACGAACGCGATCACCCCAAAGCACAGGATCGGGCTGATACGACGCAGCAATAACGGCGCACACAGGGCGCCGCAGAAGATCAGGGCGAGCGCGTCGAGACGACGCTGAGTCGCCAAGCCGCCGATGCTCAACGCCGCCACAGCCACGCAGATCGCGAGATCGACCGCGAACGGATGACTGGTGCTCAGTCGGCTCAGCCGCTGCGCCCGTTGGGTCAGCCAGGTTGAGGCAAGCTCTTCCGCTGAATCATTCATGCATCCATTTTGACGCTAATCGAGCTCTGCCTCGAGAATCGGGTGCGGGTGCGGGTGCGGGTGCGGGTGCGGATGCGGATGCGGATGCGGATGATGTAGGGACGGGTGCGGATGTAGGGGCGGATGCGGGGCTGCGACATGTCGCTCACCCTGGACGTCTAGCTTGGTGACGGCCACGTAGGCGACGAGCGCAATGAACACGACCAGTGCGATCGCGCTGACCGGGCCGTCTCCGAGGCCGAGGCCGGACTGCTTGGGGGGCTTGCTGAACCAGTCCGCGAAGGAGGCGCCGAGCGGGCGAGTGACGACGTAGGCAAACCAGAACGCGAGGATCGGGTTCATATTGAAACGCCACCAGCCGATCGCGGGGACGGCAATGATCGCGGCGAACAGCAGCACCGAGTCGAAGAAGCCGATTTTCAACGAGATCGCGGTCAGATCCCCCGCGGCGGTGCCGAGCGCGAACGTCCCTAGGACGGCGGCCCAGTAGAAGCCCTCGCGGCGACGGGTCGTGATGCTGTGGATCGAGAGCGTTCCCTCGCTGCGATACCAGACGAAGAAGATCGCGGCGACGACGCATGCGAATACGGGCGTGGTCACCGCATAGGGAATACTCGCCCCGTCGTGTATGCCGTCGGCGGCCATCGTGCCGAAGATCGCGACCATCATCACCGCAAACCAGTAGATCGGTGCACGATATTCGCGCTGGCGCATCTGTAGCCACAGCGCGAACCACAGTCCGAAGATGCCGATTACAGCGGCGAGCGGGACGCTCTGCTGGCCGAGGAAATCCGACATCGACTCCCCCATGCCGGTGGTCAGGAGCTTCAGGACCCAGAAGATCACGATGATCTCCGGAACCTTGGTCAGAGTCTTCGTGGCGATTTGGCGTGTGGGCAGAGGATCACTCATGAAGCTTTTGCGACGTCAGGCGTCGCGGCGCACGAGCAAGATTGCCGAGGCGGCAAGTGTGAGGACTGTGTAGCCGCAGAACACGGCAAAGCCGGTCCAGGGAGCCAGCATGCCAGGGTCGGCGGTGTTACTGAGCACGTCGCCGCCGGCATTCGAGGGTAGATAGGGGTTGATCGCGTTAAACGTGCTGGCAGGCAGCACGTGCACGAGCCCCGGCAGCACGAACAACACCCCGGCGAAGATCGCAATACCGCCGGCGGTATTGCGTGTTAGCGCACCGAGTGACATCGCGAACACGCCCAGCACGATCATGTACAGGCCCGTGCCGATGATCGCTCGAAGCGCCGGCGCGTGACTGATCGACACGTTGACGTGATGCTGGGTAAGGATCGCCTGCGCACCGAAGAACGCGATCGCCGAGGCGATCACCATCAGGACGAAGGTGACCGCCGCGAACGTTCCCGCCTTGGCCCAGAGCACGGGTAGGCGGTGGGGCACGGCCATGAAGCTCGAGCGGATCTGCCCGGTCGAGTACTCACCGGAGATCACGAGCACTCCGAGCACTCCGATCGCCAGCTGGGCCAGGTGATATCCGCCGAGGGCCGTGTTGATCGGATCGAAGGTGGCGCGGTCATGCGGACTCAGACGTTCCCAGTGGCCCATCGTGACCACGGCGATCAGCGGCCCGAGGCCCGCCATCGACACGAAGGCGAACAGCAGCGACCACCGGGTAGAGCGCAGCGACCATAGCTTGGTCCACTCCGAGCGCAGCACGTGCCCCTGGGTCACGCGGCCGGTGAAGCCGCGCTGGGTCGGCGCTGTGGCAGCGGGCAGTGTCTCGGTGGCGCTCATGCCATGGCCTTCATATTCTCGCTCGCTTCGTTCTCCTCGCCGGCGCTGGCGCGATACTCGACGGACTCGCCAGTCAGGCTCATGAAGGCCTCCTCCAGCGACGCCTGTTGCGGCGTTAGCTCAGAGATCACGATCCGTGCTTGCAGCGCGATCTCGCCGATCTGCTCGCCGGTGAGGCCGCCGACCTCCAGCAGACCCTCCCCGATGCTCTGTACCTCCACATCATCGCGTCGGGCCAGCGCGTCGCGCAGCTCGGTGGCCTGGGACGAGCGGACCCGTACGTTGGCATCGGAGGAGGCGCGGCGCACGAACTCCGCCACCGAGGTGTCGGCGATCAGCCGGCCGCGCCCAACCACGATCAGATGATCGGCGGTCTGGGCCATCTCGCTCATCAGATGAGACGAGAGGAACACCGTGCGCCCTTCGGATGCTAGGCGCTTGAGCAGGTTGCGGATCCAGTGGATACCCTCGGGGTCGAGACCGTTGGCGGGCTCGTCGAGGATCACCGTCGCGGGATCGCCCAGCAGAGCGGCCGCGACACCCAGACGCTGGCCCATGCCGAGCGAGAAGCTACCCACGCGCTTGCGAGCGACCTCACGCAGACCGACCAGCTCGAGGACCTCCTCCACCCGGCTGCGCGGGATCCCGTGGGTCTGGGCCAGCGCGAGCAGGTGGTTATAGGCCGAGCGGCCGGTGTGGATCGCATGGGCCTCCAGCATCGCGCCGATCTCGTGAAGCGGCGCGGACAGCTCACGATAGGAGCAGCCGTTGACCCTCACCGTCCCACTCGTAGGCGCATCCAGCCCTAGGATCAACCGCATCGTGGTCGACTTCCCAGCCCCGTTGGGACCCAGAAAACCCGTCACGATCCCGGGTGAGACAGAAAAGCTGAGATCGTCCACCGCGACCTTCTCGCCATACCGCTTGGTCACACCCCGGACATCGATCACGAACCTCACCGTACGGTGATTCTCCCGCCGCCACAACGCCCGCCAGGACCATCTTTGCTCACGCGCGTATCCCCCTCAGGTCGCATGCGACCCCTACCAACGACCCATCTTTCGCTCACCCGGAGCGCCCGAGGAGAGGCGCCGTCTGCGCGCTATCGTGCCATCTGGATGCGGTGGAGGTTTCATGCGCTCGTCGTCAGCGTCGTTGCGTTGACTATCGCCGGCTCGGTCGGCGCGTCGGCCAGCCCGCAGCCAGACTCCGTGTCCGTCCACGTGCAGCAGCAGCTGAGCGTCGCCGGCAACATCCACATCAGCTTCCACGCGACCGATCGCCTACCGCAGGGCGGCTACTACTACGCCGTCATCGTTCTCAAGCCCTACAAGGGCTACACCCAAAACGCGCCACCGCCGTGCGCGACCTCTAGCGACATGGAGAAGACCGACTACGGCTACCCACACCCAGCTCGCCCCGTAGCCCTCACACTCACCCCGACGAAGTCGACAACTGGACATTGGTGTCGTGGCGGCACATACATCGGCGGTATCTACGCCGTCCCACACGCCCCGCCCTGCAACGGCACCTACCCCTGCCGCAGCGAAAACTACGAAGGAAGCAACTGCTTCGAGCTCGAAAACGGCCACAGGGCATGCGGGGTGGTCGTCCGTCCAAAGCACTACGCCTATCCCGAAGGGCTACCCAAACCAATCGCCCAGACCACGCGCATCGTCGCCCACTTTCAGGTCACATTCTAGACTCGTGCAGGCGTATCGGCCCCCCGCCCCGCCGCCGCCGTCCCGAGACGCCGAGCCGCCCAGCCGGGCCGACCGAGCGATCGACCGAATCGGGGCCGGAACCAACCCCGCGAGGTTGGTCTACGGCGTGCTCGCGATCGGGGCGGTGCTCGCCGCGGAGAGCGGGAGTCACGAGAGCTACCTGGACACGGTCGGCTCGGCGGTTATCGCGCTCGGTCTGTACTGGCTCGCGCACTCCTACGCGGACGTCCTCGGACACCGCATCCAGACGCAGGAACATCTCAACATCACGGCCCTCGGGCGGGCGCTCCGCGACGAAGCGACGATCCTCAGGGGCAGCGCGCCCCCGCTGCTGGCGCTGCTACTCGCCTGGGCCTTGGGCGCCGCTCTGACGACGGGCGTCGAAGCCGCCCTGTGGACTGTCGTGGCAAGCCTGGTCACCGTCGAGCTCCTGGCCGGGATCCGTGCCCGGTCGACGGCGGGCGAGCTGGTGTTCGAAACCGGCGTCGGACTCACGATGGGACTGGCGATCGTCGCGCTGAAAGTCGTGCTGCACTAACGTCGGCGGCGCTCGGCGAAGTGCGTGAAGATCACGCCGACGAGCAGCGACACGACGATCACGATGATCAACGGCGCTTCGTCGGTGCCGAAGATCCAGTTGACTTTCACCTTGTCGACGTTCAACACGGCAAACAGCGTGGCCAGCACCGCCAGCACGACAAGCGCTCCGGTGCGCATCACCTCGCGCCGACTGCGACGCGGACCAACCCCGTCGCCAGCCTTCGGTGTCTGCGCAGGCGAGGCCATGGCTTGATCCTACCCCGCCTGAGACTTGGCCAAGTTCAGCTCGCTGAGCTTCGTTGGGCAAGCGAGGCAGCAGCCACTAAGCGCGTTGCTCCGTTCCCGCCCAGAAGCCCGAAGCGAGGAGCTGGACGGCGAACGGCGAATACCATCACGGCGATGAGACGAAGTTTTCTATCGATCCCAAAGCTGGTCCTCACAGTGGCCGGCGCCGCACTCCTGTGCGGGTGCGGCGGGGGTACGAAGACCGTGTCCGTCGCCAGCGCCCCGCCCGCGGCACAGACGGGTACGACCACCGCGCCACAGACGAGCACTGCTTCGACGACCACCAGCCCGGCGACCACCCCGGCGAGCACGGCGCCCCCGGCGGGGAGCAAGAACGGCGGCACCTCCGGCCCGACCACCACCCGCACCGCGCCCGAGCCGGCATTCACGCAACAGGGCGCCGGCGCCGGGACGGGCACCACCGCGGAAGGGCTGAGCGGCGCCGAGGCGGTCCTCCAGGCGAGGGGATACACCGCGAACGTGGCCTCCGACTACCACCCCAATCAGACTCTCCGCGTGCTCGTCGGCACGCGCCCCGGCTCCGGCCAGCAGGCGTTCTTCTTCGTCGGCGGCCACTACATCGGCAACGACGCCAAGCAGCCCAGTGCGTCGATCCACGTCGTCAGCCAGGGCGAAACCGAAGTCACCCTGGCCTATTCCCTTGCCGACTCCAGCGGCGCCGGCGCCGGTCATGCGACAGTGCGCTTTCAGCTCAACAACGGCAAACTGACGCCGCTCGACCCGATTCCCCCAGCCAGCTCCAACTCCGGGCCCAGCCGCGGGTAGCCGAATCCCGATAGGCCCTATCGTGGTGTGGGTCAAGCTCACACACATCGCGAGGAAGGGGTCGTCTCATGGGCGCAACAATCGAGGGCCGCAGCGAGGAGCTGCTGCAGGGGAAGAACTTCTGCCACGTCGCCACACTCCGTCCCGATGGGTCGGTGCACGGGGTGCCGGTGTGGGTTGACGTGCAAGATGGCCGCGCGGTACTCAACACTGCGGAGGGACGCGCCTGGCAGCGCAACCTCGAGCGCGACCCGCGCGTGACGCTGACCGTGCAGAACATGGAGAACCCCTATGAGTATCTGGCGATCCGCGGACGGGCCGCCGCGCCGACGAGGGACGGCGCCGACGCGCACATCGACGCGATGGCCAAGAAGTACATGGACAAGGACGAGTACCCCCTCCGCCAGCCTGGCGAAGAGCGCGTGATCATCAGGGTAGAGCCCGACTATGTGCGCGTGTGGGGAAGCTGAGCGCCTCTCCCTTTCAGGTTCGTGCGCGCCGTGTCAGCCGCCGCCACAGTGACGGCCCGCGCGGCTGGGTGCGTAGCCACTCGTCATGCAGCACCAGCTGTCCATGCGCGCGGGCAGCGAGCACGCACTCCGAATGCGCGTGGCGGCGACGGCGCATGTCGCCTTCGGGGGCGATCAGCATGTGCTCGCTGAGCGCGGGTAGGTGATGAGCGCAAATTGGACAGCGGTACGTCGCCGGCTTGCGGTTCGCCGCACGGCGCACCGTCCACCATGGGGCGGGCGGCAAGCTGGAGGACACGGCTCCATTGTTGCGCCGCTCGCGGCCACCATCGCGGCGAGCGTGGCCGTGGGGGTTGGGGTCGTCCTGGCGCAGGCCGAGCGCACGCGTCGTCTGGCCAAGGCCCAGCGCGCCCGCGAACGCCGGTTCGCCCAGTTGCCCGGCGAGCCGCTGGGCGAGGGACTACGGCGGATGGCACTCGGCCAGCTCGATCTCGCGATCGAACAGCTCGCGGGGGAAGAGAAGGGCAACGGAGCCATGCCCGACGCGCGGGCGATCCATGAGACGCGCAAGGCACTCAAGCGCCTGCGTGCACTGCTGCGTCTCCTGCGCGAGGAGCTTGGAGAGCAGCGCTTCGCGCGCGAGTACGGGATCCTCCGCGACGCGGCCCGGCGGCTGGCGGGGGCACGTGACGCGGAGGTGATGGTCGGCACGCTCGACGCGCTCCTCGAGCGCCATCCCCGAGCGCTCGGACGCCGGCGCACTCTGATCGAGCTGCGCAAGCGACTCGTTGCCGAACGCGCCGCGGCGGCGCGGCGCACGCTCGGCGACGAAACCACACGCGCGGAGGTGCTGGGCGAGCTGCGAGGCCTGCGGGGGCGGGCGTCGAGCTGGCGCCTCGGGGAGCGGCCCGGCATCGCCATCGTGGAGAGCGACCTGCGACGGGTCTACCGGCAGGGTCGCCGCCGCCACCGACGCGCCGCCAGATCTTCGCTCGCTCGTCGCAAGCGCGGGCGGGCACTGCACGAGTGGCGCAAACGCGTCAAGGACCTGCGTTACGCCGCCGAGATGCTGGGCCTTCGCCCGCTCGCCCGTCGGGCGGACACGCTGGCGGAAATCCTTGGCGAGGAGCACGACCTTGCGCTGCTCGCCGCCCTGCTTCCCGCGCCCGGCCGCGCCCCCTTCAAGGGTAAACGGGGCAAGCAGGCGCGTAGGGCCTTGCTGCAGAGGATCGCGCGGCGTCGCCGGCGCTTGCGCAAGCGGGCCCTGCGCGAAGGGGAGCGCCTGTACCGGTGCAAGCCGAAGAGGTTCGCCCGACGTGTCCGTCGCGCCCACGCGCGCGCCTCGCGCGGGTAGACGTAGACGTAGAGGGAGGCAACTCCGGGAGAGCTGGCAACTCCAGGATCGAGCGCAAACGGTCGATGTAAACGCGGGGCCACTCTCGGCCATGCGTACTCGGACGACACCATCGAACCTGTTTCTCGCCTTCCTGCTCGGAGGGCTGGGAGTGCTTGTGCTGCACACGACCGTCGGCCTCGGCGGTGCGCGCCTCAACGAGTTGTTCGACGACGGGGTCTACAACGTCCTGATGTTCGGCGCGAGCTTTGCTGTGCTCGCCCGCGCGATCACCCTCAAGGCGCAGCGCCCGGCCTGGCTGATGATGGGCGCGGGACTCCTCTGCTGGAGCCTGGGGGAAGTCTATTTCACGCTGTTCGTCGAAGGACCGACCGCGGCCTCGGGCAGCCTCTCGCCCGCGGACGCGTTCTACATCGCGTTCTATCTCTGCGTCTACACCGCGCTGATGCTGCTCCTCGGAGCACACCTCCGGGAGCTGCATGTCAACATCTGGCTGGACGGCCTGATCGGCGGCCTCGGCGCCGCCACGCTCGGGGCGGCGGTCGTACTGCCTCCCCTGATCAGCCACGCCGGCGGCGACGTCGGCTCGACGGCGGTCGCGCTGGCCTATCCGATCGCCGACCTGCTCCTCTTGATCTTCACGATCGCCGCCCTCGGCATGACCGGATGGCGTCCGGGGCGCGTGTGGCTGCTGATCGCGGCGAGCATGTTCCTGAGCGCGATCGCCGACTCGACCTACCTCTACCAGACGGCGACGCACGCCTACCAGCCGGACACGTGGATCGAGGGCCTGTGGCCCGCCGCGGCGATCCTCCTGGCGATCGCGGCCTGGACCCCGTGGCCGCGGCCGACGCGACGGCGGGTCGAGGACTGGCGGCTGGTGTCGGTGCCCGCCGCGTCGTTGCTCGCGGCGCTGGGAGTATTCATCTACGGCAACCTCCATCACCAGCTAACGCTGCCGGCACTGATCCTCGCCACGGCCACGGTGCTCGTGGTGAGCGCGCGGCTGATGTTCACGGTGCGCGAGAACCTCGCGATGCTCGTCGGCTCGCGGCGCTTGGCGCTGACCGATCCGTTGACGGGGCTGGGCAACCGCCGGCAGCTGATGGAAGACCTGAAGCTCGCCTGCCTCCTGGGCAGCGCGAGCGAGCCGTGGCAGCTGGTCCTGTATGACCTCAACGGCTTCAAGCGCTACAACGACACGTTCGGACATCCCGCGGGTGACGCCCTGCTGGAGCGGCTGAGCGACAAGCTGAGCGCGATCGTCGCCGAGCACGGAACCGCCTATCGGATGGGGGGCGATGAGTTCTGCGTGTTGATGCACGCCGCGGGTGAGGACCCGCTGGTGGCGGCCAGTGTGGCGGCGCTCTCAGAGCGCGGGCCGGGCTTCTCGATCGGCGCGGCGCACGGTGAGGTGAGCATCCCCGCCGAGGGGAGCGACTCGGCCGCGGTCCTGCAGCTGGCCGACCAGCGACTCTACGCCCGCAAGGACCAGACGCGCGAAGGCAGCGCGGTGCTGCAGCTGCGCGACGTGCTGCTGCAGGCGTTCCGCGAGCGCTACCCGGAGCTCCACGAGCACCAGCGAGGGGTGGGAGCGCTCGCGCTCGCCGTCGGACGGCGGATGAGCCTGGACGGGGAAGAGCTCGACGTGCTCGCCCGCGCCGCGGAGCTCCACGACGTGGGCAAGATCGCGATCCCCGACGCGATCCTCAACAAGGCCGGCCCGCTCGACGAGGTGGAGTGGCAGTTCATGCATCGGCACACGATCCTCGGCGAGCGCATCTTGATGGCGGCGAGCGCGCTGCGCCCGGTGGCGCGGCTCGTGCGCGCCAGCCACGAGCGCTTCGACGGTCACGGCTATCCGGACGGCCTGAAGGGCGAGGAGATCCCGCTCGGAGCGCGGATCATCTTCGTCTGCGACGCCTACGACGCGATGACCTCCGACCGCGCCTACAGCCCCGCGATCGCACCAGCCGCGGCGATCAAGGAGCTGCGCGCGTGCGCCGGCACGCAGTTCGACGCGGAGGTGGTCGACGCATTCATCGCCACCCTGGCGGAGCCTTCAGTCGACGCTGAGCACGGTGAAGACGCGCTTGCCCTTCGGCAGCGCCACGGAGACGCTGTCGCCAGGACCGCGTCCAAGCAGCGCTAGCGCGACGGGAGAGTCCGCCGAGAGCCGCCCCTCGGCGGGGGCGGCGTCGTGGAAGCTGACGATCCTCCAGGTGTGCTCGGCGTCATGTTCGTCTCGCACGCGCACCGTCGAGCCGAAGCCGACCACCCCACCAGCGGCGGATGTCTCCTCGACGACGACCGCCGCGGCGATCTTCTCGCGCACCCGCGCGATCTTCGTCTCGAGATGCGCCTGTTCGTTCTTCGCGTCGTGGTACTCGCTGTTCTCCTTCAGGTCCCCCCACTCGCGCGCCGTTTTGATCCGCTCGGCAATCTCCCTGCGCCCCTCCCCCTCGAGCTCCTCGAGCTCGGCGGTCAGGCTCTGGAGGCCCTCGGCGGTGATCAGGTTCGTCGTGTCGGGCATCCGCGGGAGCCTACTCGACTCAAAAGTAGGTGCTCGGGGGTGTGGAGAGCAGCGCGTAGTCCTGCACGATCGCGGCCTGCACGAGCAGCTGGGCCGAGGCGGGGGAGCCGGCGACGAACACGTCGTCCCTTAGCCGCAGATGTTCCCAGGCGTAGTTGACGTAGCCCTGCACGAGCGTCAGCCCGGGAGGATCGTGGGTGACGGAGTCGAGGTAGAGTATGTTGCGGAAGTACACCGACGCGAAGAACGGGTTTTCCTGCCCGAGCTTTTCGGGGGTGTAGTAGGCGATCGCCGCCTTGGCGGTCTGGCGGGCCTGGAAGAGGTAGGCGCTGTTGCCCGTCGCCTGGTAGAGCAGCGTGCCGGCGCCGATCATCGTGCCCTGGTTATAGCTCCACTCCGTGGGGTCGATGCCCCCGTGCGTTTTGATGTGGTCGGCGTACAGACCGTTTGGCTCCGTCAGACAGGTGCGCACCCATTCGTAGGCGATCTCGGCGAACTGCAGGTACTGGACGTTGCCGGTCAGGTTGTACAGCTGTACCCCGAGCTCGGCCGTGGGCGCGTCGGTGACGGTGTTGCGTTCGCTGTTTTCGACGGAGTTCGAGAACGGGATGCCGCCGGGGCAGGCGATCCCCGGTTCGGTGTCCCAACCGGCCATCTCGAACGCCATGATCCCCTCCACCTCGCCCAGCACGGCGGCGTTGCGGGTCAGCTTGTACATGCGCGCGAGCTCGATCCCGATCCACGCGTTGTCGTCGTAGTACTTTGTCCCGCCCGGGCCTTCCGGGGGCGCCACGGTGCCGTCGAACGCCGCCAGCGTGCTCGTGAAGCTCCCTTCCGGGGCGCCCGAGTTGTCGAGGTCCAGATAGGATCTCAGCCCGACGAGCCGCGCCTGGATTTCATGGGCGAAGGAGCTCTTCAGGCTCGGGATGTTCGCCATGCTCACGGTGGCCGCGAGCGCCTGGGAGAAGGGCCAGAGAAATGAGAATGGTTCCCCGGCGTAGAGCCCCGAGCCACTGATGTAATAGATCTTCTGCATCACCTCGAACGCGAGCTGCGCGCGTTCCACGTTGACGGGCAGCTTCGGCTTCTTGGGTCTGGCCTTGGAGGGCTTCTTGGGGGCGACCTTCGTTCCGGCTGAGCTCGTGCCGCCGGCCGACGCCGCGTGCGCGAATTCGGACGCTCGAGCAACTTTCGCGGGGCGCTGGGCCGCCGCCGGATAAGGCGAGGCCGCCGCGCGGGGGGAAGCCGCCGACGCGGACGTGAGAGGCAGGAGCGAGATGGCGAGAAGCACCGACGCGCAGGTTGCGATGCGCCGCGGCGGTGAGGGATTGGGATATGCGTGGGTCATCGAGACGATCGGATACAGAAACAGGCGAGAGGCGTGTTTGATTTGGTCGTTGCGGAGGGGTGGCGAGGCGGGTGGGGCCAATCTGCGACCACGACGGCTCGGGGTAAGCCGGCGCGTGCACGGGGCGCGGAGGGCATGTTTGCAAGGATGCGTCCTTGCGGTCGCGGATGGGCGGGGTATGAAATGGAAATTGCAGGGAGACCGGCACGGGACGACGCGGCTCGGGTGGGATCCTTCGACTACGTCACCGTCGGCCATGTGACGGTCGACGTGATCGCCGCCGACTCCTCACGCCGTCCCGGCGGAGGCGCGTTCTACAGCGCGCTTCAGGCCGCCCGCCTCGGGTTGCGGACGCTGATCGTCACTCGGGGCTCGCCGCCGGAGATCGAACGGCTGGTGGAGCCCTACCGCGACGAGCTCGAGCTACGGATACTCCCGGCGCCGGTCACGACGATACTGGAGACTTCCTGGTCGGGCGCCGAGCGAACCCAGCGGGTGCTCGCCTGGGCGGGGAAGATCGGGGAGACGGTCACGGTGGATACCTCGATCCTGCACTTCGCCCCCGTGGCGCGCGAGACCTCATCCACGTGGCGCGGGCGCGCCGGCTTCGTCGGGTTCACCCCCCAGGGCCTCGCGCGTACGTGGGGTGAGGACGGCGAGATCGTTCCGGCGCCGCTGCCGGCCGGCGAGCGAACGCTCGCCGGCCTGCTCCCGGAAAGCTGCGACGCGGTGGTGGTCAGCGAGCAGGAGCGCGCGGCCTGCGCGCCGCTGCTCGCCGTGGCGGCGGCCGGCGGCGCGGTGTTTGCGGTCACCGCTGGGGCGAGCGCCACGAGCGTCCACCTGCCTGACGGCGGAGCCACCCGGGTGCCGGCCCCTCGGGTCGCCGACCCCCGCGACGACCTCGGCGCGGGCGACGTGTTCGCCGCGGCCTTCTTCGTCGCGCTGCGCGAGGGTCAAACCCCGGCACGCGCCGCCGCCTATGCCAACGCCGCCGCGGCGATCCGGATCGAGGGCGTCGGAGCGAACGCGATCGGCGACCGCGACGCGATCGAGGCCCGGCTTGGCTCAGACAGCCGCGCTTGACTGCGCGGAGAGGGCCGCGTCGATCAGTTGCGAAAGCTCGCTGGAATCCAGCGCGGCTTCGCAACCGCAGGCGCGCATCGCCAGCAGCAGGCTGCCGCCGACCGGGGCGGTCTCCACGACCGACACATGCGCATCGGGAGCGAGCCCGCGCACGGCCCGGGTGATGGGCTCGACGAACACGGCGCCGGCCTTGAAGGCGCTGCCGATGAGGCCCACCGGGAAGGGGCCCTGGAGGCCGGTCCGGCGGATGACGGCGGCGATCTGCTCCGCCAACTGGGCCGATCCGCGCTCGTAGAGCTCGCATGCGACCGCGTCGCCCCGCCCGGCGAGCTTGCCCGTCTCCGTGGCGAAGGCGGCGATCTCGCTCTTGGTGAGCGGCTGGGAGTAGACACGGGCGGCAAGCGCCTCCACGCTGGAGACCCCGAAGAACTCGACGGCCGCCTCGCTCAAAGCCGTTGCCGGGCCGGAGTCCTCACGGTCGCGGAGCGCCGCCTTGATCGACTCGATGCCGAGCCAGTAGCCGCTGCCCTCGTCGCCGAGCAGATGCCCCCAGCCGCCGGCGCGCCAGGCGCGGCCGTCGGCGCCCACCCCGAGGACGTTACTGC
>DASRKZ010000009.1:0-6729 GCA_035648675.1 Solirubrobacteraceae bacterium
ACCCCGAAGCGGGCAAACCACGCCACCCCAAACCGACAGGCACCGGCACGGGCACAGGCACAGGGAAGACCGGTTCGGGGAAGACCGGTTCGGGCAAAACGGGCGCCGGCGAAGTGGGCTCCGGCGAAGCAGGCGGCACCGGCACCGGAAGCAAGAGCGGGACGGGCGCCACCGGAAGCAAGAGCGGGGCGGGCGGCGCCGGCGAACCGAGCGGCACCGGGACCGGCACGAGCGAAACGATCGGCGCCGGCACGGCGACCGGCCCGAGCACGAAAGCGCATCCGAAAAAACATCCTGCTTTGGAAGAACAACTGCCCAACCTTTGAGTTGGAGGGGCAGTGGTAGGCGTAGATGTGCACTTCAACTCAATGGGAGGAAAGCGCCATGCGCCTTCGTAAACTGGTTCCGGCCCTGATCGCCGCGACCTCGCTGCTCGCACTGGTTCCGGCCGCGGCATCGGCTCACAAGCATCCGAGTCCGCTCGGGCGCTGCTCGATCAACATCCGCGTCGCGCCTCGGCAGATCACCGTCGGGGAACAGGTCGAAGTCAAGGGCCTCCTCATGTGCAACCGCCACGCGCTTGCCGGCGGTCAGACCGTCACGCTTTATGGGCACGTCGCCGGGACTGCCGGCTACGTGCCCGCCAAGAGCACGACTACGAACATGAACGGCGTCTATGAACTCTCCTCGGCGCCTTTGACCGCGAACACCTCCTTCTACGTCCGCTCGCACGGTGCGCAGAGTGGGCATGAGAAGGCCCGGGTCGCCGCCCAGGTGACGCTCGCCGGACCGCCCGAAGGCACTCAGATCCTTACCGGGGCGCCGAACCGACAGACGTTCAGCGGCACGGTGAACCCGGCCGACGTCGGCGCGCGCGCGATCCTCCAGCGCCAGAACGCGATCACCGGCAACGAATGGCATCGGATCGGCATCGGCCAGGTGGTCGCCGGCGGCTCCACCGGCGGGACCTACACGATCACCCATACGTTCCGCGTACCCGGCGACGCGAGCATCCGCGTGCTCGTTCGCAGCGACAGAATCAACAGTCCGAGCGAATCGAACGTGCTCGAGTACGAGATCTCACAGGCGCAGAACCCGAGCCTGACGATCTCGAGCTCCGCCGATCCGATCAGCTACGGCCAGCCGGCGACGATCTCGGGCGTCCTCGCGGGCGTCACGACGAGCCGGCCGGTCACGCTGCTGGCGCGCACCGTCCATCAGCATGGCTTCGCCCCGGTCGCCGAGGTGAGCACCGGCACGAGCGGCAACTACAGCTTCCCGGCGCAGACGCCGGTGAACAGCACCCTCTACCGGGTCGAGGGCGCCGGACAGAAGTCCGCGGTGCTGTACGAGGGCGTGAAAGACGTCCTCACCGCGGAAGTCTCGGCGAGCATGGTTCAGGCCGGGCAGGCGCTTGAATTCAAAGGCACGGTCGCACCAGACCACAGCGGGCACGTGATCTACCTGGAGCGCCAGAACGCGGCAGGCACGAGCTTTCATGTCGTGCAGGTCGGCTATGTCGTGCCGGGCTCGACCTACTCGATCGTCCACCAGGTCTACGTGCCCGGGACGAAGGTCTTCCGAGTCGACATTCCCGGCGGACCGGACAACGGGCGTGCGGTCAGCCGGCTGTTCACGGTCCAGGTGACACCCGCCCCGGCGTCCTCGCTCATACCGGAGGCGCCGAACAACTCCTCGCAGCCGGGCGCAGGTCAGACGACGGGATCGGAAGCGGAAACGCCGCTTGGCGAATAACGCTCAGGGGATAGCCAGAGAGGGGCTCCGTCCAAGCGGCGGAGCCCCTTTTTGGACGTAGGTCGAATGACCAGAGCACTGGGCGGGTACAGAATCAGGGGATGTCCACGACAGAGTTGAGCTCCTCCTTCGAGGAGGGCATAGCCGGCCCCCCCAACGAGATGCGTTGGGGGGGCCGGCCTAGGCGCGGCGAAGATGCAGATCGAACTCCATCGTCGCGCTGTTCGTGACATTCACGAATCCGCCGACGCTGGGGGCGACCATGTTGAACTCGCTCCAGGGAAAGGTGATCGAGCCGACGGTCTGGACCTCTGCGCTGGAGAGGCTCATTTCGAGGGGAATCGTGACCGTCTTGAAGGTGCCGTGGATCGTGAGCGCTCCGGTCGCGGAGACGTGCACCGCCTGGCCGGTGAGGGCGCTCGGGGGAAGCGCGATCGGCGATGAGAGCACGAACGTGGCCGTGGGATAGCGTTCGCTTTCCAGACCGATCGAGCGAATTTTTTCATCGCGCATCGATCGATCGCTGGTGAGCGTCTCGACGTTGACGTCAAACGAAGCGTGTGTCACCCGGGCCGTTCCGTTGGATCCGGTGAACGTGGCGCCGCCGGTGATCGAGGATGTTCGCCCCACAGCTTGGCTCTGCGCGGGCAGGAACGCCAGCTTCTCCCTGACTCGGTAGCCCGCGGCGGAGCCGCTGCCGATCGTCCAGCGACCAGCGATCTGCGCCGCCGAGCCGGCCCCCGCCTGGCTCTTTGTGGTGGAGGAAGTGACGGACTTCGTTGTCAGGGAGAACGGCTTGGGCGATGAGGTGGGGAAGATCACGAAGTAGACGATGGCAACCGCGGCTACCACCGCTATGACGGCGGTCCCCATGATCGTGAGCAGTACCCCGCGCTTCGTCCGTGGGCGGCCAGGCAATCTGCTTCGGCGGTCGGACATCGGTGTCACATTCTCCCTGGATTTGAGCACTGAGGCCGGGACGCGATCGAAATTAAGACGTCTGAGTTAATCGCGACTAAATGAAATCGAAGGGCGGCGTCTGAGTCGATCAAGATTTTTATGGAGCCGCCTGCCGGCGGCCGTGGTGCGACGCGCGGCCGAGACACCCGCGTGGCTCGGCCTTACCGGCGAGCTCTGTAACTGAGGCGACGGACGCGGGCCTCCGCGAGGCGACGGACGCGGGCCTCCGCGAGCGCCAAGCGGGCCGCGGCGTGGCCTGGGACGCCGTGGACCGCGCCACCAGGGAAGGTGGCGGCGCTGCCGATGTAGAGGCCGCGCACCGGCGTGCGGTAGGGGGCAAGTGAGGGGACGGGACGGAAGATGACCTGGTCGAGCGCGTAGCTGCCCCCGCCGACGTCGCCGCCGAGGAGGTTGGCGTTGCGGCGCTGCAGGTCGGCGGGGCCGAGGACGTGGCGGGCGAGGATCCGCTCACGAAAGCCGGGAGCGAAGCGCTCGATCTGGGCCTCCATGCGCTCCACGTGGGGGTCGCGCTGATCCTCCCAGTCGACGGAGTGGGAACCGTGGGTGTACGCCCAGGCGGTGTGCTTGCCGGCGGGGGCGCGCGAGGGATCGGCGAGCGACTGCTGGCCGAGCAGCATGAACGGCCGCTCGGGCAGGCCGCTCCCCGGCGCCGTGGCCTGGAGCACTTCGGAGGCCGAGCCACCGACGTGGACGGTGCCTGCTTCGCGGGCCTCGGGCGCATTCCAGGGAATCGGCCCGTCGAGCGCCCAGTCGATCTTGAGTGTCGCCGGACCCATCCGGTAGCGGCGTAAGGCGCGCGCGTACCCCGCCGGGAAGGCGTCGCCGGTGAGCGCGGCGAGCGCCGCGGGCATCACGTCCGCGATCACGAGCGGCGCTCCGAGCCGCTCGCCGTCGGCCAGCTCCACCCCCACGACACGGTTGCGCTCGACGGCGAGCCTCGTCACCGTCGCGCCCGTGCGGAGGGTGCCGGAGAGCTCGCGCAGGTAGGAGACGAGCGCGTCGGCGAGCCTACCCGCGCCGCCCTCGGGGCTTGGCCAGCCCGCGCCGTGACCGAGCAGGTTCATGTAGGCCGCCGCGATCGCGCTGCCGGCGCCGACCGGCGGGACGTCGGAGTGCATCGCCGAGCCGTACAACCACGCGCGCGTGCCGTCGCCGGCGAGGAGCTCCTCACCGAGCGCCTGCGCGGGCATCAGGAGCAGCCGCGCGAAGTCGAGCATCCCACGCGGGCCGAGCCCCGCCGCCAGGCGTGTCGGCCCCCGCACCGGCGGGAAGCCGCCGAGCATCGTCTGGCGCAGCGCGTCGAAGTGCGAGAGGAAGGGAGCGGCGAACGCGCGCCAGCGCTCGCCGTCGCCCGGGTGTACTCGGTCGAGGCTCGCGGCCGTGCGATCGAGGTCGCGGTAGAGAGCGACGGCCCGGCCGTCGGGCAGCGGGTGCGCAAGACACGCCGCCGGGTGGATCCAGCGCAGCCCGTGGCGCTCGAGCGGCATGCCGGCGAACACGGGCGAGGCGACGCCGGCCGGGAACACGGAGGAGAAAGTGTCGTGATGGAATCCGGTGAGCGTGAGCTCCTCGGTGGCGACCGCGCCGCCGAGGCGCTCGCCGGCCTCCAACACGAGTACCTGCCGCCCGGCCCGCGCCAGCGTGATCGCCGCCGCGAGCCCGTTGGGGCCGGACCCGACTACCAAAGCGTCGTAGCTCATGCGAACATAATGCCCGCGATGCGCCACAAGAGCTCGATCACGTCGCGCCCCGACCGGAGCTGAGCCGGGTTGCGGATCGCCTTCTGCGGCGTGCGGGGATCGACCCCGGCGCCGGGCATCGACTTCGTCCGCTACGGCGGGCACACCTCGTGTCTGGCGCTTGCACATGACGGCGCGCCTGCCCCGAGCTTGATCCTCGACGCGGGCGCGGGGCTGATGTCGGTCACGAGCCTGCTCGGCGGCCCCGGCGAGGACGGCTTCGGCGAGTACCACCCCGCGGCGATCGAGCTGGCGAGGGATGCCGACGCACTCGTGCACGACGCCCAGCTGTTCCCCGAGGAGCTCGCCGCGGAGGCGGACTTCGGACACTCCGTCGCCGACTACCCGGTCGAGCTGGCCAGACGCGCGGGCACGCGATCGGTCGTGCTCTTCCACCACCACCACCACCGCACCGACGATGCACTCGACGGGCTCGCGCAACGCCTCGGCGGCGGGAGCGCCCCCGAGGTGAGCGTTGCCACGGAGGGCGTGGTACTCGAGCTGTAACTACGGCCGCACGTACCCATCCGGGCCGGCTCCCGACGGGCCGGACCTCGAGCCGGCGCTACGGCCGCACGAACGTATCCGGATCGGGCCCGAGGCGCTTGCCGGCATCGAGCGCTTTGATGGCATCCATCTCGGCGTCTGAGAGCTGGAAGCCGAAGACGTCGAAGTTCTCCTCGATGCGCGCCGGGGTGACCGACTTCGGGATCACGACGTTGCCGAGCTGGAGATGCCAGCGAATGATTGTCTGGGCCGGGGTCTTCGAGTGGGCCTCGGCGATCTCGACGATGACCGGGTCCTCGAGCTCCCTGCCTTGACCGAGCGGGCTCCACGCCTCGGTGACGATCCCGAGCTGGTCGTGCTCTTGGCGCAGGCCTGTCTGCTGGAAGTGCGGGTGCAGCTCGATCTGGTTGATCGCGGGGGTCACGCCGGTCTCAGCCACGATGCGTTCGAGGTGCTCCGGCTGGAAGTTGGAGACTCCGATCGCCCTGACGAGCCCCTCGGACTGGAGCTCGATGAAGGCTTCCCAGGTCTCCACGTAGAGGTCGTGTAAGGGCACCGGCCAGTGGATCAGGTAGAGGTCGATATGTTCGAGCTCGAGCCGCTCGAGGCTCTGCTTGCAAGCTTTCTTCGCCTTCTCGTGTCCGTGATCGTCGTTGAAGCACTTCGTCGTGAGGAAGATCTCCTCGCGGTCCAGCCCCGAGGCGTGGATCGCCTGTCCGACGGCCCCCTCGTTGCGGTATGCCGCGGCGGTGTCGATGTGGCGGTAGCCGACGGCAAGCGCGCGTGCCACGACCTCCTCGGTTTCCGGCGGCGGCACCTGGAAGACGCCAAAGCCGAGCTGCGGGATCTCGACCTCCGGACGGAGGGAGATGCGGGGGATCTGACCGGTAGAGCTTGTCATGCTCTGGCAGATGCCCAACCTGGGGAGAAGCTAAACGCCGAGCCCCACCCGCGTCGCGACCTACCGGGGTCTGAGCGAGGGAAGCTTCAACAGCACACGCGGGATGTCTCGCCGCGAGCGAGCGAGCGCCTGCTCGAGCTCGGCCGAGGTACCGGGGCCGCTCACGCTCGGTCCGTGCCCCACGAGGAGATGCTCGGGGTGAAACGCGCGAAGCTCTCGCGGAGGAGTCAGACGCAGCACCGGATGGACGCCGACTGGTCCCGGACCGACAGCGAACAGCGGCGCTGTGCCGACCGCCTCCGCGACGACGAGCGCCGACCGCTCCGGCCACCACAGGGCGACCTCGCGCCACCGCTTGCGCTGCATGAGCGTGGTAGGCAGGAACGGCGAGTCGGGAACCTCGCGCGGGATGCGCAGATGGGGCACGCCGAGCCTTCCAGCCACAGACTCGCAGTCCCGGTTGTGGCGATCGAGCAGCTGGAGGACCGCCTGCGGCTCGCCGAGCTCCCGAACCCGCGCCATCGCCTCGGGCTCGTCGACCGGATCGATCAACCACACCCGCCCCCCGTCGAGGAGCGCGTGAGAGGTGCGCGTCATCGGCTCGTCCATGACCCAGCTCAAGCCGAATGCATGCTCCTCCACGGTCGCCTTGCTCATACTCAGCACTGTAGGCGACACCCGACGAGCACAGGGCCTCGATCTGCTAAGGGTGTGTTCATAAATAAGTTGGCAGGTTGGGTGGTCGTGGGGTCGAATCTTGGGGTGTGGTTGATGAGGTAGCGATCGGCGCGAAGTTCCGTTCTTTGGCGGGTGAGTTGAACGAGCGCCAGCGGCGGTTGTGGGCGG
>DASRKZ010000010.1:0-4443 GCA_035648675.1 Solirubrobacteraceae bacterium
TCCAGGAGCCACCACCAGCAGACAAACAAAGCAAGCGACCACACCACACGACCACGACAAGCCCGCCGGCGACCGCCAACCCTCACGGATCTTCGCCGCCCACCCGCCACGTCAGCCGATAGAGACCCACGCTCCTAGCCGGCATGTTGGTGCCGTCAGGCTGGAGCAGACGGATGCTGCGCATGCTCTCATCGAGGTTATGGCCGCCGATGCAGACATGATCGCCGCGCATCCTGGTCTTCGACACGATGAGGACCCGGCTCATGGCAGCAAGTGCTCCACCGGTATCCCATAGTCGGCGGCAAGCCGGTCGGCGATGAGGCTACGGTGACATGCGCCCGGATCACGCTCGACGCACAGCAGGGCAGCGGTGGCAGAGGCGTCGAAGTCTGCCAGCAGCTTGTCCAGGTCGGCGGGTTCGAGAATCTGTTCGATGTAGGCGCACTTGAAGCCGTCGCTGAGTTCCGTTCGCGTGCGCTTCCGCTCCCCGAGAGCTTCATCAGCGGCGTATTGCGCCGCACGAATCTCGGATGTGGGCGCCAGCTCCTTGAGGTGCCGATAGCTGATGCCGCAGTCGGCTAGCGCCTGCTGGAGGCGCTGAGAGTTCGCCCAGGCATACTCGGAGCCCCGTACGCCCCGGCGCTGGCGCACGTCGAACAGCGCTCCTACGTCGGCACGTTTGAGCGCCGCCAGGAATCGTTCGGCCGTGAACCCGTACACGCCGACGGTCACCAGCCGGCCCACCATTGCTCTCAGGAGGCGGCAGCGATGGCGCGCCGCGAGCGCGTGGCCTGATTCGCTCCGCCAAGCAGGCTCATCTGTGCATCGTGCAAGCGCTCCATGACGGCGCCATGACTCGCCAGGGATCCGTCCGCGTCGATGTGCTCGACAGGCACGCCCATTTCTGCCATGACCTCGCCGATCAACTTCGTGCGATGGCAATGCTCTGGGCGCAACTCGCTGCATAAGATTGCCGCACCCGCGTCCTGCTCGAATGCGCTTCGCAGCCGGCCAAACCCGTCCTTGAAGTCGAGACTCTCCCGGCAGGCGAGGTAGTCAACGTGCCCCGCCTCGTCGTAGCAGGATCGGTCATTGGGCCTACCGCCCAACGTGTCGCCCATGAAGACATAGCGGATACCGGCCTTCTCGACCGCGGTCGCCAGGTTGTCCTTGGAGAAGACCGGATTGAAACGCGAGTACGGCACGGAGCGGACATCGATCAGGTATCGCACCTCGTGCGCGCGAAGCAGCGCCAGCACATCGCCCAACTGGCGGTTGCCGTAGCCAAGCGTGAGCAGGGATCGAGACACCGCGCAACGGTACCGAGCCTTTCGGACCGACTCCCGGTGAGCGGGCGGTTGCAGCGACTCAAGCGGCGCAATCAAGCGAGGCCAACGGCGGGCGCCGCCATCAGCGCCTGGTTTGCGCGCCGACAAGTTTCGCCCACTCAACCAGCGTGTGGAATGCTCTTGCCGAGCGCTTGCCTCCTTGTCTTTGGATGGTGGTCGCTCGAATCCATTCTTCACCACCGGGAGGCCTCAAATGGCAGAGCGTGCGGCGATCGTCACAGGAGCATCGAGCGGGATCGGGCTGGCCGTCTCGAGAGTGCTCGGCGAGGAGGGATTTGGCGTGACGATGGCCGCCAGGCGGGCCGAGAAGCTCGACGCGGCCGTCGCCGGGCTGGCGGATGAGGGCTTCGACGTACACGCGGTCGCCGCGAACGTCGCCGAGGAGGCCGACATCCAGAAGGTGGTCGCCGCCCACAGTGAGCGCTACTCGCGTCTGGATCTGCTCGTCAACAACGCCGGCGTCGGCGTCGGCTCCCCCGTCGGGGAGATCCAGACCAAGCACCTCGACATGCAGCTCTCGATCAACCTGCGCTCGATCGTCATCTTCTACCGCGAGTGCCTGCCACTGCTCCAGGCCGCCGCCGAGGAGCACTCCAACGCGCTCGTCGTGAACACCTCCTCGATCTCCGGCAAGTTCGGCCAGGGCTGGCTCTCGATCTACTCCGCCACCAAGCACGGCGTCGTCGGCTGGACCGAAGCGATGAACAAGGAACTCGGCCCACACGGCATCAAGTCGACCGCGCTCTGCCCCGCGTTCGTCGACACGCCGATGACCGAGTTCGCCAAGCAGCACGTCCCCGCCGAGCAGATGATCCAGCCGCAGGATATCGCGGAGGCCGTGCGCTACCTGCTGAGGACATCCCCGGCCTGCATCGTCCCGGAGATGATGTTCGTTCGACCGGGTGACTCGATGTAGATCGGCTGAGGAGCTCGCGGTGCTCCTCGATCGCGCGATCCAGATCCAGCTGGGTCTCGCTCATCAGGCTGCTCTCCAGCTGGCCGACGAGGATGTCCAGCTCTCGCCGGGTGGCCTGCCGGGACTTGCGGCTCGCCCGCGTGAACCGATCCCAAGATTTGGCGAACGAGAGGAAGCTCGTGCGCCCGCCGTTGCGGTGCGCCGCCAGCATCGGGCACATGCCGCCGTCGCCGTCGACATATGCGCCCACGATGATCCGCTCGGCGCCCGTCACCCCCGCGAGCATCGCTTCGCGCGTCGGCACCGGCAGACAGTCGATCGTCAGACGCAGAGCCTCGATCGACCGGTTGGAGGGATGACGACGATTTGCCATAGGCTGTGTCCGTCCGCGTTCTCTGGCCTGCGACGGATGCGTGCCCAAGCGTAGGACACGCGTCTCTCCGTGGCAATGAACCCCTCCCGCTGAAAGGAAACTTGCACATGAAGCTCGGCGTGCACATCGGCTACTGGGGCCTCGGCCTCAGCTCCGAGGATCAGCTGAACATCGTCCAGGAGGCGGAGCGCCTGGGCTATGACTCGGTGTGGGCCGCCGAGGCCTACGGCTCGGACACGGCCACCGTGCTCGGCTGGCTGGCGGGACAGACCTCGACGATCCGCCTCGGCTCGGGAATCTTCCAGATGCCCGGCCGCTCGGCCGCGATGACCGCGATGACCGCCGCCACGATCGACCAGCTCTCCGCCGGGCGCATGATCCTCGGGATCGGCTCCTCCGGCCCGCAGGTGGCGGAGGGCTGGCATGGACAGCGCTTCGGCAAACAGCTCCAGCGCACGCGCGAGTACGTCGCCGTGATCCGCATGGCGCTCGCGCGCGAACGCGTCGAGTTCCATGGCGAGACGCTCGAGCTGCCGCTCCCCGACGGCCCCGGCAAGGCGCTCAAGCTGACGATCGCGCCCGTCCAGGAGCGGATGCCGATCTACCTCGCCGCCATCGGCCCGAAGAACACGGCACTCGCCGGGGAGATCGCCGACGGCTGGATCCCGACGCTGTTCTCGCCCGAGCACGTCTCCGAGCTGCGGCCGTTGCTGCAGGAGGGCGCCGCGCGCTCCGGGAAATCACTCGACGATTTCGACATCGCGCCGACCGTGCAGGTGTTCGTCACCGATGACCTCCAGGCCGCGCGCGACGGGATGCGCCCGTTCATCGCCCTCTACGTCGGCGGTATGGGCTCACGCAAGCAGAACTTCTACAACCAGCTCGTCCAGCGCTACGGCTTCGAGGCCGAGGCCGCCGTCATTCAGGATCTCTACCTCGAAGGCAAGCGCGAGGAGGCGATGACCGCGGTTCCCGACGCTCTGATCGACTCCGTCTCGCTCTGTGGTCCGCCCGATGTCGTGCGCGAGCGCCTGGCGATCTACCGCGATGCCGGTGTCGGCACGCTCGGCATCACCCCGATCGCTTTCACCGCCGACGAGCGCCTCACCCAGCTGCGGCTCGTAGCCGAGCTCGCCGCCTGAGCAACAGGGCTGTGGCCGCGCGGCGGATCCTGCTGGGCGCCTTCGGCGACCCCGGCCACGCCTTCCCGATGATCGCCCTCGGGCGCGCGCTCGCCGCGCGCGGGCACGACGTGACACTGCAGACATGGGAGCGCTGGCGGGCGCCAATCGAGGCCGAAGGCCTCACGTTCGCCCCCGCGCCCGAGTACCACGTGTTCCCCTCCGGGGAGGCGGGCTCGCAACCCTTGGACTTCTACGAGGCCGTCGTCCACGCCACGCGCGACACGCTCCCGCTCGTCGCGGCGCTCAGACCCGATGTCGTCGTCGCCGACGTCCTCACGCTCGCCCCCGCGCTCGCCGCGGAGCTCGAGGGCATTCCCTGCGCCACGCTCATCCCCCATGTCTACCCCCAGGGTGAGCCCGGGCTGCCGATCTACTCGCTCGGCGCCATCCTCCCGCGCACCGCCGCCGGTCGCGCGTTCTGGCGCAAGGCGGACCGACCTGTCGAGCACGGACTCGAGCGGGGACGCCGCGAGCTCAACGATGTCCGCGCGCGCCTCGGGCTGCCGGCGCTCGAGCACGCCCACGGCGGGACCAGCCGCGAGCTGGCGCTCGTCGCCACGTTCCCCCAGCTCGAGTACCCGCGTAGCGCGGGTGGGTTGGGGGGTGGGTTGGGTCCTAATG
>DASRKZ010000011.1:0-4494 GCA_035648675.1 Solirubrobacteraceae bacterium
ACCCCCACGCGCTACGCCACGCATTCGTGACACTCTCACTCGACGAAGGCGCGTCCCTACGCGACGTCCAAGACGCCGCCCGCCACGCCGACCCACGCACCACCAGACGCTACGACAAAAACCGCAACAGCCTCAACCGCCACCCCACCCACCGGCTACTCGGCGCACTCGAACCCTGAACGGCCCCTCGGGCTGTATGAGCAGCACTTGCGCTTGCTCGGTGCGCCGCGGTGAGCATCAGCGGAGCTTCTTCGCTACCGCGCAGCACAGCGGTACCGTGGGAGAGGATCTCGTGCGGCTGCCCGTAGCGGTTCAGACCAGCCGGGTAGACACAGTCGCCGGGACCGACGTTGATCGATCGCGACGTCAGGACTAGCGGAGTTGGTCCAGACGCGCGACGGCGTTCACGTCGCCAGCTACGTGCTTGATGCGAACCTCGAGTCTTCATGATCGGCGAGCAAGTCACCGACCGCTACCAGGCCGCGCTGCAAGAAGAGCTGCGCAACGGGGACGCGCTCGGCGACCACACCTACACCCACCCCGACCTGGTGACCGCCGGCGGCGTAGAAAGCCAGCTGCAGCGCACGATTCAGGCGATCCACGGTCTCAGCAGCTACACCCCGTGCGTGTTCCGCCCGCCCTACGGGGACTACAACAGCTCGGTGCTGCGCACCGCCGCCGCGCTCGGCCTGGCGACGATCATGTGGGAAGTCGACCCCAGCGACTACACGCTCCCCGGCGTCACGGCAATCGAGCAGCGCGTGCTCGCGCAGGTTCGCCTCGGGGCGATCGTGCTCTCCCACGACGGCGGCGGCCCCCGCGCACAGACACTCGCCGCCTATCCAGACATCATCCGGACGCTGCGCGCCCGCGGCTACCGGTTCGTCACCGTCCCCGAACTCTTGGGCTTCCACACCATCTACCGGAAGTGCGTGCGCGACTGCGAAAACGCCGCGATCATCGGCCGGCCACCGGCCGGGTCGATCATCGAGCGCGGATCCTAGACCGGGGTCGACAGCCGACGCCGAGGCGCTCCCCATCTGCTACGCTGCGGTCAGCACTCGTATGGTCAGCGGTTCGCCGGTGAAGCTCGTCTCGTTGAGCGAACTCACAACGTACTGCCGCGCTCCGATCTGCGTGCATCCAGACCGCGGCAGCGAGAGCGCCGCTGCCGCGGGGAGCGACGTGCGCACCTGGCCGCCGGTGCCGCGCACGACCACGTCGGCGGCGTTCAGTTTGTGTATGAGCTTGATGAAGCCGATCACGTCTTGGACTGTTATCTGGAGATGGCCGAGGCTCCTGCCGTTCCGGGCATGTAGTTCCAGCCGGGACCCTCTCACGTCGAACGAGGTCGGGTTTGCGTCCACGAGCACCCGTGAGCCCCGAAGCACCCTGATCTGCACGACATGTCTGACAAGCTGGCGGTTCGCCTCCGCCAGCGCCGCATTGAGGTTGCCGGCGCTCAAGGCCCCGATCAGGATCGGGTCGCTCGCTATCTGTCGAAGGTCAGCGTGGATCACGGCGCCCTGCGCCTCATTGAGGTAGCGTCGCTTGGCGGCACTGAGTGCCTTGTCGGCGCGAGACGCCGCGGCGGGGGTGGGGCAGCCATGCACAGCAGCGGCGAGTGCGCGCTGTGGCGCTGGAGTCGATGAAAGCAAGATCCACCCAGCCAGAGAGATCGTCGCTCCGAGGAGGCTGACTGTTAGGCCACCCGCAAGCGAGCGAGAAAGGGAGATGTGCCGGCCAATCCGAACGTTGGCGCGGGAGAATTCCGCTCGGCTGCGATGCACACTCCAAGCAAGATGGTTTGAGCCAAGCCGCGCCCACGAGTTGTGTAAAGAGCTCACCATCACTCAATGAGCAGATTCCCGCCTTCCCTTAACGGGCGTAGAAAGAACGCGTGAGAATTGCCTCATCAAGACGGCGCCAAAGCGGGACCGGTGTAGGAGCGTGACGATCGGGCTACGGTTCGGCAATCATGGAGGCCGTCCCGCGGACGCTTCCGAGCGATACGAGTCGTGCCAGTGCCCCAGGCCTGTGCTTGAGATAGCCGTCGAAGAACGCGATCGTCACTCGCTCAACGATCGTGAGTTGTGGCTGCTGATCGGAGTAGGGCGGGAGGTGTTCCGCCCCGAAGAGACGGAGCAGGTACTTCGGCCGCGGTGCGATGTCGAAGAACGCGTTCGTGGCGCTCGGCGGGTTCTCGGTGTCGGCTGTCCCCTGCGTGGCCAGGAGCGGCGGGCTCCCGGCAGGAAATGTGAACCCGCCGATGCCCGGGATCTCCGCTCCGGAGAGGATCACCGCGGCGTCGACCCGCGTGTCGCGGTAGGTGGGGTCGTAGGCCACAGCGAGGGCGGTGTCACCGCCGTCGGATTGCCCTGCGACGGCTATCTGGGTGGGATCGATGAGTCCGGAGAACGGGCCGGCGCTGGCCCTGGCGGCCGCGAGCATTTCTGAGATGACGAAGCTCATGTCGGCGGGCTGATTGGTCAGGTCCGACTCATCCGGCCCACCCGGAGCATCGGCGTTCTCCAGTGGAAACTCCGGTGCCGCGACGACATACCCGGCCCGTGCCCAACTCTGCAGCAGGCGCGCGTAGAGTGCTGGCGTGACGGCAAAGCCATGTCCGAAGATGACAAGTGGGAACGGCCCGTCAGCCCGTGCCGCAGGGGCGCCCGGCAGATCGGTGCCACCGGGGGACCCGAGCGCCGGGTAGCGGACATACGTGAGGAGCGGCCGTGGCTCGGAGGTCCCATTCGGGAGTTCGATCGTGCGACTGGTGTCGAGGAGGTGCAGCACGCGTAGCCCAACCGCGAACGAGGACGGCACCGGCTTCGCACCCGGGGTACTCGTCACGTTCGTGCTCTGACCGGGAGCAGTGCCATGCTGCGCCGGCCTGCCGGTCTCCATGACGACGCTCAGCGCGACGGCCGCGGCGACGAGCGCGATGACCCCGAACACCAAAAGACGCTGGCGCCGGATGACGCGGCTGCGCCTGGCCCGGTCGCGCTCAGCGGTCCTGCGGTGGGCGGCTCGTTCGCTTGGGCGATCGGATGGGCGTGGGGAAGGAGTGGGCGGCACAGGACCTCGCGGTGAGGATCGGTGAGGCGACCGGATTGGCCGCCGCTACACCCAGTGCAAGAAACGTTCGCGAAGCACGCTCAGAACCCTACCCAAGATCTCTTAACCACTCAGTGCATTTCGTATCGCGTGATGAGAGGTTTCTCACCTCGGGTTTATTGATGCGTAGCCGGTTAGCATCAATCTGTTGATGCGGCGAGATACCCGACAGGTGCATGCGCGGCGGTGGCTTGGCTTGCTGACAGCTGTGGTCGTGGTCGTTGCGGCGGGCGCGTACGTCAGCGTGAGCGTTGGTCAGTCGGGTCGGCAGCGTGCGGGTGCGGCGAGCGTGGGAGCAAAGAGCAGGCGCTTGGCGGCAACCCACACGCGGGCCGCGCCGCGACTGCTGGTAACGGCGCCTGGGCAGCCCACGACGAGCTGGAAGGTCGTGGCGCAGGCTCACGGGCAGCCCGCCGCGTGGATCGCCCAGCGGTCCGGTGTGACCCTGATGCGCTTTGGCCAGCGCCTCGTGCACCTCACGCTGCACGCCGGTTCCAGCGACGGCGGCGTGAGCGGCTGGACCTACGGTGACAAGATCACCCCGCGCGAGATCCATTTACTGATCGCCGCGGTCAACGGCGGTTTCAAGCTCACCTACCGCGACGTGGGTTTCATGTCCCGTGGTCATGTCGCGGTCGCGCTCAAGGCGGGGCTCGCGTCGATCGTCACCTACACCGACGGCACGACGGATATCGGAGCTTGGCGAGATGGCGTGCCGAGCTCCGGCAAGACCGTCTTCTCGGTGCTGCAGAACCAGCGGCTGCTCGTCGATCACGGCGTCGCCGCGGCGAGCGTCTCGAACTGCCTGATCGCCTGCTGGGGTGAAACGATCGGCTCCCGCACCTTCGTCGCTCGCTCCGGGCTCGGAATCAACGCGAGCGGGCAACTCGTGTGGGCCGCCAGCGAGAATCTCTCACCCGCCGGCCTCGCCGCCGCGCTGATCGGCGGCGGCGCGGTGCGCGCGATCGAGCTCGACATCAACCCCTACTGGGTCGCCGGCTACCTCTACCCCCACCATCCAAGCGGCCCCGTGCCCGTGCCGGTCGTGCCGGGGCAGCTCGGCATCTCGGGCAAACTGCTCGAACCGGACGCTCGGGACTTCCTCGCGATCGTCGCGAACTGAAGTCCCGCTACGCCGACTTGTGGGACCGGCGCCAAAGCAGCACCCCGGCGGCGAGCACAGATAGCGCGCCGAGGAGAAGCTGCCGCGACGGCGTTCGCGATCGCCGCGAGCGCCGCGGGCGCCGCCGCGGGCGCGAGCGCCGCGGCGATCGGGTCGCTACTCCCGGCTGGCACGGCTTGGCGTGCGATCGCGCTGCTCGTGGCGCTCGGGGTCGCCCTGCTGTACGACGCGACGCCGCTGCGCGGGCGCCT
>DASRKZ010000012.1:0-3390 GCA_035648675.1 Solirubrobacteraceae bacterium
GACCAGGCCAAAGGCTCGGCGAAAAACGCCGTGGACAAGGTCGCCGACACCATCACCGGCAAGAAATAGCCATGCGCGAACCCAGATCAGCCGGGTCGTAGGAGGTGAACCATGCTCATCCTCCTCCTCATCATCATCGCAGTCCTGCTGCCTGACCGGTGGCGGATTCGGTTACCGCCGCAGCCATCGCTCCTAAATCCAAGCGACGCAGATATCACGCTGGCGCGGCCCGGCGTGATATCTGCCGGCGGCCGACCACATGGGCGGGTGACCGCCCTCCCTCGCCGACGGCGCTGCGCCGTGTAGCGAGACCAACGTCGAGCCGGCAGTCGGTTCGTGATCGCCGCGGCTAATAAATCCCAACGTGACCCCTCTTTTCAACCAGCACGCGAAGGAGCACCACATGTTTGAACGGTTTGACACCCCGGAGGAGATCTTCAGCTACAAGCTCGGGTCGGCGCTATCGATGGAACGACAGCTCGTCGACCTGCTCGAGCGGCTCGAGAAGTGCACGCTACGCGAGGAGATCAGGCACCCGCTGGCCCAGCACCGCGAAGAGACGCTGCAGCACATCGCGAACGTCGAGCACTGTTTCACGCTCCTGGACGAGCCCATCGATGAATCGCCCTGCGGGGTCATCGAAGCGTTGGCCAACGAAAGCAAGACCATGATCAAGAAGAGCGACGACTCGCTCCCCGATGTGCTGATCCTAGCCGTCGCCAGCGAGGCCGAGCACTATGAGATCGCGGTCTACGAAACGCTGATCGCCAACGCCGACGCGCGGCGCGGCGCCACCGCGGTCGCCAAGCTGCTGCGCGAAAACCTCGCACAGGACAAGCACGCCCTCACCGTGGCACGCACGCTGATGAAAACGATCCTCGAACAGGGCATCGCCCCCGTCGTCCCAGCCTAGAGCGCTGCCACCCGGCGGGTGCCCGTTGTGTACGGGCACCCGCCGGCACGGCGACCAGCGGCCAATGTTGAACGACGAACCCTATGCGTGCAGTCGCCGAGGGCGAACGCAAGGCAACCCCGTGCGCCCACCCACGGCGCGTGTCCCACGGACAGTGCCCGCTATTAGTGGAAGATCGCCTCGAAGAGGCGTGCCACCATGCGGAAGGGCCAGGTGATGATGGCGACGATGAGGTCGAGCAGGTCAGAGATCATGGCGATCGATTGTACCCACCCTACCGCTGACGGTGATCCGACGCACTGACTGGATTGCGTACTCGAGCGACTAGTGGGCCTTGTCGGATTGTTTGACCGGAAACGCGCCGTTGGTGGCGAATTGGGATGTATCTCGACCTTGGAGGTGGTGATGCGTCCCCCGGAGGTGTTTGTGCGGCCGCTCTCGCATGAGGAGGCGTTGCGGCTGAAGCGGCTGGTGAAGCGTTCGAAGCATGCGTCGACGCGTGAGCGGGCGTCGATCGTGTTGGGCTCCAATGCGGGGAATTCGGCGTCGTCGATCGCGGCGAGGTGGCTGACCGACGATAACCATGTGCGCAAGGTGATTCACGAGTTCAACGAGCGCGGGTTCGACTCGCTGCGCCCTAACTACAGGGGCGGGCGACCCCGCCGGATCACCTGCGATCAGCGCCAGCGGATCGTCAGCGTGGCCGGTGCCCGCCCCGACACCCAGGGGGTCCCGTTGACGCGCTGGTCGCTGCCGCGGCTTGCCGCGTACCTCGCCGAGCACGGCATCGTGGTCAGCCCGGCGCATCTCGGCAGGGTGCTGGCCGAGGCGAACCTGAGCTTCCAACGCACCAGGACGTGGAAGGCGAGCCCCGACCCGGACTACGAGGCCAAGGCCGCGAGGGTGCTGGAGCTCAAACACGAGTGCCCTGAGGACGGCGTGGTGATCGCGTTCGACCAGATGGGCCCGGTCAGCCTGCGCCCCACGGCCGGTGGTGGCTGGGCGCCCAAACGCCGGCCCGAGCGACAGCGCGCGGACTACAACCGCCGCCACGGCACCCGCTACGTCTTCGGTGCCTACGACGTGCACGCCGACCGGCTGCGCGTCAGGCTCAGGCCACGCCGGCGCGGCCTGGACAACCTCGCATTCCTCGCCCAGATCCGCGCCTGCTACCCGCCACGCCAGCGGATCTACTGGATCCAGGACAACCTCTCGCGTAGACCGAGTCGTAGCGCAGCAGATGCGCGAGCGTCGCGGCGTCGGTGATGTCGTTGATGGCCACGATTTCAATCGCCGCTTCCTGCGCGTGCGCGGCGCGCAGGACGCTGCGTCCGACTCGGCCGAAGCCGTTGATTGCAACACGAGTGGTCATCTTTGGTCCCCTTGCTTTCTGCGATCGGGTGGCTTCGTGTTCTTGGCAGCACGAGTGATGTCCTCAAGCTAGGCGCGGGGAGTGATCCGCCATGTGTATGAACTACGGACTGGCTTCAGTGGGGACTGCGGTGGCTGCGGTGCGCGCCGGCGGGTTGACTGTGAAGGGTGTTCCAGGTACGAGTTCACGGCCGCGGAGGACAGGGTGTCGTCACCGCGGCGGAGATGCTCTCGGTCGCAGCGTTCAACGAGGGTCCCTCGCGCACGTCGGCCACGAAGAAGCCGCCGCGCCGCGCGTCGCCAAAACGCGCGAGGATCTCGTCGGCCAGCGCTCGCGCCCACGCAAAGAAGCGCTCCTCGAAGCTCGCCTCGTAGAGCGTCAGCAGCGCCTCGAGCAGGAACGCGTGATCCTCCAGGTACGCCGGCAGACGCGCCACGCCGCGGTTGCGTCCGCGAGCGCGGCGATCATCAGCGCGTTCCACGCGCTCAGGCGCTTGTCGTCGAGCGCCGGGCGAACGCGTCGCGCGCGCGCCCCAAGCAGTGCGGCGCGGATCTGTTCGCGCTCCACCGGCTCGGGTCCGTGTGCCTCGAGCACGTTCGTGCCGTCGAAATTGCCCTGCTCGCTGGCGCCGAAGTAGGCGATCGCGGCGGGTGCCAGCGCACCGAGCTCGGCAGTCAGCTCCGCGAGGCTCCAGACGTAGAAGCGGCCCTCGACACCCTCGGAGTCGGCGTCCAGCGAGGCACTCTGGGGAGGGCCCTCCCGCGGCACGCCGTCAGGAGACGGCGGCGAAGCGCTCGCCGACCGTGCTCCAATCGACGACGTTCCACCACGCGTCGATGTAGTCCGGGCGGCGGTTCTGGTAGAGCAGGTAGTAGGCGTGCTCCCAGACGTCGACGCCGAGCAGCGGCGTCTTGGCGGCCGAGATCGGGTTGTCCTGGTTGGGGGTGCCGAGCACGGCGAGCCCTGAGCCGTCGTGGACGAGCCACGCCCAGCCGGAGCCGAACTGGCCGACGCCGGCCGCCTTGAGCTTGGCCTGGAAGTCCGCGAACGAGCCGAACGTCGACGCGATCGCGCTTGCCAGCTCGCCCGAGGGCTCGCCGCCGCC
>DASRKZ010000013.1:0-7724 GCA_035648675.1 Solirubrobacteraceae bacterium
ACAGCGTGCCCTGCACCAGGAACCGCGCGGCGGCGGGGGCACCGTCCTGATCTCTGTTCCCCTCGCCACCGCCTCCCCCGGCGAGCTTCGCGGCCTCCTCCTCGAACACCCTGATGAACTCCGCGCCGATCGCTTTCCGCTTGGCCTCCGGCTCGCTCACGCCTTTCAGCTTCTCCAAGAACCTTCTCTCCGCGTCAACGGCCACGAGCGGGACCTTGAACGTGTCCCTGAACGCGCTCACCACCTGCTCGCCCTCGTCCTTGCGCATCAGCCCGTGGTCGACGAACACACATGTCAGCTGATCGCCCACCGCTCGGTGCACCAACAGCGCCGCCACCGAGGAATCCACCCCGCCAGACAGGCCGCAGATCACCTTCCCGTCGCCCACCTGCCGTCGTATCCGCGCGATCTGGTCCTCCACGATTCCCGCGGCCGACCACGTCCGCTCACAGCCGCACACCTCCGTCAAGAACCTCGTCAAGATCTCCTGCCCGTACGGCGTATGCACCACCTCGGGATGGAACTGGATCCCGTAGATACCGCGCTTCGCGTCCTCCACCGCGGCCACCGGCGAAACGCTCGAGGAGGCCAGTGCCGTGAATCCCGGCGGCGGCTCGATCACGGTGTCCCTGTGACTCATCCAACACGTCTGTTCTTTCGGCATCCCCTTCAGCAGCACTCCCGGCTCGGTAACGATCAGATCCGAGCGGCCGAACTCCCCCACCTCGGCCTCCTCCACGCGTCCGCCGAGCTCGTGCACGAGCAGCTGCATCCCGTAGCAAATGCCCATCACCGGCACCCCCAACTCCAGCAGCCCGCGCTCCAACCTTGGTGCGCCCTCGGCATACACCGACGCGGGACCGCCCGAGAGGATGATCCCGCGGGGTTTTCTCCGCGCGATCTCCTCCAGGGGGGTATGGCTCGGCAGCAGCTCGCTGAACACCCCGCAATCACGCACCCTGCGCGCGATCAGCTGGCTGTATTGACCCCCATAGTCGAGGACGACGATCTCTTCGTTGGCCGCAGGTGTCTCGGTCCGCTGATCGTCGGCTGGAGCAGGCGTGGCTAGCGCCGAGTCAGTCATTTATCAGGACGGCTGCGGCTGCCTTCCCGTTCGAGCCCATGCCCACGCCCTGGTCGCGCTGTAACGCCTTCCCCTCGGTCTGCAGCGCGGGCGCGATCACAACCTCAGCGCGGTTGAACTCAGCCAGGTCCTTGTGTCCGCACGTCGCCATCGAGGTGCGCAGGCCGCCGAACAGGTTGAACGTGCCGTCATTCTCGCGCGCGGGGCCGACGAGGATCTCCTCGAGCGTGCCGTTCTGCGTCGTCGCCACGCGCGCGCCGCGGGGCAGCGTCGGGTGGAAGGTGGCCATGCCCCAGTGAAAGCCCCTCCCCGGCGCCTCATACGCGCGGGCCAAAGGCGAGCCGATCATCACCGCGTCGGCCCCGAGCGCGATCGCCTTCGACACGTCGCCGCCGTTACGCATCCCGCCGTCGGCGATCACCTGGCAGTACTCGCCCGTCTCCAGCATGTGCGTCGACCGTGCATGCGCGACATCGGCGATCGCCGTCGCCTGTGGCACGCCGATGCCGAGCACGCCGCGCGTCGTACACGCCGCACCCGGGCCCACGCCGACGAGCACTCCGGCGGCGCCTGTCCGCATCAGATGCAAACCGGTGTGGTAGGAGGCGCAACCGCCGACGACGACCGGCACCTCGAGCGTCGGGATGAACTCCTTCAGGTTCAGCGGCGTCGACACGGTCGAGACGTGCTCCCCGGAGACGACGGTCCCCTGGATCACGAGCACGTCCAAGCCTGCCTCCAACGCGAGCTCGTGGTACTTCAACACCCGCTGCGGGGTCAGCGACGCCGCGACCACGACCTTCTGATCCTTGATTTCTCTGATCCTTTGGGCGATCAGCTCGGGCTTGACCGGCTCCGCGTAGATCTCCTGCATCTCGCGCGTCGCCTGCTCCTTTCCCAGCTCTGAGATCCGCTCGAGCTGCTCCTCGGCGTCCTCGTAGCGCGTGAAGATGCCCTCCAGGTTCAGCACCGCCAACCCGCCCAGGTTGCCGACGATCCCGGCCGTGCGCGGCGAGACCACGCCGTCCATCGCCGAGGCCATCAACGGCAGCTCGAATTGGTAGGGCCCCAACTTCCAAGACAGGTCGATGTCGTCAGGGTCGCGCGTACGCCTGGAGGGGACGATCGCAATGTCGTCGAATCCATATGCCTGGCGCGCCTTCTTGCCGCGTCCGATCTCTATCTCCATCGCTTAATCCTTGCATTCGGGGCGGACATATCTGGGGCTCGAGCCAAGTGATTCGAGCATAGCAACGGCCTCGCCGGTGCTTATGCCCTGGGATATGCTCGATTGACATGAATGAGCAGCTCTCCAAGCGCTACGACCCGCAAACTATCGAGGCTCGCCGGCAGGCTGCCTGGCGCGCGGGGGGCGCCTTCCGGACGCCCTCCGTCGCCGAGGGACAACCGCGCAAGTACATCAAGCCCTCGGCGCCCTTCACCTCGGGCAACATCCACATAGGCCACGTCCGCTCCTACTCGATCGGCGACGCCTACGCCCGTTTCTGTCGCGCGCGCGGCGACGCCGTCTTGTTTGCCTTCGGCTTCGACGCGTTCGGCCTGCCCGCCGAGCTCGGCGCGATCGCGGGCGGCGAGTCGCCGAGCGACTGGGTCAGCCGCTGCGCCACGCACATGACCGGCCAGCTCGAGCGGCTCGGATTCTCCTTCGACTGGGAGCGTTCCTTCCTCAGCTCCGACGCGCTCATGTATCGCTGGTCGCAATGGCTGTTCCTCACGCTCCTCGCCCACGACCTCATCTATCGAGGCACCGGCAGCGTCGACTGGTGTGAGCACTGTCAGACGACGCTCGCCACGATCCAGGTCGAGAACGGCCTCTGCTGGCGCTGCCACAACCCGGTCCAGCTGATCCAGCGCACCCAGTGGTACCTGCGCATCAGCGCCCACGTGGCAGAGAACGACCTGCGCCTGCAGGAGCTCGCCGACAGCGGCATCTGGGACGAGAGCTCGCTCGCCTCCCAACGCTTCGTCCTCGGTCGCCTCGACGGGGTCGAGCTCGAGCTCTCCGCGCCCGACGGCGCCGAGCTGACGGTGTTCACACCCCACTCAGACTCGCTCTCCGAGGCGCGTTTCGTCGCGATCTCGCCGAAGCACCCCGACGTCGAGCGCTGGGTCGCCGACCTCGCCGTGCTCGAGCAGTTGGAGGAGCTGCGCTCCGGCGGCCTCCAGCGCGACTCCCGCGACGCCGATGCGATCCCACTGATCGACACCGGCCACTTCCTCCCCGGACCCGTCGACGGAAGACCGCTGCCCGTGCTCATCTCACCCGTCGTCGACGGGCGCTTCGGGCCCACGGCCGTGCTCGGCATGCCCGAGCTTGACCGCACCGACGCCGTGATCGCGCAGCGGCTCTCCGCCGACGACGCGGTCGAGGAGTCGACCGACGGGCGCCTTGGCGTGGAGGGCGCGCCGGAGAACGGGCAGCCGGCCCCTCGTCAGGCCGTCCGCTACCGCGCCAACGACTTCTCGATCTCGCGCCAGCGCTCCTGGGGCACGCCGATCCCGATCGTCCACTGCGAGCAGTGCGGCGCGGTGCCCGTGCCCATCGAGCAGCTGCCCGTGCTCCTGCCGCTCGACCTCAAGCCCACCGGCGCCGGTAACCCCCTGGCCGAGCGGGAGGACTTCGTGCGGGTCGATTGCCCACGCTGTGGCGGTCCCGCCCGGCGCGAGACAGACACGCTCGACTGCCATTTCGACGCGCTCTGGCTGTGGATCCCCGCGTGCGTGCCCGCGAGCGAGCGCGAGCGCCCACTGGATGAGATCTTCGCGCTCGAGGAGCTCCGCCGGTGGCTGCCCTCCGAGCGGCTCGTGGCAGGCTCGGACAGCGGCAACTTCGTGTTCGACCAGCGGATCGTCACCAAGGCGCTGCGCGACATCGGTCCGCTCTCCTTCCTCGCCGACGGCGAGCCCTTCGCCGGCTGCCTGTTTCACGAGATGGTGATCCGTGACGGGCGCAAGATGAGCAAGCACCTCGGCAACGTCGTCGACCCCGACGAGCTCCTCGCCAAGTACGGGGCCGACACCGTCCGCCTGGCGACCCTCTACGCCGCCCGCCCGCAGCGGTCGCTGAACTGGAGCGACTCCGCGGTGCTCCGCTGCCACCGGTTCCTCACCCAGGTCTGGGAGTACTCGCTCACGCGAGCCGACCTCCGATCGGTCGCCGACTCCTCGAGCGATCCGGGCGCGGGCGACGACGGCGCGACGCACGACACCGAGACCGAGGTCAGAGACACCACGGAGCATCTCCGTCTGCGGCTGGAGAAATGGTGCGGGACCGCGGTGGAGAAGATCACCGAGGAGCTCGAGAGCCTCGAGATGCACAGCGCCGTACGTAACGTCATGCGCCTGTTCGACCGCATCAAGGACTTCGAGAAGCGCGTCCTCGCGCGCCAGGGAGAGCTGAGCCGGGCCGACAGCGAGGCGCTCCTCGACGCGCTCACACTGCTCATCCAACTGCTCGGTCCCTTCGCCCCGCATCTCTCCGAGGAGCTGTGGATCGCATTCGGTCACGAGGAGCGTGGCGCGCAGACGCCGTGGCCGGGCGTATCGTCTCTCCTACCGGCATGACTCCGTCCAGCACCGCATCGAACCGCATCCCCGGCTCGGGGGGCCGCGAACGGACGCGCTCGTGCGCCACGGGCCTCGTCTGCCATCGCTGCGAGCGCCGGTATCCGCTCACCGATGCAGTGTTCGCGTGTCCCGACTGCGGCAAGGGGCTCGACATCGCCTACGACTACGAGCTGGCCGCCCGCCACTTCAAGGAGGTCCCCAGCTCCGAGCGTCCTCAGAACATCTGGCACTTCGAGGAGCTCCTCCCGATCGTTGACGCCTCGGCGCAGGCGCGCGTCGGCCGCTACGCCGGCTACACCCCCCTGATCCACGCCGATCGGCTCGGCGCCGAGCTCGGCATCTCGAACCTCTATCTCAAGGACGACTCCACCTCGCGTCCCAGCCTCTCCTACAAGGACCGCGTCGTCTCGATGTCCGTCGCCCGGCTCCTGGAGCTCGGCAAGGACGAGATCGGCTGTGTCTCCACCGGCAACGTCGGCACCGCCGTCGCCTCGCTCGCGGCCAAGGCTGGAGTGCAGGCGTACGTGTTCTATCCCAACCGCCTCGAGGACATGAAGGCACGTGCCTGTGCGGCGCTCGGCGCAAGGGTCTGCCAGGTGGAGGGCAACTACGACGAAGCCAACCGCCGCTGCCGCGAAGTCGCCGAAACGACGGGGTTGGAGTTCGCGAACATCACGCTCCGGCCGTTCTACGCCGAGGGTGCGAAGACCGCGGCGTTCGAGATCGTCGAGCAGCTCGGCTGGGCCTCACCCGACCACATCGTCTCCCCGGCCGCCGGTGGCACGCTCTCCTCACGCCTGCACAAGGGACTCGGCGAGTTGCAGCTGCTCGGGCTCTCGGAGACCGACGCCACCCGCATCCACATCGCCCAGCCCAGTGGCTGTAACCCGATCGCCACCGCGATCCTCGCCGAGGAGGCCGAGATCCACGCGATCACGCCGGAGACCGCCGCGCATTCGCTGGCGATCGGTAACCCAGGCGACGGCTACCTCGTGATCGACGCGGTGCGCAAACGCGGGGGGACCGGTGGCTTCGCCTCAGACCCGGAGATCTTCGCCGGCATCGACCTGCTGGCCTCGACCGAGGGCCTGCTGACAGAGCCCGCCGGGGGCACCACGATCGCGGTGCTCGAGAAGCTCGCCCGCGCAGGCAAGTTCGCGCCGGATGAGACGGTCGTTGCGCTCGTCACCGGCAATGGCCTGAAGACGCTCGACGAGCACCCCCCCAAGCCGTGGCCGGAGGTTGACTGCGAGCTCGACGCGATGCTCGCCGCACTCGAGGGGCTCGGTCGCAAACCGAGCCCGGTTGCCGCCTGAGCTTTAAGTAGAAAGGTCCCGCCGGGGCGGGGCCTTTCCTTAGCAAGTCGATAAAGCCGGACGTATTGGACACAGTAAGGGCTCTGACGTAACCCCGGCAGCCGCAGGTGGCAAAATTCATAGCGGTGCCGTACTGATGCTCGCTCACGGTGTCGGTAGCACGCGATAGCCAAAAACGCGTTCGGCGTCCCTAACGAGAGTATCGGAAATGGCCCCGCTGACAGCTGGCCACTGCGGATCGGCAGGGCCAGGGATCCCGGCTTGGGCGAACAGCGCGACGCCATAGAGCTTCTGGGCGGGGTCGTGGCGGACGAAATAGCGGACCCCATCGAACCCGGCTTCCAAGGCCTGCACGGCGAACCTTTGGCTCTCGTCAAACTGCTCGCTCGCGCCGAGCGACGCAGTGACTCCGACGCTCAGCGCCCGGCGGGCGGTGATGTCGGCAAGGCGCAAATCGCGTTTCAATGCGACGGCCAACAACGACCGCTCCGCGATCTCGACCTCCGGAAGTAGCTGGCGCCTGCGGAAGACCTCTACCCAGGCACCCAGCGCGCCCTCCGCGAGATAACAGGCGCCCGTACCGGTGCCCACAGGATCGAAGCGACCGTCGCCCGCGGAGGAAAACCACCAAGAGGCACGTGCTGACTTGTGGATGCGATAGACGGTCCGCTCGCCCCGCAGCGTTCGCCGCGGGAAGCCCTTCAGGCTCACTGGTCCAGTCGTGCTGCGTCCTGGCGGGCGACTCGGGCGAGGTCCGCGTCGTCCCGCCCGCCGCGCGCCCACGCCACCGGCGAAAGACCGTTGAGCGCGTCATCGTCTGGTGCGACGCACCACGAAGCGGCAGTCCACGGGCTGATCGCCGCGTCGGCTACCGTCCAGAACGCAGCGACAAGCGACCCGAGCGGCTGGCCGTCGTGAAACTGAAAAGCCGGATACTGGCGGTGGCCGGCGCTGTCGGACAGCGCGATCAGCCGCTTGGAGCGCAGCAGCTCGTCGACACGCTGACGCGAGACGCCGAGCAGTTCGCGCACCTCAGCGGTGCCCAGCACCGGCCCGAGCTCGTTCTCCCACGCCTGGCTCGCGGCAGCCAGTAGCCCGCCGCGGCGGGCGGCCTCAACGCTCAGGCTACGGTCTGCTCCGAGAAGCTCACCCACCGTCTGCACGAACGCGATAACGGCCTCCTCGGAGAAATGAAACTGTGAGGCGAGCTCGGCGACCGTGATGCCCGGCTTCTCCCTGACCATTTCGAGAACCGAGGCCCTGGTGCGCTCCACGTCGGACGTAGCCTCGCGCAGCGCAGCCTCGGCACGATCTAGTACCTCGAAAACCTCGGGACGGTCCTTGACGGTCATGACGCTAAATTACCATAGGTCACCACGTAATGCAAGAACGTCAAGTAGAAGCTGCCTCTGGGCGTCGCGCTACCCCATAGGCGAAGGCCCATAGAAAAACCCCGCGTTAGCGGGGCTTTTCCTTAGCAAGTCGATAAGCCGGATCCTGTCGTTGAGCAGCCATCCATCTGAGCGGCCTACCTGGACCTCGGCGGGCTACCTGCAAACGGTCCTGTTTGGCCTTGCATCGGGTGGGGTTTGCCTAGCCGCCGCGTCACCGCGGCGCTGGTGCGCTCTTACCGCACCATTTCACCCTTACCTGTCCGCCGTTCACGTGGGACGGCGGACGTAGGCGGTTTGTTTCTGTGGCACTTTCCCGCGGGTTTCCCCGGGTCGATATCTCGA
>DASRKZ010000014.1:0-11049 GCA_035648675.1 Solirubrobacteraceae bacterium
AGCGCGGGCGAGAGATCTACGGCTGCGAGCCGCTCTTCGTCTCGGAGGTCGGCCCGGTGATCGGCACCTACATCGGCCCCGGCGGGCTGCTGATCGCCGGAATCCCGCGGGCGGCCGTCGCGGAGGGCGCCCGCGGAGGGCAATCGAGGCGTCTCGGCGATCAGCCTCGCGGCAGCACCGCGAACGCGATCACCGCATAGTGCAAGCTGTGTTAGGGTGCCCTAATTAGGGTTGCCTAACTACGATTGAGGGGTCACCATGCGACGGTCATCGTTCTTCGATGGCGTCACCCAGTCCGAGGTGACGATCGCAGGCCAGCCGGCGAAGGTACCGACTGATGCAGACGCTCTCCAACACGCGAGCGTCGACGGAGATGGAGGCCGATCATGACCGAGACCACTGTGGCCGAGCGCGCCGAGATGCGGGCGATGGCGCGCGAGCTGGCGCAACGCGAGCTCATTCCGCGTGCGACGGGCCTGGATCGCGGCGACCCAGCGGTGCTTGCCGGCTGCTGGGACCGCCTCGTCGAGGCTGGTCTCGATCGCGCGCTTCTGAGCGAGCAGAACGGGGGTGTCGAGCTTGACGTGCTTGATCTCCTGGCCACGATCGAGGAGCTGGCCGTCGGCGACGGCGGCATCGCCATGTGCGTGCTGCTCTGCAACGCCGCTCTGGCGACGCTCGTCGATGAGCAGCTCGCGGAAGTCCCCTGGGGTGCCCGCTGGGCGCTCGTGCCGGCCACGCCCGAGGTGGAGGTGACCGTGTTGGGCGGAGCGCTCGACGGTCGTCTCGCGTGCGCTATCGGTGCTCACGGCGCCTACGGACTTGTCGTTCTCCTCGACGGACCTGCGCCCATGACCTGGGTGATCGATGCCGGCGCGGCCGGTTCGAGGTTCGAGCGCGATCTCGCGCAGATGGGTTTGCGCGCGGCGCCCGCCGCGTCGGTCAAGCTGACGGGCGTCGCCTGCCTGTGCCCTTCAGGGTGCGCGCCCGCCGCCGATGGGTCAGACGGCTCCAGCACGGCAATGAGCGCCGCGAGCGCGCTGGCGCTGCTACGAGCCGGCACTGCGGCGATCGCACATGGGATCGCCCGGCGCGCTTATGAGATGGCGCTCGAGTACGCCCACGCCCGCCGGCAGGGAGGAGTGGCGATCATCGAGCACGACGCCGTCAGCGACATGCTGTCCGCGATGGCGGTGAGACTGGCATGCTGGCCTCAGATCGCCGCCGACCACGGCTCGGAGATCGACCAGGCGCAGGCGCTCGCGGTGAAGATAACCGCAACCGACGCCGCCGTGGCGAGCACGACCGACGCCGTGCAGGTGTTCGGTGGCACCGGCTACATGGTCGAGACGGGGATCGAGAAGCTGATGCGCGACGCCAAGTACTGCCAGCTGTTCCCCGAGCCGAACTGGGTCGCACATGGCGAGCTCATGCGCTCAGAACGCGCCGGCCACACGGCGGCGAAAGCGAGGTTGACATGAACGCCACCATCGATCATCGCCAGCTCTACCGCCTGCCGTGGTCACTACCGGACAACGCCATCGCCTGGCTGGAGCCGACGAAGAAGTGCAACCTTGCGTGCCTCGGCTGCTACCGGGAGAACGACCCACGAGGACACAAGACCCTCGACGAGGTCCGTCACGACCTCGACGTGTTCGAGCGCTTTCGCACCGTGGACGGCGTGTCGATCGCGGGCGGCGACCCGCTCGTGCATCCGGAGATCGTGGAGATCGTCCGGATGGTCTCCGGGGATGGCCTGAAGCCAATCATCAACACCAACGGCCTGGCGCTCACCGAGAAGCTGCTGGGAGAGCTCAAGGACGCCGGCGTGGCCGGGTTCACCTTCCACATCGACTCCAAGCAGGGCCGACCGCACTGGAAGAAGCAGAACGAGATCGAGCTGTGCGAGCTGCGCCAGCACTACGCCGAGATGGTGGCCGCGGTGGGAGGGATGGGCTGCTCGTTCAACGCGACCGTGTACGAGGACACGCTGCGCTACGTGCCCGACGTGCTCGAGTGGGCGCAGCGCAACATCGAGATCGTCAACACGATCGTGTTCATCGCCTTCCGCGCGGGCGTCGTCGGCAACGACTTCGACCACTACGTGCGGGGGGAGCCGGTCGACTTCTCCACGGTGCCCTACGCCACCACCGATCAGACCCCGCACGAGCTCCAATCGACCGACATCGTGGCCGAGATCCGCAAGCGCTTCCCCGACTTCGCTCCCGCCGCCTACCTCAATGGGACCGAGCGACCCGACACGTTCAAGTGGCTGCTCTCGGGGCGCCTCGGCGCGAAAGGGAAGGTCTACGGCTACGTCGGGCCGCGCTCGATGGAGCTCGCGCAGACCTTCAACCATCTGAGGACCGGCAGGTATCTCGCCTACAGCTCGCCGCGCGCGCTCAGCCACGGCAGGGCGATGCTGGCGCTGTCCGCGCTGGACCCGCGCCTGCGCACGATCGCGCGCCGCTGGCTCCAGGCGGGCGCGCGCAGACCCTCGCGTCTGCTGGAGCGCCTGCACTTTCAGTCGGTGATGATCATCCAGCCGGCCGACATCTACGAGGACGGACGGCAGAACATGTGCGACGGCTGCCCCGACATGACGGTGTGGAACGACCGCCTCGTGTGGTCGTGCAGACTGGAGGAGCCCGAGCGCTTCGGGGACTTCGTGCAGATGGTGCCCAAGAGCGGCTGACCGGTCTCCGCGATCGCAGTCGATCAAAGAAACCGCCATCGCAAAGGGATAGGAACGAGGCCGGCGACGCGATCCGTTTCGTCATCCTGATTTGAGGTCGGCGCCGATGACCTCGTCCACGAGGTCCGCATAGTCGGCGTCGGCCTCCGGGTCGTAACCGGAGACGAGGTGGCGTCGGACGTGCAGCGCCGCCGCGGCCGCCTCCCCGTCGGCGAGCAGGCACGCTGCCTGCAGCGCGCGCACTAGCAGGTTGAGCTGCCGGCGGAAATGGAGCGGCCCCTCCGCGAGCGACCGCCGCAGCCGCGGAGCGAGACCGTCGAGCGCCTCGGCGACCGCGGCCGCCTCGCCGTCTCCCGGAGGCAGGCGGCGGCGGACGCGCTCGAGCACGAGGTCCAGCGCGTCGAGCCGGCCGAGGTCCCGGAGGACCTGGTCGCAGAGGATGTTGTGCGTCCCCTCCCAGCTCTCGAACACGATCGCGTCGCGGTAGAGGCGCGGCAGCGGCGAGAAGTCCTCGATCGTGCCGTTCCCGCCGAGCGCCTCGATCCCCCGGCGCACGCAGCTGGTCGCGGCCAGCGACGTGACGAACTTGTTCGCGTTCACGAGGATCCGGTGCCAGGCCAGGTCCTCGCTGTCGGCCGTGCCGGTGTCGATCGCGTCGACGAGTGCCGTCAGCTCGAGGGTCGACGCGAGAGCTGCCTGCTCCTCCACCTTCATCACGGCTAGATTCTCGCGCACGAGTGGGTAGTCGGCGATCCGGCGGCCGAACGCGGTGCGGAAGCGGGAGAAGCTCGCCGCCTCCAGGTAGGCGCGGCGCATCAGCCCCGTCGAGCCGAGCGCGTTCAGCCAGCGCGAGGTGTTCAGGACGACGCCGGCGGCGATGCGGAAGCCATCCTCCGGGGCGCCGATCATGTGCCCGAGCGCGCCCGTGAACTCGATCTCGCCGGTGGCGAGCGCCCGCGTGCCGAGCTTGTCCTTCAGGCGGCGGATTCGGAACCCGTTCGCCGTCCCGTCGGGGAGGCGGCGTGGAACGAGGAAACAGCCGATCCCGCGCGTGCCCGCGCCCGCGCCACGCGCCCGCGCGGTGACGAGGAACTGGTCCGCGTCGGCGACCGAGCAGAACCACTTCTCGCCGGAGATCCGCCAGACGTTGCCTTCGGGCACCGCCTCGACGCGGTTGGCGCCGACGTCGGACCCGCCCTGCACCTCCGTCAAGAACTGCGCTCCACGGTGGCAGCGATCGTAGTCGGGCTCGAGCAGCGGCCCCAGGAACCGCTCCTGCAGCTCCGGCGAGCCGTGCCGCCGCAGGGCCCGGATCAGACCCGCCGTACAGACGACGGGACAGGCGTGGCCGCCCTCGCCGGCGTGCGCGAGGAGGTAGAGCAGCGCCGCCTGCTCGAACGCCGGCGCGGCGGCGATGCCCGAGGCACAGACAGCCCGGCCGGCCCGCGCGTACTCGGGGTCGAACGTGACGCGCTGGGACTCGCGCCCGAGCGAATCCGCCGGCTCAAGCGACGGCGGGCGGAGCTCGAGCGCCTGGACGGCCGGCTCGACCACCATCGCAACGGCCTCGCCGAACGCGCGCAGCCCCGGCTCGATCGCGCGCAGGCCGTCATCGCCGAGTGCAACACGCAGCGATCGCGCGAGGTTCGGCGTAGCGTCGTAGAAGTTCGCCGGCCGAGCCGCATGCCAGCGCTCGAGCTCGGCGCGTGGGTCGGCGTCCATCAGTGAACCCACTCTAGTGAAATACGCAGAGAGCGATGCCGCCGTCGCCGACGGCCATCTCCTCGATGACCGCTGGCGGATCGAGTCAGCGGCGGGTGCCAGCGTCGCTCTGCGGGCAACTACGTAGAGCAGCTGTGGTTCGCGCCCGATGATCTGGTGGGCCGCCGACCGTAGGCTGCTCAAGCTGATGCCCGAGATGCGCACATTGGAGGATCTGGATGTCGATGGCCGGCGAGTGCTGCTGCGCGCCGACCTCAATGTTCCCCTGCGGGCAGACGCGGGTACCGTGAGCGTGGCTGATGACACCCGCATTCGCGCTGCGCTGAGCACGATCGAGGAACTGGCTCGTCGGGGGGCGCGGATCGTGCTGGTCTCGCACCTGGGGCGCCCCCGTGACCGCGAGCCCGAGCTGTCGATGCGTCCGGTGGCCGACAGGGTCAGGGAGCTGAGCGGGGCGCACGTCAGTCTGGCGTCGGCGGTGGTCGGCGAGGAGGTGGAGGCGCTCACTGAGCACCTTGCCCGGGGTGAGATCTTGGTGCTGGAGAACGTGCGCTACGAGGCCGGGGAGACCAAGAACGATCCCGAGCTCGCCCGGGCGCTCGCCGAGTTGGCCGACGTATATGTCAACGATGCCTTCGGCACCGCCCACAGGGCGCACGCCAGCACCGAGGGAGTCGCCCACCTGTTGCCCTGTGCCGCCGGACGCCTGATGGAGCGCGAGGTTCGCGCGCTGACGGGGATCCTCGAGCGACCCGCTCGGCCGCTGGTGGCGGTGCTCGGCGGCGCGAAGGTGACAGACAAGATCGCTCTCGTCGAGCACTTCTTGGACGTGGCCGATTCGGTGCTCATCGGTGGCGCGATGAGCTTCCCGTTCCTTGCCGCACGGGGCCACGCGGTCGGTGCCTCGCCGTGTCTGAAGGACGATGTCGACTGCGCCCGTCAAGCACTGAGGAAGGCTGCTGAGACACACCACAGCCTCGAGCTGCCCGAGGACCTCATCGTCGCCGCACGGCTCTCCGCTGAGGCCAAGCGACACACGACCGATAGCCCCGATGTGCCCGGTGGCTGGCTGGGACTCGACATCGGCCCGCTGACCGCGGCACGCTACGGCCGCGCTATCCAGGCAGCTGGCACGGTGTTCTGGAACGGGCCGATGGGCGCTTTTGAGTGCGAGCCGTTTGCGCTGGGCACGCGCGTCATCGCGCAAGCTCTCGCGGGAACGTCCGCCACCACTGTCGTGGGCGGGGGCGAGACCGTCGAGGCGCTCAGAGAACTTGGACTCGAGTCCTCCGTGAACCATGTCTCGACCGGGGGCGGCGCGACACTTGAGCTGCTGCAGGGCCTAAGCCTGCCCGGTGTCGAGGCTCTGAGCGCCGGCGCCCGCGAGCCTGACGATCGGGGCGCACAACTGAGCGCCACCGATGCCGGCCAACTGCCATCCGCCGGCGCGCTCAGATGAGCCTGCGCCCAGATCCCGCCGCTCTGCCGGTCCAGAGCGTCTGCTTGATCGTGCTGGATGGCTGGGGCATCGCCCCGCCCGGGCCGGGTAACCCGATCTCGCTCGCCCGCACGCCCGTGTTCGACGAGCTTTGGGCGGAATATCCGCATGGCTCGCTGGCCGCCTCGGGGCCCAGCGTCGGACTGCCCGAGGGACAGATGGGCAACTCCGAGGTCGGTCATCTCACGCTGGGCGCCGGAGCGGTCGTTCCCCAGGCGCTCGTCAGGATCAACGACGCAGCGGCGCACGGCGAGTTCGCTCACAACGATGTGCTCCGCGGCGCCCTCACGGCCAGCCGGCGGGTGCACCTGCTCGGACTGACCTCCGACGGCGGCGTGCACTCCGAGTTCGAGCACATGCGCGCCCTGATCGAGCTGGCCGCAGACCTGGGCACCGAGGACCTGGTGCTGCACTGCTTCACCGACGGGCGGGACACCTCTCCGACCGAGGGCATGCACTACCTGGAGACCGTCGAGCGCTGGTGCATGCAGGCGGGCGCCGGGCGGGTGGCCAGCGTCGTGGGGCGTTACTTCGCGATGGATCGCGACCATCGTTGGAAGCGCACCCAGACCGCTTACGACCTGCTGGTGCACGGCCGTGCCGAGCACCACACTGTCGATGGGGGCTCGGCCGCCCGCGAGGCGTACAGCCGCGGCGAGACCGACGAGTTCATCGCCCCCACGCTGGTAGGCGAGGAGGGCGTGATTCGCGCTGGCGACAGCGTGCTGTGCCTGAACTTCAGAGCCGACCGCATGCGCCAGCTCGTGCGCGCGCTTGCAGACCCGAGCTTCGGCGAAGGAGAAGAGGAGCTCCCCGGCTGGCGCGGTCGCGACGACGCAGAGCCCGTGCGCGCGCTGGCGACGCTCAGCGAGTACCAGGAGGGCTGGCCTTACCCCGTCGCCTTTCCACCAGCGCTGCCCGCCGACACGCTCGCCGCGGTGATCTCCCGGGCGGGGGAGACCCAGCTGCACGTGGCTGAGACCGAGAAGTACCCACACGTCACTTACTTCTTCAACGGCGGGATCGAGCAGCCGCTCGCCGGCGAACGGCGCGAGCTGGTGGCCTCCCAGCGCGACGTGCCCACCTACGACCACAAGCCACAGATGAGCGCCTGCGATATCACCGACGCGTTCCTGGCGAGGTTCAGCGACGAATACCCGCGCTTTTCGGTGCTCAACTTCGCCAACGCCGACATGGTCGGACACACTGGGGTGATTCCAGCGACCATTATCGCCGTGGAGACCGTGGACGAATGCCTGGGCCAGATCGTCCAGGAGGTCAACCGGCAGGGCGGGGTATGCGTGATCACCGCCGACCACGGCAACGCCGAGGACATGCTCGCCTCAAGCGGCGGCCCCAACACCGCCCACTCGCTGAACCCCGTGCCGCTGATCCTGACCGTACACGGTGCGGACCTGGCCGAAGAGGGCACCCTGGCCGATGTAGCGCCGACCGTGCTCGACCTGCTCGGCATCGAGCAGCCGGCGGCGATGACGGGCCACTCGCTCTCAGGCGCGAGCTATAGGCTCGCTTTCTCTCCTTCCACAGACTGGAGCCGTGAGCACAATGGACTTCGAGCACTCCCCTCGCACACAGGAGCTCCTGGCGCGCCTGATCGCCTTCCAGGAGCACGAGATAGTCCCGCGCGAGGAGCCCTACCACCGTGAGTTGCTCTCGCAGACCGACCCGTGGGTCGTGCTGGGAGTGATCGAGGAGCTCAAGACGAAGGCCAAGCAGGAAGGACTGTGGAACCTGTTCCTCCCCGGTGAGCAGCACGGCGCGGGCCTCTCCAATGTCGAGTATGCGCCACTCGCCGAGCGTATGGGCCGCTCGCTGATCACGGCCGAGGTGTGCAACTGCAACGCACCGGACACCGGCAACATGGAGGTGCTGCTGCACTTCGGCTCGCAGGAGCAGCGCGAGCGCTGGCTGGAGCCGTTGCTGGACGGGAGTATCCGCTCCGCCTTCTGCATGACCGAGCCCGACGTGGCCTCCTCGGACGCGACGAACATGCAGGCCACCGCTGTTCTCGACGGCGATGAGGTCGTGGTCAACGGGCGCAAGTGGTGGAGCACGGGCGTTGGGCACCCCAACTGCAAGGCACTCATCTTTATGGGGCTGACCGACCCGGATGCCGACCGCTACCACCAGCACTCGATGGTGCTCGTCCCGCTGGACACTCCCGGCGTGAAGGTCGAGCGGATGCTTCAGACGATGGGGTTCCTCGACGCACCCGCGGGGCACGGCGAGATGTCCTTCAGCGACGTGCGCCTGCCCGCCAGCGCCATTATCGGCGGACCCGGCCAGGCGTTCGCGATCGCCCAGGCCCGCCTCGGCCCGGGGCGCATCCACCACTGCATGCGCCTGATCGGACTGGCCGAGCTGGCGCTGGAGCTCGCCTGCCGTCGCGCCACCGAGCGTGTCGCGTTCGGCAAGCCGCTGGCGAACCTCGGCGGCAACCGCGAACGGATCGCCGACGCGCGGATCGCGATCGACCAGGCGCGGCTGCACGTGCTGCACGCGGCTTGGCTCGTGGACAAGCAGGCGCCTGAGATGATCGGCGCGGTCTCGCAGATCAAGGTCGCGGTGCCGAACATGACCCAGGCGGTCGTTGACATGGCGATGCAGCTGCACGGCGGCGCCGGGATGAGCAACGACCTGCCGCTCGCCGGCGCCTGGACCGCCGCTCGCTCGCTGCGGCTGGCCGACGGCCCCGACGAGGTGCACCGCGGCGTCATCGCACGCCTGGAGCTCGCCCGCTACGGCAAGGGGAAGTGGTCCACGTAAGCGCTCGCGCCCAGCGCGGCCGATCTCCGATCGCTCAGCTGGACTCGGGGACCATTTCGATCGCCCCGCACGGGCACTCTTCGACGCAGATCCCGCAGCCCTTGCAGTAGTCGAGGTCGAACGCGTAGCCGTCTGCCTCGTCGACCTTCAGGACGGCGTTGTCGGGACAGACGCCGTAGCAGTTGTCACAGCCGAAGCAGTTGCCGCAGCTCAGGCAACGGCGGGCCTCGAACAGCGCGTTTGTCTCGTCGAGCCCTTGTGTGACCTCGTCGAACGACGACTGCCGGCGGATGGCGTCGAGCCGCGGCGCGACGGTCTTCGGAGCGTCCGCGTAGTACCAGGTGTTGAGCATCTCGAAGCTCGCAAGCTCTGATTCGTTCGCCCGCCCACCCGGCGCGAACTCGCTGGCGCGCAGCCAGGCGTCGATGTTGCGCGCGGCCTGCTTGCCGTGGCCGACCCCGATGGTGACGGTGCGCTCGGCGGGCACCATGTCCCCGCCGGCGAAGATCCCCTCGTGGCCGGTCATCATGCGTTGATCGACCTTTACAACGCCGTCATCGATCTGGAGGCCCGGCACATCATCGAGCAGTGAGAGGTCAGCTTCCTGGCCGAGGGCGAGCACGAGCGAGTCCGCCTCGAGCTCCTCAGTCTCACCGGTGGGCTGGGGGAAGCCGGTCTCATCGAGCTCCATCTTCTCCAGCACCAGCTTGCCCTCGTCGGCCTGCTTGATCGTGGAGAGCCACTTCATCATCACGCCCTCTTCGAGCGCCTCCTCGACCTCGAAGTCGTGTGCGGGCATCCGGTCGCGCGTGCGGCGGTAGACAACGATCGCCTCGCTCGCGCCCAGGCGCTTGGCGGTGCGTGCGACATCCATCGCGGTGTTCCCGCCGCCATAGACGACGACGCGCCGGCCAAGCAACGGGCGCTCCCGCCCCTCCATGCTTGCCAGCAGCGTGACGGCGTCGAGGATGTGTGCCGCCTCCCCGGCGGGGATGTATGCGCGCTTGCCGATGTGCGCGCCAACGGCGAGGAACGCGGCGTCGAAGGAGCCGTCGCGCATCTCCTCGAGGATGTTCGTGACCTTCGCGCCCAGCTCAAGTGTCACCCCGAGGTCGAGGATGCGCTGCACCTCGGCGTCGAGGATGTCCCGTGGCAAACGGTACTGCGGGATGCCGAAGCGCATCATGCCACCGGCCATCGGGCCCGCCTCGCGGATCGTGACGGCGTGCCCGCGACGCGTGAGGTGGTAGGCGGCGGAAAGGCCGGACGGGCCGGCGCCGACGATCAGCACCCGCTTGCCGCTCGACTCGGCCTCGACCTGCAGGCGCCACCCTTGCCGGATCGCCTCGTCACCGAGGAACCGCTCGACTCCGTGGATACCGACCGGGTCGTCGACCTGGGCGCGGTTGCAGTCGCTCTCGCACGGGTGGTAGCAGACGCGCCCCATGACCCCAGCCAGCGGGTTGTCCTTTACGAGCTCGCGCCAGGCGGCCTCGTAGTCACCGGACTCGGCGTGGTAGAGCCACTGCTGGATGTTCTCGCCCGCCGGGCAGGCGTGGTTGCACGGCGGCAGGCGGTGGACGTACACCGGCTGCTCCTCACGCCAGGAGCCGGTCTTGTTAGCGAGGCTCGAGCCGGGATCCAGCGTGATCGCAAACGGCTTGTCCATCAGCGTCCGCTCTCGTCATCTTCTTCTTGGGAGGCCAGGCCACATGTGGCCTGGCCCGGACCGGCACATGTGCCGGTCCGCTGGTCGGCACATGTGCCGACCAGAACTGCACCTTCTTTGTCCGCCCCGCGCCCCAGCAACCCGAAGCGACGGATGTTGCGGTCCGCTCCCGCCTGAATACGGGCGATCACGTCCGTCCGCACCTCGGGCTTGAACAGGTGCGCGAAGCGCTTCTGTGGTCGCAGGTACTCCTCTACGGGTATCTGCCGGCGGATCTTTGAGACGTCCGTCACCTCGCCGTCGCGTGCCTCGAATACCGGGAAGATGCCCGACTCCTTCGCCAGGCGGGCGATCCGGATCGTGTCCTTCGACGCGCTTCCCCAGCCGAGCGGGCAGGGCACGAACACGTGCAGGTAGCGCGCGCCGCGGATCTCCATCGCGGTCTGGACCTTCGCCTCGAGGTCGCGCAGCTCGGCGACCGTCGCTGTCGCGACATAGGGGATCTCGTGTGCCATCGCGATCAGCGGCGCGCTCTTGCCCTGGCCGAACACGTTCCCCGGTTCCGGGCCTACGGCCTGCGTCGTGGCGGTGCGCGCGGCGGGCGAGAACATCCAGCAGTGGCTCTACCACGCCGAGTCCGGTGACTACGAGGCCGCCTGGCGCGAGCTCGTAAAGGAC
>DASRKZ010000015.1:0-14790 GCA_035648675.1 Solirubrobacteraceae bacterium
TCACTCTCCGCCTCCGTCACCTGCCGCCTACAACACCGCTCCCTCCTCGCCTACCTGCGCGACCTGCACGCCACCCACCAAACCGGCGGCGCGCTCCCCGCCCTCCTCTGACCCCCAAAACCAGGACGACTGAACGGCTACCATTGGGCTCCAATTTGCAGGGAAAAAGGCCCCGGGGGACCCCTTCCTTACCATGGCGGTGCTCTGGCCTGCTGAGCTACGTCGGCGTGGCGTTCGCATCGTATCGTCGTAGCGTCGGTGTCGTCCCGTCCGAATGTGGTTCCCGCGTTGTCGCGGCTGGTTCAGCGTGGCGCGAGCGCGTTGAGTTGGTGGGCACGTGCGGCGGCGTGCAGGTCGCGGTCGTAGACGAAGACGGCGCCGAGGTCCTCGCGCATGGTGAGCGCCGTGGCGAGGTGGATCGCATCCATTGCCCGTAGAGCAGGGGTGTACTCGTTGGTGGCGAGCTCGATGATCTCCGGGGAGATCGGGATCAGGTTGATCCGCTCGAGCGCTGCATTGGCGCGCTGTAGGACGTCTTTGCCGCCGAGGCGTCTTGCTGTGCATACGGCCTCGACGCGGATCAGCTCGCTCGCGACCTGCACGCGCCAATCGCCCAGTGCAGCGCGGAAGGCCTCTGTCTCCTGCTCCGCCTTGAACAGCTTGACCAGCGCGGAGGCGTCGATGTAGGCGGCGCTCACTCCCCGCGGACCCACTGCAGAGCATCAGACGCCGGCGCCGCGCCTGCGGGATCCGGCCGGCCCGGCGGAGGGTCCAATTCCAGCAGGCTTCCCCGGCCAGGTCTAGCGCCGTAACGCTCAGCCAGCCGGGCTTGCAACTGGAACTCCGAGCCGGCGCCGGCGAGCACGGCCTGCGCTCCGCGCAGCGTGAGAGCGCGGATCTGTGCCGCCGCCGAGCGGGTCTCGGCGGGATCGAGCAGCGGCTCGGTGAGCGTGAGAGCACGCTCCACCTCGGGGTCGCGTTCAACTCCCAAGCGCGGGTGACGAGAAGCCATACGTGGATGGTAGCACTGTTGTGTAGCACTTGATGGGTCGACGAAACCTGCGCGAGCGTGGGCGGAGTCTGGGAGCCGCGCCGTCCGGCGAGGACCGGGCGCTTGCTGCCTCGGTAGAGCGATGAGGATCGGGGTCTCCTCGCGACGATGGAGGGGGAAGGCTCCCTGTGGCGGCTCGATGGGGATCATCACTAGCGTGAAGATCGCTGTTTGCGGCCCGCTTCGTACTCGCGCCCTACTGGCTGTGAGCGTCTTGGCGCTCTCGCTGGGGACGTTCGGTGCGCCTGTGGCCCGCGCGGCTGCGTATGTGCCCAATGAGGTCGTGGTGGGCTACGCGCCGACCGCACCGAAGGAGACGCCTCGACGATCGCCCAGGGAGTGCGCTTCGCCGTCCGCCACGGCGCTCGCGTGATCAACCTCAGCCTCGAGTTCTCCCCCGGCGTGAGCGCCTCGGACATCCCCGAGCTGATCGAAGCACCAGGACCTCGATGGCCTCCCCGGAGGTCGCGGCGACCGCCGGGCTGATCATCGCAGGTGGCGTGCTTGGCTCCCACCCCACACCAGCGGCCGTGCAAGCCCGGCTGACAGCGACCGCTACACCACTCGGCGACCCGGCCGACCGCTCGCGCTACGGCGCCGGTCTGCTCAACGCAGCCGCCGCGACCGCGCCTATGCTGGATAGGGTAGACGCGAATACCCCGGCTGGCTGACGACAAAGGCGCGGGCACGCGCGATCATCTCCGATGCGTTGAGCACTGTCACGACACCGCCCGCGATGCTGCCCCCGTACGGTGGGGCTCCACCGGGACAGATACCGCCTGAGCCGCCGCGTCGCGCTTGGTGGATGGCTAAGCGCGTGCTGCTCGCGGCGGTCGGGATCGTGCTGCTCACGGGCGCAGCGACCTATGTCGTAGCTCGCAACGAGGTCGGCAAGGTGGTCGAAGCGCTCAACCAGAGCAAGCCGGTGAAGGTCGCGCCGAAGGTGCTTGCTCCAACGAGCAAAGGCGCGCCCGAGACGCTGCTGTTGATCGGCAACGACGAACGCCCGCCGCCGAAGGACAATCCCCTAGGGGCGGTCCTGCCGCACTCCAATGAGATGCTGCTCGTGCGGATCGACCCGAGCAAGCCGACGATCTCGATGCTCTCGATCCCGCGCGAGCTGCAGGTCACGTTCACGGCGCCGAACGGGGAAGTGATCACGAACCGAGTGAACTCCGCGTACATGTACGGCTATGAGGATGACGGCGGCACCGCCGGCGGCGTCAAGCTGATGCTCGAGACGATCAAGAGCGTGTTCGGCCTCACCGTCAACCACGTGTTCGTGACGAACTTCAACAAGTTCAAGCGTGCGGTCGACGAAATGGGTTGCGTCTACATGACCGTGGACAAGCGCTACTACCACGTCAACGAACCCGGCGGCGAACAGTACTTCGAAATCAATCTGCAGCCGGGCTACCAGCGCCTGTGTGGCAAACAGGCGCTCGAATTCGTCGCCAACCGTCACGAAAGCACTTCGCTGATCCGCGACTCCCGCGACCAGCGGTTCCTGCTCGAAGTCAAGGCGGAGTACGGCGCGACGCTCTTTGAAAACCGTGAAAAGTTCGAGCGGATCCTCGGCAAGGCGATGGAAACGGACCTGCACGGCGAAGAAGGAGTGCTGGCGCTGCTCGAGCTCTTGGTCGAATCCGCCGGCAAGCCGGTGCGCCAGGTCCCATTCCACGTCACCCTGCTGCCGAAAGTGGACACCGCGACGCCCGAACAGATCAGCGAAGCGGCGCGGTCGTTCCTACACGGCACCGCTCCGATCTCAACGCGCAAGGTGAACCAAGCGGTGAACGCCGCCCGCCCGCGCCCCCATGCTCACGGCGGCGCTCCACGGCTGTCCCTGACGCCGTCCTCCGGTGAAGAGCTCGCGCAGGCGCGCTCGGCCGCGCCGCAGCTGCCGTTCGCGCTCGAGTATCCCCGCGTGCGCGACACCAACGGCGAAGCCGAACCGGACACGCTGCGCCTCTATCTCATCCACGACCAGCAGGGTCACCTTCGCCCGATCTATGTGATCGTCATCGACCGCGGCGGCCTCGGCGAATACTACGACGTGCAGGGCAGCACCTGGACCGACCCGCCGCTGCTGAGCAACCCGAGCCAGACCGTCCGGATCGGCTCGCGCACCTACAGCCTGTACTACGCCGGCGAAGAGATCAGAACGATCGCCTGGCGTGAAGCAGGCGCCGAGTACTGGATCCAGAACACCCTCACCAACAGCATCCAGCCGCGCGAGATGCTGGCGATGGCCGAGCACACCCTGCCCGTCATCAGCCCCCGTCCCAACGGTGCCCCGGCGACCGCGGCGATCCCGACCCTCCGCAGCATCGACCTGCCCCCGCGAGAAGTCGGTACCACGAGCTTGGCTTCAAAGCTCGAGGCCGCACTCGGCTTCGTGGGCCTCGGCGCCGTTTGCGTGCTCGCCCTGCTCGTGCTCTCCCGTCGGCGCGAGCTGGGCCTTCTGCGCGAGCAGGTGGCCCACGCGCTGGCCCTCGAGGCACGCCAGCGCCCTGTGCTCGCCGCCGCCGGCATCCTCGGCCCCGAGCAAGCGTCCACCATCCCCGACGCTGAACGAGCGCCCACCATCTACCACACGCCAAGACGCTGGCGCCGAGGCATGCTGGCCGCCGCGGCCGTGCCGATCGTGGGCATCCTCGCCGCGCTCGCGGTGCACTTCTTCCCCGCCATCTTTGGCTGATGGGAGCCGACAAACGACGGCTCCGCGGATCACCTCGAGGGCCAAGCACCGCCTCTGGCGGGGCCGCTGCTGACGACGGCGGGCCGGACGCGACGGTCACGGCGAGCGCACAGCTACCCGAGCTCGATGAGCGTGCGCTTGCCGCGCTGGGCGAGGTGGGCCGGCGGTGGGAGGGGTGCATGCCGGCGCGGCAGGTATGGGAGCGCGCGCTGCCCGTCGATCGCCGTCTCGATTTCGTCGATCCGCGGCAGTTGCGCTCCGGGCGCTTCCTGCACATCCGCAGCGCGCGGCGTGGGGGGAGAGACGACGAGCTCGAAGCGACCGCCCGGGCGGGGGAAGGTGACTCGCGGTCGGGCCGCGTGGCCTACGCGATGCGCCGGGTGCTGATCGGCCCGGCGCTGCGCAGCACGGCGATCGCGGAGGAGCGCATGGGGCGCTTGCTCGCCCTTGCCGTGCTATCGCCCGACGCGCTCTCCTCGGTGGCCTACGGACCCGAGGCGATGATGGCGATCCTCGTGCTCGCCGGCTCGGGTGAGCTGAAGCTCTCGCTCCCGATCGGCGCGGCGATCGCGGTATTGATGCTTTCGGTCGGCCTCGGCTACCGGCAGGTGATCCGGGCCTACCCGCATGGTGGGGGCTCATACGTCGTTGCGAGCGACAACCTGGGGGCGCCGTGGGGGCTGCTCGCGGGCGCGGGGCTGATCCTCGACTACATCCTCACGGTCGCCGTATCGGTCGCCTCGGGCGTGGAAGCGGTGACCTCGGCGATCCCCTCGCTCGCCTCGGCGACCGTGCCGATCGGCCTGGTCGTGATCGTGCTGCTGGTGGCCGGCAACCTGCGCGGGACGCGTGAGGCCGGCGCCGCCTTCGCCGCACCGACCTACCTGTTCGTGGCCGCCATCGCGATGATCGTGATCGCGGGCATGGTCAAGGCGAGCTCCCACGGTTTTCATCCGGCGCCCGCGGCCCCCCACCGCGCTACCGAGGCGCTCGGTCTGCTGCTCGTGCTGCGCGCGTTCGCCTCCGGGGCGACCGCTATGACGGGGATCGAGGTGATCTCAAACGCCGTCCCGGTGTTCCGTCCCCCGGAGTCCAAGCACGCCCGCCAGACCCTCTCGGTCATGCTGGCACTGCTGATCTCGATGTTCGTCGGTGTTGTGCTCGTCGCTCACTTCGACGGCGCCACGCCGGGTGGCAGCCAGACGGTGCTCTCCAAGATCGCGCACGACAGCGTCGGCGGCGGAGCCTTGTACGGCTTCGTGCAGGTGGCGACGGCGCTCGTGCTGCTCGTTGCTGCGAACTCCGCGTTCAACGGCTTTCCGCGCCTGTTGTACCTCATGGCGCGCGACAGCTACGTCCCTCGGCTGTTCCTGCGGATGGGCGACCGTCTCGCGTTCAGCAACGGCATCCTCGTGCTCGCCGTCCCCGCGGCGATGATCTACGCGGCGTTTGGCGGTCACACCGAACCGCTGATCCCGCTGTTCGCGATCGGGGTGTTCCTCGCCTTCACGCTCGCCCAGAGCGCGATGGTCGTGCACTGGTCGCGCCACCGCGAGCGGGGATGGCGCGCCGCGCTGGCCACCAACCTCCTCGGTGCGATCCTCTCGGCGCTGGTCGTGCTGATCGCCGCGATCACGAAGCTCACCCAGGGCGCTTGGGTCGTGATCGTGCTGATCCCGGTGATCGTGCTGGCATGCCGTCGCGTGCACGCGCACTACGAGCACGCCCGTCGGGCGCTCACGCCACGACCAGGCGCCGAGGAGCCCAGGCGGCCCGTTCGCGTGGCGCCACCCAGGCTCGCCTCGCACATCTCCGAGCGCCTGGCCGAGGCGCAGGACGACCCGGCCGAGGTGCACAGCTTCGCGGTTGTCCCCGTCGCGGTACTCGACCTCGCCGCGCTGCACGCGCTCGCCTACGCCGTCTCGCTATCCCAGCCGGTGCTCGCGTTGCACGTGAGCCCCTCTGAGGAGGAGGCCGAGCGCTTCCAACGCTCGTGGCAGGCATGGGGAGACCATCTACCGCTCGAGGTCGTCGTATCCCCGTATCGTGCGACAGTCGCGCCGCTGGCTAACTACATCGCCGCGCTGCACCGCCAACGCCCCGACGTGACCCTCACACTCGTCGTACCCGAGATCGTCGTCGCCAAGCCCTGGCAGCGGATCCTGCACAACCAAATCGCCGCACGCCTACGCGCCTCGCTCATCGCCTACGAGGGCATCATCATCACCACCGTGCCATTCCACCTGCCTGCGTGAAACAAACGACCGCGCTTGTCGAGGTCCACGACCTACACGTTTGGGAGTGTTGGTGGCGTGGGATAGTCTGCGTTGACGGTGCCCAACGCTGCTCAACCAGGCGCCCGGCGTGAGCGAGTCGCACTGGTGCTCGCCGGCGGTGGGGCGCGAGGGGCGTACGAGGTAGGTGCGCTGGCCGCGCTCGCACCGGCTCTCTCCACGCGCGGCGAGGCACCGGAGATCATCGTCGGGACGAGTATCGGCGCGCTCAACGGTGCGTTCTTCGCGGCTCGCGCGCACGAGCCGCTGGAGGCGACCGCCGCCGAAGGCCTGGAGATGTGGCGTGAGCTGCGCTGGGGCGACGCGCTGCGCCCGCTGGTCCGGCACTCGGGCCCGATTTGGCGCGCGCGATCGACTACGCGGCGACCCCGCTCGCGCCCGAGCACGTGCTCGCCTCCTCGGCGATCCCGGGCGCGTTCCCCGCGGTCGAGATCCGGCGGCCCCGCGCGGCGGCGGGCTGGTACGGCGACGGTGGCGTGCGCCTGAACGCGCCGCTCGCGCCGGCGCTCGCGCTGGGCGCCGAGCGCGTCGTCGTGATCGGCCTGAACTCCTCGGTGACCCCCGCCCGGCGCTCAGCGCGGCCGGACGTGATCGACGGCGTCACGCAGCTGCTGCAGGTCGTGCTCGCCGATCAGCTCGCCGACAATGTCGCGACGCTCGCCAACGTCAACGAGACGCTCACCCCGGCCGGATCCTCGGCAGGCGGCAACGGCGCCGGTCGTGGACGCCACCGAAGAATCCCCTACATCTTCATCGCGCCGTGCGATCGCCTCGAGATCGGACGCCTCGCGCGTGAGATCTACAAGCGTCACTACGCCGGCATCGGCGGTCTCGTGCGCGACAGGAACCTCGCGCTGTTCGGGCGGATCGTCAACGCGGAGCGCAGCGCGATCCACGGTGAGCTGCTCAGCTACCTGTTCCTCGCGCGCGAGTTCATCGACGAGCTGATCGCGCTCGGCCGACGCGACGCCGAACGCTGGCTCGACGCGCAACACGACGCCGGCCTATGGCAAATCGGGCGACTACCCACCAGCACAACAGACACGCCGCCCGCGCGGGACCTGCCGCGGAAACGTAAACCTCGCACAACTCGCACCTGAGCCCGTGCGCCATCGCCCCCGGCGCTCAAGGGCGCGAAAGGAGCACACTCGGCCGGCGTGGAGTCGATGAGCTCTCAGCTACGTCCGGCTGCCTCGCAGGTCCTCGACCGGGCATGGCAGGTCTCGATCGAGGATCTCGGGGTCTCCGGTGAGGAGCGTCAGGTTGCGAGCGCAGGCCGTGGCGATCGCGAAGCAGTCGCCGAGCGCGATCGGGGTGCTCGCCTTCAGGCGGGCGGTCTCGATCATCAGCGTGGTGCCGGGCAGATCCAGCTCGAAGGTCTTGCGCAACCCGGTGAGCACTTCGTCTGCTTCGGAGCGGCCGTGGTCGCGCTCGACCCTGTAGTAGACCTCCACGGCGTTTACCCAGCTCATCAGCGGCCGGTCGTTGAGTAGCTGCTCGATGCGGTCGTGCGCGGGCTGTTCGCCGTCGAGCCAGGCAAGGACCGCCCAGGAGTCCAGGCAGACGCTCAACGTGGCTCGCGCGAGCGGTCCTCGAGCAGGCGATGAGCCATACCGCTCTGCGCGAACCGCCCGCCCAGCCCCGGACGACCACGAGCCGCCTTGATGCTCAACCGCTGCCCATCCAACTCGAACTCGACGTCCGCTCCCGGGCGCAGCCCTGTCCGCTCACGCAGGTCCTTCGGTATCACGACCTGCCCCTTGGCGCCAACACGGTGAATCATACCGACACAGTATAACAGCCGGCTTCCCGAGATTGCCGCAGCGTGAGGACGCTTTACAGGCGATTTCTGCTGGGAGCTACCCGACGTCTCAGTGAAGTCCGTGTGGGGGAGCGATCGCCCAGCTGGCTATTGCGAGCGCGATGAACCATCGTCGCCGCGCGTCGAGCGCGAGCAAAGCGGCGGCCAGCAGGACGAGGTAGTGGCTCCATAGCACAGGAGTCAGCAGCAGCGCGCAGACGATCCCAGCGCCGTAGAGGAGGCGCTCGTCCCTCGCGCGCAGATAGTGAGCGTAGGCGCCGACCATCAGGACGGTGGCTACCGCTAGTGCGCTGGCCTGTGCGGCCAACGGCGTCAAGCTCAGGTTACGCAGCAGGCCGATCAAGCCGAACCCGGCTTGTGCCTCGTGGCTCCCGAGTTCTGAGAGCAGTTGTAGATAACTCGGCAAACTGAGCGAGCCGGTGGCGAAGCTGATGGCGAGCAGCAGACCCGTGAGTGAGGTTGCCCAGGCAAACGCGCGGTAGCGCTTCGCGAGCAGCGGCCACAGTAGTAGCGGCGCGAGGAACAGCTTGCTGACGATCACAGGCGCCGCCACCAGCCCAAATATGGTCGGGCGGTCTCTGAGCTTCCACAGGCAAACAGCACCCACGAACAGCAGTGGGCTGAGCGATCCGAGCTGGAGTCCGGTGATCGTGAAGGCAGTGCCGACGACGAGCACCGGAATCCAATGATCGCGGTCTGACTCGAGTGTGGTCGCGGCTATCACCGCGCACGCGCACACGACGAAGTAGATGGCGCCAGCCAGGCCCGCGGGAAGAAGCGCGAGGAGCACGAACGGCCAGACGGTGACAGCCGGATATACAAAGGAGGATCCGGAGTAGACGGCAGGCGAGCCAATCGCGGGATAGATGTCGCGGCCATGCAACGCGGCGTCACCGGCGTGTAGGAACACATTGAGGTCATATGTGGGACTGAGCGGGAGGATCAGAATCACGACCGCGATCACGACGCCGAAGGGGGCGACTATGCGGAGGGCATCCGACGCATTCACCACGCGACCCAGTTGCCGGCCAGCCGTTGCGCCACTCGCAGCGCTCCAAGCACGACTCCAGCGAGCAAGACGGTCACCGCCTAGCCGCAGAGCGCGGCTTTTGGGTGGAGTGTGCTGGGATGCCCCGGGGTTCACCGCGACCGTCTCACGCGTCGCGACGCGTGAGCAGAACCGCTCCCGCCGCTAGTGCGATCGCAGCGTAGATGCAGAACACGCCCAAGCCCGCCCACGGCTGGAGCGTGTACTGCTTGATATGCACCGCAAAGATCTGCTGGCCTGCGTTGCCGGGCAGATACTGGCTGATCGTGTTCTGCCATTCCTGCGGCAGTGCGCCCACGATCCCCGGTAGCACGAACAAGATCCCGAAGAGGGTCGCGATCGCCCCGGCGCTGTGACGAATCGCGGTGCCGATACCGAGCGCCAGCAGGCCGAGCACGGCGAGATACAGCCCCCCTCCGATAACGGCACGGAGCACGCCCGGGTCCCCGATGTGTGTCTCGAGGTGCTTGTGGGAGAGGAAGGCCTGGCCGGCGAAGAACGCGATGAAGCAGGCGATCTCACTGACGGTGAGCGTCGCCAGGGTGAAGACGATGGCCTTGGCGGCCAGGACCGTTCGGCGCTGGGGGACGGCGGCGAGAGTGGCCCGGATCAGGCCGGTCGTGTACTCGCTGCTGATCAGCAGCACGCCAAGCACGCCGATCGCGAGCTGCGCGAGCACGATGCCGTTTAGGCTGAGAGGGGCGGGCGAGAACTTCGCCTTGTCGTGCGGGCTGACGTTTGGGTACTTCGACGCGTACAGAGCGCATTGCACCGGGCCGAGAGCGGCGACGGCCACGAACGCGGCCGCGAGCGTCGCGTAGGTGGACCGCACGCTGCGGAACTTCGTGAGCTCCGAGCGCATGACATCGGGCAGGATCGGCCCATCGCCGGGCACGAGCCCTCCCAACCGTTGCGTCTGCGTTTGCGTGGCCATGCTCAACCTTCCTGTCCGACGGCGGCTGGCGTGTGTGCGGCATCGGCGCCCGCATGGAACTGGACGCTCTCGCGCGTCAGCTCCATGAATGCCTCCTCCAGCGAGGCGACCTGCGGGGAGAGCTCGTGCAGCGCGATCCCGGCGTTCCGAGCAACCTCGCCGATCGCGCTGATCTGGACTCCGGACACCGCCAAGGCACCGTCTGGTTCTGGGCGGGTGCTGCCACCCTGCGCTGTGATCGCGCCGGCCAGCTCGTCAAGCTGCGGCGAGCGCACCCGAACGAAGCTCTTCGTGCTCTGCGCGATGAACGCCTCCACGGATGTGTCGGCGATCAGCCGTCCGCGACCGATGACGATCAGGTGGTCCGCGGTGAGCGCCATCTCGCTCATCAAATGGCTTGAGATCAGGATCGTGCGACCCTCCGCCGCAAAGGACCGCAGCAGTTTTCGTATCCATCTGATCCCCTCGGGGTCCAGGCCGTTGACCGGCTCGTCGAACAACATCACGCCGGGATCGCCAAGCAGCGCCGCGGCGATCCCCAGCCGCTGGCTCATCCCCAGCGAGAAACCGCCGGCACGCTTGCGGGCCACGGACTCCAGGCCGACTCGCTCGATGACCTCGTCCACGCGGCCGCGCGGGATGCCGTTGCTCTGAGCGAGAGACAGCAGGTGGTTATAGGCGTTACGCCCGCCATGGACCGCGTTCGCGTCCAGCAGCGCTCCCACCTCGAACAGCGGCCGACGAAGCCCCTCATACGGCCGTTCGTTGACCGTCACGGTGCCGCTCGTCGGCCAGTCCAGGCCCATGATCATGCGCATCGTCGTCGACTTCCCCGACCCGTTGGGGCCGAGAAACCCCGTTACCCGGCCGGGCACGACGTCGAACGAGATGTCGTCCACGGCGACGGTGTCACCAAAGCGCTTCGTCAGGTTGCGAATCTCGATCATGCAATCCCTTTCGCGGAGCTCAGAGGATCATCGCGTCGAGTTCTAGCCAGGCCACGTGACGAGAAGATGACAGCGCCCGTCGAGTTCTAGCCAGGCAACGTGACGAGAAGATGACAGCGCCCGGCGCTCAGCCGCCGGCCGGTAGCGAGATCCACACGTCGGCGCCGCCGTCGCGCAGGGTGCGCGCCGTGGACGAGCCATCGTGGGCACGAGCGACCGCATCGACCAGCGCGAGGCCGAGCCCCGCGCCACCGGGCCGGGCGTCGGGTCCGCGCGAGAACCGCTCAAATGCGCGCACCGTGAAATCCTTGGGGAAGCCCGGGCCCTGATCGGTGACGTGAACCTCGACGCGCGCGCTGGACTGCGCGGCCGCGACTGTGACGTCTCCGGCGCCATGACTGAGCGCGTTGTCGATCAGGTTGCCGAGTGCCTGCTCCAGACGGAGAGGATCGGCCACCAGCGCGAGTCCGGCGGGTGCGACCACCTCGATACGTCGTCCTTCGGCATGGGCGCGAAGCGCGAAGCGCTCCGCGATCCGGTCGAGAAGGTTCCGTCCGTCGATCGCCTCGCGCTCAACGGGCAGCGCGCCCTCCTCGACGCGGGCCAGCACAAGCAGATCGTCGGCCAACCGCGAGAGGCGCTCCGTCTTGGCAAGCGCCCCGCGCAGGGCCTGTGCGGCCTCATCGAAGGTTCGGGCATGACGGAGCGCCAACTCCAGCTCGGTGCGCAGCAACGCCAAGGGGGTTCGCAGCTCGTGGCTGGCATCGGCGACGAACGCACGCTCGCGCCCCAAGGCATCCTCGAGTCGTCCGAGCATCGCGTTCAGGGTCTCGCCAAGACGCCCCAGCTCATCGCCACCGTCGGATATCGGTAGCCGACGTCCGGGCTCGGAATCGGTGATCGCAGCCGCCTCGCGCCGCATCGCCTCCACCGGGCGCAACGCCGCGCCGGCCACCAGGTAGCCCGCCGCCGCCGCCAGCAGCAGCGCGATCGGACCACCGATCTTCAGCAGCGCACTGAGGGAGTCAAGCGCTGCCTCTCGATCTCTGAGGGAGCCCGCCACGACGATCACCACCCGACGGCCTCCCAGCGACGCTGCCCTCCCAAGAATCCGCGAATGCTCATTGGAGCCTGGCAGTCGCAGATCGAGCGTCACAGTGCCGTGCTCTGCTGCTGCCGCCTCGGACGCAGAGAGCAGCGGCGATCGATCACTCGCGTCACTCGCCAGCAGCCGGCCATGCCCGTCGAGCACCTGGGTGACGCCCGCCCCCGGCGCTGCGAACACGCTGGCCGGTACGAGCTTGGCGCGCGGAAGGACAGCGGCGACCGCGTCTGCGCGTGATTCCAAGCCGCGGTTGATCGCGCTGTTGAGCTTGACCTGGAAAAGCGCGTACAGGCCCAGCCCGACCGCTACCAGAAGGACCGCGGCTACCGCCGCGAACGCGAGCGTGAGCCGCAGCTTGAATGACAGCCGCCTCACAATGGCGACCGTCTACTCACCCGAGCACCAGGGTCGCGGAGGCGATAGCCCGCGCCACGGACCGTCTCAAGCGATTCCCGGCCGAACGGGCGGTCGATCTTCTCACGCAGCCGACGGACGAACACATCGACCACGTTCGAGCGGCTCTCATAAGCCTGATCCCAGGCGCGCTCGATCAACTCCAACCGCGAGAGCACCTCGCCGGGCCGGCTCATGAACGCCGCCAATATCACGAACTCACGCGCCGACAGATCAAGCTCGGTCTCCCCGCGCCAAACCCGCTGGGCGGCGCGATCCAGCCGCAGGTCACCAACCACCAGCTGCGCTGGGCGCGTCACCGGACCCCGGCGGGCGAGCGCCCGCAGCCGGGCGACCAGCTCCTCGAACGCGAATGGCTTGACGAGGTAGTCATCCGCCCCGCCGTTGAGCCCGTGGACTCGGTCGCCGACAGCGTCGCGGGCGGTCAACATCAGCACCGGCGTAGCCGTCCCCGCCGCCCGCAGCCGCCGGCACGCCTCGAAGCCGTCGATCCCCGGGAGCATCACGTCGAGAGCGATGACCTCGTAGTCGGTCGCGGTGGCTCGCCAGACCCCGTCCTCCCCCGTGGAGACGAGATCGACGAGCATTCCCTCCGCCCGAAGGCCCCGCTGCAACAGCGAACCCATCTCAAGCTCATCCTCGACAACCAGCACACGCACCCCACCAGCTTTCCAGAGTCGCGAGGCGTTCACGGAACGGGCTCTTCCCGGCCGCCCACCCAACAAGCGCCAGCGCACCGCAGAGCCGGCTCATGCTGAATCGCACAAGCCGCCGTGGTTGAAGGTAGAGTCGCGCCTACAAGGGTCGTCCAATCCATGAGGAGGATGAATGTCTGGTCGTTTGAGTCGTTTGGCGCCGCTTACGGGTGTGTTGTTTGCCGTGATGGGGGTGGCCGCCGGTATGTCGGGTGGTGAAACGCCCAATGCGAACGCGAGCGCTTCGAAGGTGATCGCCTACTACACCAGCCACCACTCGGAAATTGAGACTTCCAGCATCCTGTTTGCGCTCACGTTTCTCGTCGGGGTGCTGTTCGCCGCGTCGCTGCGCTCCTACCTACGCCGCACTCCGGCGGCCGAGGGCGCTGCCGCGATCGTGCCGGTGGGCGCTGCGATCATGCTGATCGGAGCCGCCTTGGGCGCCGGCGTGGAATACGGGCTCGCGCACAACATCAGCCATCTGAGCCCGGCGGCGGCACAGGCGGTGAACGTCGTCAGCAACGAAATCTTCCTGCCGCTCCTGGCGGGCGTGTGCGTGTTCTCCCTTGCCAGCGGCGTGGCGATCCTGCGCGGGGCGGCGCTGCCGAAGTGGCTGGGCTGGGTGGCGATCGTGATGGGGATCGCGGCGCTGATCCCACCGGCGTTCTTTCCGATGCTGATCCTGCTGGTGCTCTGGTCGATCGTCGTGAGCATCCTGATGTACCGGCGCAGCGGCGGGTCGGTGGGCGCGACCAACACGCCCGCAACCCAACTCGCATAGCCGGACATAGCCGGACGGGTCCTGGCGCGCGAGCCCGACCAGCTCGCGCGTCTCGGCACGCCTGGCCCTGAGGGGGAGGGGACGAGTCCGGGGGAAACCACGGCAATGCCAAGTCCGGAGCCGAGCTGCGCATGGCCTTGGAGTGTGGGACCGGGCCGCATGCGGCCCGGTCTTCCCAAGATGTGCTCATGAGGGCTACACCTGATGTTCGAGGAGGCACGCACGAGAAGATCTCCACGGGGCAGGCCAGCTGAGCGCGAGGCTTTCGCCGAAATTGGCTAGGGGCCCCTCGCCGCCGCCGGTGAGCTTCTCGCGCCGTCTCCAAATGGTCCCCGCGCGCGTGAAAACCCACGCCGCGCCCTGCTCGGCGTCTTCACCTCCGGCACCGATCAGGGCGGTAGTGCCGTTGCCGGAGAGCGCCACTGCGTCGCCGAAGCGCGTAGAGCGGCTGTTGCCCCCGCCGGTGAGCTTTGCGCCCCGTTGCGTCCACGTCGAGCGCGAGCGTCTGAAGACCCACGCCGCGCCGGTGGAGCCGCCTTCGCCGCCGACCAGCGCGATGTTGCCATCGGAGGAGAGAGCCACGTTGTTGCCGAAGCCCGCATATGGGACTGCCCCACGGCCCGTGAGCTTCGCGGCCTGCTGCCTCCATATTGCGCCCGCACGGGTGAACACCCATGCCGCACCGACGTTCTTGATCCCCGGGGCTCCTATCAGCGCCGTTCTACCGTCGGCCGAGAGCGCAACGCTGCTGCCGAATTCGGCTTTACCGCTCCCGGGTCCGGACGTGAGCTTTGCGCCTTGCTGAGTCCATGTCGAGCCCGTGCGGATGAACACCCACACCGCGCCGGCACCGCAGCATCTCGACTTTCGTAGTTTTAGGCGGCGGCTGACGCTGGTGGCGTCTGGGGTTGTGTGAGTTGTGGGTTGGTGGTCATCGGGGGTGCTTGTGCCCAAAAGTCTTGGCGGATGAGTTCGCGGCGTAGCGCAGCGAGCATGTC
>DASRKZ010000016.1:0-4735 GCA_035648675.1 Solirubrobacteraceae bacterium
CGGCCAGCCCCTGCCCACGAGCCTCGCGGGAGATTAAGTCCTTCCGACCTCGCCCGCCGGCCTACCCCCGGCGCATCGAGCTCAATGGCCCAGCTGGACGGTCTTCACGACCAGCAGCAACACCGCCACCACGAGATAGCCGCGCAGCAGGAACATTCCCGCCTTGCGCCCCGGTGACCACACCGGCCGCTCGAGCAGCGCAAGCGGGGGCATCGTCCAGGTGTGGCGCCTGTCCTTCGGGATCTCCGCAACCGCATCGATCCCCGCCCGAGCGGGCGAGCGACGGCTCACATACAGGGTGTAGATCCCGCCCCCGGCCAACGTCACCCCAAGCACGATCGTCAGCTCAACGAACAGGTGCGTCACGTTGATCTTCGGGAACATCGTGCTCGCCATCAGGATCAGCGACAACTCCACGAGCACCCCCACGATCAACGCCGCGAGCGCGTTCAGCCAGGGGGCGTTCACCCACGGCCCCAGCACCTCGCGGTCGTTGCAAAGCAGCAACAGGAACACCGTCGCGCTCGGCAGCAGCACACCCGCCAGCGCCTGCACCGAGGTGGTGATCAGACCCAGCGGCGCCCCCGGGATAAGCACGATCCCGGCCGCGGCCATCACCATCAGCGTGAAGCTCGCGTAGAACAGCTTCGCATCCAGCGGCCCGCGGTTCAGGGAGTGCTTGGCGCCGAACACGTCGCCGAAGGCGTATGAGGTCGCCAAAGTCACCGCAGCCGCACCGATCAGCGAGGCGTTCAGCAGCACAATCGCGAAGAGCGTACCGGCGGTCGCTCCAAGCTCGCGACCCAGGTCCGTGGCGACCGTGCCCGCGTCGGAGAACTGGCCGAAGTACGGCGTCCCGGCGAACGCGAACGCGGTGACGGCGATCAGCGCGCCGGCGCCGATCACAACGACGAACGCGCCGATCACCGTGTCCGCGCGCTCGTAGTTGATCCAGCGCGGCGTGATCCGCTTGTCGATGATGTTCGACTGCTGAAAGAACAGCTGCCACGGCGCGACCGTCGTGCCCACGATCGCGATGATCAGCAATACCGCCGTCGAGTTGGCGCCGCCATAGATGGTCGGGACGAGGGTGTGATGGGCGATGTCGCCCAGGTGCGGATGAGCGAGGACCAGCAGCGGGATCACCAGGAAGTTGGCCACCACGAACACATACATGAAGCGCTCCCAGCTGCGGAAGCTCCCCGTCGAGGTGATCGCCACCAGCACCACCGCCGCGATCGGCACGGCCAGGTACTTGCTGACCCCGAAGTAACCGAGCGCGAGGCTCACGCCGATGAACTCCGTGACGATCGTGAGGAAGTTCAGGAGGAACAGATCGCCAACCGAGAAGGCGCCCCAGAACTTGCCGAAGCGCTCGAAGATCAGCCGCGCGTGCCCGACCCCGGTGACCGCGCCCAGGCGGATCACCATCTCCTGGTTGACGATCAGCACCGGGATCAGCAACAACAACACCCACAGCAGGCTCGTGCCGTAGTTCTGCCCCGCCTGGGCGTAGGTGGATACACCCCCCGCGTCGTTATCGCCGACCATCACGATCAGGCCTGGGCCCATGATCGCCAGCAGCGCCATCGCCCGCGAACGCCATCCGTGACGCTCGCCGCTGTCGTGCATCCTGATCGTCCCCAGCGCCCCGCGAATGTCGCCGATGTGGGCCTCGTCCAGCACCGGAGGCACGCCCTCGGGCCGCGGCGGAGCGCTCTCCAACGTGGTCTGATCGTCGGCCATCTCAGGTCACCTCCTTTCCTTGCTTGGGGCTACGCGAACGGTCAGTCGCGGACGAGCCCGAAGCGCCGCCGCCAGCCGGTGGGCAGCGTCAGCTCGAGCACATCGTCGACGGTCACGACGCCCACCACGCGCTCCTGCTCGTCGATGACCGCGAGCATCACCAGGTTGTAGTCGGTCATCGTGCGCGCCACCTCGGGCAGGTCGGCGTCGGTATGCACCGACTCCGGCTCGTGCTCGGCGAGGCTCGAGAGCGGCGCCTGTGTGGCGGCGCGCAGCAACGCGACCACCGCCACCGAGCCCGACAGCTTGCCCTCGGCGTCGCTCAGGAAGACCGTGGTGAGCGTCTCCGGCGCGATCTCGCTGGTGCGCACTCGCTCGATCGCGGCCGCCACCGTCTCGTTCTCCGCAAGCCCGATGAAGTCGGGGCTCATCAGCCCCCCGGCGGTGGACGGGTTGTAGCCCAGCAGCGCTTCGATCTGAAGTCGCTGCGCGGGCGGCAGCAGGGCAAGGATGCGTCCGCGGCGCTCCTGCTCGAGCTCCACGATCAGGTCCGCCGCGTCATCGGTGGCCATCCGCGCGATCACCGCAGCCACCTCCGCGTCCGAGCGCTCGCGGATGAACTCCAGCTGGTGATGCTCGTCGAGCTCCTCGAAGACATCCGCCTCGAGCTCACGGTCGTGCCCCACCGCCTCGATCAACTCCTCGCCCTCGTCGTGCGAGGCCGCCTCCACGAGGTCGGCGATCTCCGCGGGGTGCAGGTTGGCCAGCTTGCGGTGGGAGAAGCGCAGGCGCGCGGTGGGGACGTGCCCGACGAATGGCTCCAAATCGGTCCAGTCCAGGAATGGCCGATCTCCCACGATGCTCTTCAGTGGCCGCGGCAAGAGGCGCCTCAGCTGCGCCCGTGTGCTGTGATCGACGCCGACCACCCGCCACCAGCCATCGATGCACGCGAGCTCGATCTCGTGCGCGGTCACGAGGCTCGGCGGGTCGGCCTCGACGTTGACCAGCTTACGTCCCAGCACGTCCTGGTTGAGCAGCACCTCCCCCACCCGCCGCTCGAAGCGGCCGAGGCTGAGCTTCTCCCCCGACAGCCGCACCGCGCCGGGCTCGAGCGTCGCGATCCTGTCGGTCGGCACGAACAGGTCCCGTCCCCCGATCCTCGCCTTCAGACCGGTGACCGGCGGGTAGCCGCCATCGGCCAGACGCACGATCAGATCCTCGACCCGACCAAGCCTCTCTCCCGCCCGATCCAGCAGCGGGCTGCGCAAGATCGTCGATAGGTGCAATGTCGGCGACGCCACGGCGTGCCTAACGTTACGCCACCGGGCGGACCAGCAGCGAAGCCCCGACAGCCCCGCCGAGATCGCCGAGTGCCGCCACATGCACGTCCGGGGGCCGTTCGTCGGCGAACAGGTGCGGCTGCATCGCTTCGGCGATCCGCTTCGCGTAGGGATCGCCGAGGCGCACGCCGAGCCCCCCGCCGATGATCACGGCCTCGACGTCGAGCAGGTTCACCGCCGAGGCGACCCCGGCGCCGAGCGCCTCGACCGCGCGCTCGATCAGCTCGATCGTCAGCTCGTCCTCGCACTTGAGCGCCCGCTCCCAGATGCCGCTCGTCAGGCGCGTGCGATCGCGCTCCTTCATCAGCTTGAACAGGTCGGTGTGTCTACCCTTCTCGTGGAGCTTGCGCGCGTGCTCCTCCATCGCCGCCCGCCCGGCGTATGCCTCCACGCAGCCACGCCGCCCGCAGGTGCAGCGCGCGCCGTCCAGCTCCACCACCATATGCCCGATCTCCCCGGCGCCCCCGCGCCCGGTCCAGGGCTTCCCGCCGAGGATCAGCCCGGCGCCGACGCCCGTCCCCCAGAAGACGCCGAGCAGCGAGCTGTAGGGGCGCCCCGCGCCCAGCTGGAACTCGGCGTCGGTCGCGACCTGGACATCGTTGCCGATCTCGATCGAGCTCCCATCCACCCCGAGCTCGCTTTCGAGCGCCGCCGCCAGCGCGAATGTGCCTTCCCAGCCGGGCAGGTTGCGGGCGCTTGTCACCTCCCCGCCCTCGATCGTCCCCGGCGATCCCACGCCGATGCCCTTCAGCGCCGCCGGTTCGAGCTCCGCGGCCTTGGCGGCGTCACGCACGCTCTCCGCCATCTCCTTTGCCACATCCTTCGGGCCACCGCTGGTGGGAGTCGGCCGACGCGCCTCACCCAGCACCTTGTGATCCTCGTCGACGATCACCGCCTGAATCTTCGTGCCGCCGAGATCGATTCCCCCGTACCTGGACATTCCGGCGGATCATCGCAGACGCCCCCCGGGAAACCCCGCGCAGATAAAGACCGGCGGAGACAAGATTTAGACTATTTTATGCCCCCTTGCAGGGTTTCTTCGCCCCCTCTTACGGGCTCGGCGGAAGATCGAACCAAGTCAAATGACCGAACGCACCAGCGCATCCTGGCTCGTCTACGTACTGGGAGCTCTCTGCGCCGGTGCGATCGTCGCCGCCGTCCTCCTCGTCGGACCCGCATCGGGCAGCCAGAGCACCGTGACCCGCACGGCCACCGCCGCCGAGGGGGTCGTCCAGTCCACGGTCTCCGGCAGCGGCAACCTGCAGGCCGCAAGTCAGCTCAATCTCGGCTTCAAGACGAGCGGGACGGTCACGAACATCAACGTGACCCAGGGACAGCACGTCACACCGGGGCAACTACTGGCGACGCTCGACCCGCAGAGCGCCGAAGTGACGCTCGAACAGGCAAAGGCCACCCTGCAGTCCTCCGAAGCCAACCTCGCCAAGGAGGAAGAAACCGACGGCGAAACCTCGACCGGACAGAGCTCCGGCGGATCGGGCGCAGGCTCGAGCGCGAACAACTCCAGCAGCGCCTCAGCGGCCTCGGTGCCCCGAGCGAGCCGGCCGGAGAGCGCCACCACCGCCGCCGCGACCGGGCCGCCGACCACGGCCCCGAGCGCCCCGCCGACCACACCGGCCACCGAGACGCCG
>DASRKZ010000017.1:0-2328 GCA_035648675.1 Solirubrobacteraceae bacterium
CGACAGACCCGAGCCTTGTCGGCAGCAGTTTGCTCGTCGCCGCGGCCCTCCACGTCGCCACAAGCGCGCACGCTGCGCATCGGAGACGGATCGGTCCGATCGTCGCTCGGGGCGCTAACTGAAGGTCGGGAAGCTGCAAGCACCAAACCGGCCACCACGGCGTCGACACCACGACTGCCGCTCCAGGCGTGATCCAACAGCGTGTCGTGGCTCGCCCCGGCAGGCGGTGATCGTGGCGGCCAGTCCTGCTCTGCTTCCGGCACGAGCATCGCGAGCGCGGCGCCGCCTTCCCTGCAACGCGCGGCGTGCAGGGAGTCGGCGGCGACAATCCGAAGGCCGGCGCTCGACGGTCGCCCCACGGTGGCGCGGAGCTGGATAGGCCGAAGCTCAAGCGGTCGGTCCTGCTTTGGATCCGGCGCACGCTTACGCCGCGAGGTGGTGCGATGCCTGGCGCTGGTGTCTCACCACCCGGTTCGCCTTCCAGATTAGGTGAGGCGAGAGCAAACGCTGAACGAGAGCTGCCTGCTGGACCATGCCCCTGCAGGCGGGCGCGAGCGCTGCGGCTGCGCAACGTCTGCGCGAGCTTGAGGGCGAATGGCGAAGGGGGGCCTGAAAGTCGGTCGCGCTGCGTTGCTTTCGCGTCGGCAGCGGCTCGGCACGCGGGTTTCTACGGAGCAACAATGCGGCAAGGACCCGGATGAACTCGAGTCAGGGCCAACCTAGCCTCGGGGCATGTCATCCGGAAGGTCGAGAAAGGCGCGAGAAGTCAGCATCAATCCGCAGACTTGGCGCTGGAGTCACCCGCGGGTACTTGTTGAGGACCCTGACGAGGAGGCCGGCCTTGCGATTGCCTCTGGCCTTCGTTTCGCCGGCTACGCGGTCGCCGTCTGCCCCGGGCCGCGGGGACACGGGCAGTGTCCGCTGACCGGGCCCGCGGGCTGCGCCCCCGCACACGACGCCGACCTTGTCGTCTGCAACTTGGGCTACGAGCGCGAGGTGGCCCGAGAGGTCTTGCGCGAACTGCGCACGCGCTATCCCAACACGCCTCTATTGGTCGTGGTGCCGCCGGAGATTGACGCGGACCTGCGAGAGGTCCTGGACAGCTGCCATCAGCTGCCAGCAGGAGCGACCCCCGAGCAGGTGGTGGCCGCCGTGCAGGGGATCTCGGAGCCCGCTGCCGAAGACGGCGGCGCCAGTGCGTAGCCCCTTTCACAGCGAGCCAGAGGCCTTCCGCTTTCTCCTGGTGGTGATACTCGCCCTGGTGCCAATTGTGCTCGCGGCGGCGCTCGGTCCCACGTGGCTCGCTCTCGTCGTGCTTGCGGTCATACTTGGCGGTGTCGCTGCGCGCGCGGCGCAGCTGCGAATGCGCAAGCTCCGCAGTCCAGACCTGCCGGTGAAGATGGCTCCCCCGCACCTTGGATCAGCGGCGGAGCGCCGCGTCCTCGTCGTCGCAAACGACACGCTCAGCGAGGAGGCGCTGCTCTGCGAGGTCGAGAGACTGGGCTTAGCGCCGCGTATGCACGTGCTGTTGCTCGTGCCGGCGGTGATCACCCCCGCAGCCCGCTTGACTGGTGCGATCGACAGCCTCTTGGATCAGGCGCGCGCCCGGATGCAGGCAGCCCTCGACCGCGTTGGCCACGACAACGTTGCGGGGAAGGTCACCGGGGAAGACCCGCTCGAAGCCATCGAGGACACGTTCGCCACGTTCGTGCCGGATGAAGTCATCGTCGCCACTCGCTGGGAGCAAACGGCGGGCGGGCTCGAGCCGCGGCTTGCGGGGCTCGTACGTGAGCGCTTCGCAGTGCCCGTCCGTCATCTCGTCTTCGAGCCTGGCTCCGCTGCGCAGGAGCCAGACGAGGGCACCGAGGCGAGGTATCAGCGCGAATTCGGTGCAGCAGCTGCCAGGAAGTTTGGTCTCACGGCGCTCGCGGGTGCCGGGATCCTGGCCGCACTCGTCATGTCCCTGGTCGCGTTGGTCCGGACGACCGCGACAAACACCACAACCCTGGCGGTGGCCAACCAGGCGGCCGCGGCTCTGCCGACTGGCGCTCCGAGCGCGCTGACGAAGGTCATCGAACTGAAGGTCATCGCATCAGGCAAGAAGGGACCCGACGGGAAGCTGCACGACGACTTCACTGTGACCGAATTCCACGTCACGGTGGGTCAGCCGTTGACGCTGCGGATCGACAACACCGACACCGTCCCGCACTCGATCACGTCCCCGGAAGCTGGTGTGAGCATCATCGTATTGCCGGGTACGCACGACTACACACTGCTCGTCAAGCAGGCCGGCAAGTTCGAGTGGCACTGTGTCTTCCCGTGCGACCC
>DASRKZ010000018.1:0-18874 GCA_035648675.1 Solirubrobacteraceae bacterium
ACACGGTAGACAGCGTCCACCGGAAATCCCAGGGCGTCCCGGGGACGCGCTATTCGCGCTCGCCTACTTACCGCGTTTGATGTTCTGCTTGCGCTGTCTTCGCGCGGCCTTTGCTTTGGCGCGCCGCTTGCGCATCATCGCCGCCGTGTCGTGGCTCGAGCCTCCCTTACCCAGCAGTCCGTCGCCCGCCGGCGCCACGCGCCGGGCATCGCGCACGATCAGGAATGCGATTCCGGCCAGGAGCAGAACCGCCGCGCCGCCCGCGAGGATGAGCACGCCCTTCGAGCTCGACGTGGTTGCCGTCGTCGTGCTCGTCGAGGTGGTCTGAGTCGGAGTCGTTTCGGTCTGCCCTTCGGTCAATTCGCTGAAGGCGCCTGAGCCGTTGATGGCGGCCGCCGCCGGCGCCGGCGCGGCGGCTGCGAGCGCCAGGACGGTACAGAGACAGAGTGAGGCGAAGCGTCGGCTCGACACGCGGCGAGCATACCGCCTGTCGGGGGCGCGGCATGCGCCTGCCCAGACCGTAGAATGAGCGGCCGATGGCACCCAAGCAACGTCAGGTCCGGATCGAGCAACGCGGCGGCCTCGAGGCGATCCAGGCGCTCGAGCAGCGCTCCGACGAGGAGCTCGAGGGCGAGACCAAGTACAAGTCGGCCGCGCTTGCGATCCTCGGTGCCCGCGCTTCCGAGCGCTTTGACGCGGAGAGCGCGCGCGCCTACTTCCAGCGCGCGATCGCCGCGGCCCGTCCGCAGGAGCGGATGCAGATCCGCCGCATGGCCGACGCCTCGCTCGCGCTCGCCGAACGCCGCGCGGGCGATCTCAAGGACGCCGTCGAGCGCCTCGGCCAGACCCCGCCGAGCGGCCGTCAGATGTTCGCGCTCCGCGCGATGGGGCTGCTCGTCCCCCCCGCCTCCGCCGGAATCCTGGCGCGCGCGCGTGGGATCCTGCTGATTCTTGTGCTGGTCGTCGTGCTACTCGCCATCGGCCTCGGGCTCGTCGAGCTGATCTCGCTGCCGTTCGGTGGCCTTGGGATCGCGCCGGGCGTGCTGCTCGGTCTGTTCCTCGTGATCGCCATCATCGCGGTCGTCGCCGCGGTCGGCAAACGCCGTCGCGCCCGGGCGCAAAAGGCCGCGGGCTAGCCAGGCCGCGAGCCGTAAGGGTTCGGCCGTCTCCTGAGCCCCAATACGATGGCGCGGTGTCCGTTCCCGTCTGCCTGATCGTCAATCCCTCCGCCGGCGGCGGCAAGGCCGGACGGGTCGCGCCGCGGGTAGAGGCAGCTCTGCGCGATCACGGGCTGCGGGTGCGCCGCGCCGATACACGCGACCTCGACCACGCGCGGGTGCTCGCCGAGGAGGGCGCGCGTGCCGGTGAGACGGTCGTGGTGCTCAGCGGCGACGGCACGATCGGCGTCGTCGCCGACGCGTTGCGGCGGGTTCCCGGCGCAACGCTCGGCGTGCTCCCCGGTGGCCGCGGCAACGACCTGGCGCGTGTGCTCGGCATCCCCGCGGACCCCGTGGCGGCGTGCGCGGTGATCGCCCATGGCCGCCCGCGCGCGATGGACGTCGGCGAGGCCGGAGAGCAGGCGTTCGTCGGGATCGCCTCCGTCGGTTTCGACAGCGACGCCAACCGCATCGCCAACGAAGCGCCCGCCTGGCTCGGCGGCCTCGTGTACGTATACGGCGCCCTGCGGGCGCTCGCGTCATGGCGCCCGGCGCGCTTCGAGATCGAACTCGACCCCCCCGGCGAGCGTCGCGGCTTCACCGCCTACACGGTCGGAGCCGCCAACTCGAAGACCTACGGCGGCGGGATGCGCGCCGCGCCGGACGCGATGCTCGACGATGGTCTGCTCGAGGTGGTGGTCGTCGAGAGCGTCGGCAAGCTCAGGTTCCTGACGAGGATCCTTCCGAAGGTATTCAAGGGCACCCACGTGCATCTGCCCGCGGTGCACGTGTTCCGCGCCGTCGAGGTCGAGATCTCCGCGGACCGGCCCTTCGCGCTCTACGCCGACGGCGATCCGATCGGCGATCTACCGGTGCGGGTGCGCGCCGTGCGCGGCGCGATCTCGGTGCTCGTGCCCGCCCAGTCCTCCGGGGTGGCCTCGGCGTTCTCCTCGGCCGCCCTCCCCTCCACACCCTCGACGGCGGCGGACACCGCTGTGCCGGCCGCCGGATCGACCGAGCCCCCGGCCTCCGGCTGATGGCGGGGCCGCTCGCACCCAAGCTCGCCCTCGCGCGGGCCGTCGGCGCGATATCGCGCCTGCGCGGTGGTGGCGCGTCGAGCGCCCCGGGGAAGGTCTTGATGCGCCTCGATCCGGGGGCGATCGGTGAGCTCGGCGCGCGCCTTCCGCGCGGTAGCGTGCTCGTCTCGGCGACGAACGGCAAGACCACCACCAGCGCGATCCTCGCCGGCATTTTCGAACACGCCAACGTTTCGCTCGTAAATAACCAAACGGGAGCGAACATGGCTGGAGGAATCGCCTCCACGCTGCTCCTCGCCGCTAGATCTCGCGGGGGTATCTCGGGCGAGCTCGGTCTGTTCGAGGTGGACGAGCTGTGGCTCGACTCGCTCGCCGCGCAACTGCACCCGCGCGCGATCCTGCTGGGCAATCTGTTTCGCGACCAGCTCGACCGCTACGGCGAGCTCGAGACGATCGCCGACCGCTGGGCGGCAGCCGTGCACACCGGGCCGGCCCGCGAGTCGCTGCTGGTGCTCAACGCGGACGACCCCGCGATCGCCGATCTCGGCCGCGAGCGCGACGCGCCGGTCCTGTACTTCGGCGTCGAGGACGACTCGCTCGCGCTCCCCGGCATGGCCCACGCCGCCGACGCAAAGCACTGCCGTCGCTGTGGCGCGCCGTACGTGTTCGAGGCCGTCTACCTCGGCCACCTCGGCCACTACCACTGTCCGAGCTGCGGCCAGACCCGTCCCACGCCCAGCGTGATCGCTAAGCGCGTCACCCTCGAGGGCGTCCACGCGGCCCACTTCACCCTCCAGACCCCGGCCGGTGAAGCCGAGGTCAGGCTGTCGCTGCCGGGTCTCTACAACGTCTACAACGCGCTCGCCGCCGCCGCACTCGCCACGGCGCTGGAGGTTGGCCTACCCGAGATCGTCGCCGGACTGCAGGGTACGAAGGCCGCGTTCGGCCGCGCCGAGACCGTCACGCTCGCTCTCGACCCCAAGCCCGGGCGGGACGCTCAAGGTGCGGTCGCGGGAACCGCCGCGCCCGCCCAGCGCGAACTCCAGATCCTGCTCGTCAAGAACCCCGCCGGCGCCAACGAGGTGCTCCGCACGCTCGCGCTCGAGCCGGGCGAACACGACCTGCTCGGGGTCCTCAACGACAAGATCGCCGACGGGCGCGACGTCTCCTGGATCTGGGACGCCGACTTCGAGCTGCTCGCCGGGCGCGTGCGACTCGTCACCTGCAGCGGCACCCGGGCCCCCGAGCTCGCGCTCCGCCTGAAGTACGCGGGAATCGATCCCGCTCGCATCCGGGTCCAGGACGACCTCCCGCGCGCCCTCCGCGAAGCCGCCTCCGACCGTCGCGATCCACAGGCGCCGCTGTACGCGCTGCCCACCTACACCGCGATGCTCGCCCTCCGAGAGTTGCTCGTCGCGCGGGGCGAGGCACGCAGCGCGTGGTCATGAGCGCCGCCCGTGGCTCCCCATCTCTCGGAACGCAGCTTCGCGGTGGCGAGAGCCCGGGTCGACAGGCGCACGTGCTCTCCACGGAGGTCATCTGGCACGACCTCGAGTGCGGCTCCTACCGCGCCGACCTGGCGCTGTGGCGCGAGTTGGTCAAGACGGTCGCCGGCCCCGTGCTCGACGTCGGCGCCGGCACCGGCCGGGTGACGCTCGAGCTCGCCCCGCCGGCCCGGGATGTGGCCTCGACCGACCTCGCTCAGTCAGATCGAGGGGTGACCGCGCTCGATCTCAACCCCGCCCTGCTCGAGGCTCTGCGCGAACGAGCCGTGGGCCTCGACGTCGAGACGGTATGCGCGGACGCGCGTTCGTTCGAGCTCTCCCGCCGCGACTTCGGGCTGTGCCTGGTCCCGATGCAGACGATCCAGCTGCTCGGCGACGCGGCCGAGCGAATCGCGTTCCTGCGCTGTGCGCGCGCCCACCTCCGACCCGGCGGGCTGCTCGCCTGCGCGATCGTCACCGAGCTGGAGCCGTTCGATGTGACCGACGGCTGGCTCGGCCCATCGCCCGAGACGGCACGCGTCGGCGAGGCGCTCTATGTCAGCCAGGCCACGAGCGTACGCGTGCTCCCGTCGCGCATCGTAATCGAGCGTGAGCGGCGGATCGCTCCCGCCGCCGGAGGGCCCCGTCCCGGAGAGCCAGGTGCGGAGGATCGCGTCGGTGAGCCTGCGGGCGAGCGTAATGTCATCGAGCTCGCCCGCCTCAGCGCATCCGAGATGCAGGCGGAGGGGTTGCAAGCGGGATTTAGCGCCGAGCCCGCTCGGGAGATCGCATCGACCGATGCGCACGTCGCCAGCACGGTGGTGATGCTGCGTGCCTGAGTCCACCGACGCTCCCCCGTCGTCCCCTCTCTCCTCCGCGTCTCGTGTCCTGCGCGTCTGCGCGCTCTACCCGGACCTGATGAACATCTACGCCGATCGCGGCAACCTGCTCGTGCTCGAACACCGCTGCGCGTGGCGTGGGATCGGCTTCGAGCTGGCCTCCAGCGGGCTCGGCGAGCCGCTCCAGGCTGATGCTCACGACCTCTTCTACCTGGGCGGCGGCCAGGACCGCGACCAGCGCCTCTGCGCCGAGGACCTGATCGAGACCAAGCGCGACGCGCTCCACGCCGCGGCCGCCCGCGACGCGGTGATTCTCGGTGTCTGTGGCGGCTATCAGCTGCTCGGGCACTCCTACGTGCTCGGCGACGAGGAGATCCCCGGTGTCGGGCTGCTCGACGTGCGCACCGTCCGCGAGGACGGCCCGCGTCTGGTCGGCAATGTCGCGATCGAGGTCTCGCTCGGTGACGCGGGTAGCGCCGCGGGAGGTCGCGATCGGATCCTCGCCGGGTTCGAGAACCACGGCGGACGGACATCCCTCGGCCCGGGCGCGCACGCGCTCGGTCGTGTCGTCAAGGGCCACGGCAATGACGGACGCAGCGGCTTCGAGGGCGCCCGGGCCGGCAACACGATCGGCACCTACCTCCACGGTCCCCTCCTGCCCAAGAATATTTGGTTCGCCGACTGGCTGATCGCCACTGCTCTCGGCATAGATCGCTCGGAGCTGGCGCCGCTCGACGACGCCTTTGAGCAGGAGGCCCACCTCAGCGCGCGCCGCGCCGCGGGCGTGTGATCGAGCGAGCCGTCGCAACCCGCGTTCGCGGGTCGCTCCCGCCTTGGTCGTCCGGTCGGGCTTGCTAGTCTTGTATCTCGGTTGACAGTCGTTTGGAGGTAGCTCCTCCTACACCCGTACTCGACCCGCTCCGGCGGGTTGAGTCGTTTTATGACCATGGATCTTGCCGAGTATCAGCGCCTCTCACGCCGCACCGCCGAGTATCCGCGCGAGGCGTGGCTTGCCTACCCGACGCTCGGTCTGGCGGGCGAGGCGGGCGAGGTCGCCGAGCACGCCAAGAAGGCGATTCGTGACGATGGCGGCCAGGTCACCGAGGAGCGCCGCTCCGCGATGGCAAAGGAGCTCGGGGATGTCCTCTGGTACGTCGCCCAGCTCGCCAGTGAGCTACAGCTCGACCTGGACGAGATCGCCCAGGCAAACCTCGACAAGCTGCTCTCTCGCCAGCAACGTGGTGTGCTGTCGGGCGACGGCGACGACCGCTAGGACGCGACCGCGAAGCGGGCGAAGCGCTCGGCCGTTCGCTTGGGCACGAGTGCCCTGACGCGCACACCCTCGGGGGTGTCCTCACGCGAGAGATCGCCGGCGAGCTCGTGCAGCTCGGCGAGGCTGCCGCCGTTCGCGTATGGCACGAGCAGCTCCACGGGGCACAGCATGTGCGCCAGCTCTGCTTCGAAGCGCGCGCTCAGCTCCTCCAGACCCTCGCCCGTCACGCCACTCACGAGCACCGCGCCGGGGTAGTGCAGACGCAGCTCGTCGCGCGCCTGCGGATCCAGCAGATCGACCTTGTTCAAGACGAGCACGCGCGGACGCTCGCCGGCGCCGATCTCCTCCAGTGTCCCCTCGACCGCGTGCTGCATCGATGCGGCCTGGGCCTCGAGCGCGGAGGCGTCGAGCACGTGGGCAAGCACGTCGGCGCGGCGTGTCTCCTCGAGCGTCGCGCCGAAGGCATCCACCAGCTGGTGGGGGAGCTTGCTGATGAACCCGACCGTGTCGCTCAGCAGATACTTCCGGCCTGAGTGACCCGCTTGCGAAGGACCGTCTCCGTTGCTTGCACGCTCCGTGGCGGCGCCCGCGAGCGGGCGCACCGTGCGGGTCGTCGGGTCGAGCGTGTGGAACAACCGGTCGCCCACTCCCACCTCCGCGCCGGTGAGCGCGTTCAGGAGCGTCGACTTGCCGGCGTTCGTATAGCCGACGAGCGCCACCGTCGGCAACGCCGCGCGCTCGCGCTCGGCGCGCATCACCGCGCGGGTGCCCTTCACGTGCTCCAGCCGGCGGCGCAGCGCCGAGATCCGGTCGCGAGCGAGACGGCGGTCGGTCTCGATCTGGCTCTCCCCCGGTCCCCTTGTGCCGATCCCGCCGCCGAGGCGCTCGAGGTGCGTCCACAGTCCGCGCATCCGCGCGAGGTTGTACTCCAGCTGGGCCAGCTCGACCTGGAGCTTGCCCTCCGCGCTGCCCGCGTGCGCGGCGAAGATGTCGAGGATCACCGTCGTGCGGTCGACCACGGGCATGCCGAGAGCCTCCTCCAGGTTGCGCTCCTGGCGGGGGGTCAGCTCGTCGTCGCAGGCGATCAGGTTCGCGTCACATGCCTCTGCGGCCGCCTTCGCTTCGACCACCTTCCCGGGGCCGAGGTAGGTATTTGGGTGGGGCTGCTCGCGCCGTTGGACCATCTCCCCCACGACCGCCACCCCGGCGGTCCTCAGCAGCTCGCCCAGCTCGGAGAGATCATCGCCCTCGGGCAGCGCCGCTACGCAAAACGCGCGCTGTAGGGCGCGCCGTCCAGACTGCGAGCCGTTCGTCGCGCCGGGCGACGGCTTCGAGGTCGTTCCTGTGCGGCCGTTTCGGCTTCGGTGCATTCACCTGCCAGTCTAGGACCCCAGCTTGCCCAACCGCTCGACGGCCTCCAGCAACCGATCGTCGGGAGTCGTCAGCGAGATCCTGAACCAGCCCTCCCCCGCGGGACCGTAGATCGCGCCGGGCGAGAGCACGACGGCCGCCTGCTCTAGCACGTGCTCGCAGTATGCCTCCGAGCTTGCGTATCCCGCCGGGACGGGCGCCCACACGTAGATCGTGCTGTGTGGGGGCCGCACGTCGACGCCGATCCCCCGCAGCGCGTCGCAGACGAGATCGCGACGGCGACGGTAGAGCTCGTTCATCGAGGCGACCTCCGCGTCGGCGTCGGGCGAGAGCGCCGCGACGCCCGCCAACTGCACCGCCTCGAACAGTCCCGAGTCGATATTCGTCTTCAGCCGCCAGTATGTCTCGATCGCCTCGGCGTTTCCGACTACGACCGCGCAGCGCCAGCCGGTCATGTTGTAGCCCTTCGACAGCGAGAAGACCTCGATCCCGACCTCCTTCGCCCCGGGCGTGGCGAGGAACGAAGGCGCGCGATAGCCGTCGAAGACGATCTCCGAGTAGGCGTTGTCGTGCACCACGAGAATCTCGTGCTCGTTGGCGAACTCGACGACCCGCTCGAAGAACCCCTCCGGGGCGATCGCGCCGGTTGGGTTGTTCGGGTAGTTCAGGAACATCAACTTCGCCTTGCTCGCCGTCTCCCTGTCGATCGCGGCGAGGTCGGGGACGAAGCCCAGCTCGGGCTCGAGTGCCATCAGCACCGGCTCCGCTCCGGCCAGCCACGGACCGGCGGTGTAGACGGGATAGCCCGGGTCCGCGGCGAGCGCGTAGTCGCCGGGGTCGAGGAACGCGAGGTTCAGGTTGAAGATCGCCTCCTTCGCGCCGATCGCCGGGATGATCTCGCGCTCGGGGTCGAGCTCGAGATCGAAGCGCCGCTCGTAGAAGTCGCTCACCGCCGTGCGGAAGTCCGCGCGCCCGCGGTTCGACGGGTAGCGGTGCGTCTCCGGCTCGGTCACCGCCTCCTGCATCGCTTCCACCACCAGCGGCGAGGTCGGGCGGTCGGGATCGCCGATGCCGAGGCTGATCACGTCGACCCCGGCGGCGCGCTTGGCGGCGATCTTGCGCTCCAGCTCGGCGAACGCGTACGGCGGGATGCGCTCCAGGCGCTTACTCGGTCTCATGCAGCTCCTTCACGAAGTCGTCACTCAGGCGGCCGTCAAATACGGGTCTCGCCCAGCCTGTCAGATTCACACGCAGATCCTCCCCCACCTCGACCTCCAGCTCGCCGCCATCGAGCACGACCGTGATGGGAGTGCCCCCCTCTCCAGCCCCTCCCCGGCTGAGCACGTATGCGATCGCGGCGCCCGTGGCGCCGGTGCCCGAGGACAGCGTCTCCCCCACCCCGCGCTCGAAGATCCGCGCACGGATGCGGTCGCGCTCGATCTCTGTGTACCAGGACACGTTCGTGCGGTTGGGGAAGCGCTCGTGAGCTTCGATCGGCGGCCCGATCGCAGACAGGTCGAGCAGGTCGAGCGCTGCCTTCTCGGCGACGTGGATCGCGCACTGGGGGTTGCCGATCGAGACGTGCTGGAAGCGCACGATGTGGGCCTCGGACTCGTGGAGTGACAGCTCCCCACGGCCGTCGGGCGGTCCTCCGGGGAAATCCTTGGAGGTGAGGCTCGCACGGCCCATGTCCACGCGGCACGTATCCGGCCCGGTGATCTGGGGGCGGATCGTCCCGGCGGCCGTGCCGATCGAGAACTCGTCGTCGTCCGTCCAGCCGCGGCGGCGCAGATACAGGATCGCCTCGCGCGCGCCGTTGCCCGACAGCTCGGCCTCGGAGCCATCGGGGTTGTAGATCCGCAGATCCGCCACATTCGCCGGGTCGCCGGGGCGTGAGAGCTCAAGGATGCCGTCGGCGAACACGCCGAAGTGCCCCTCGCACAGCCGGCGCACCCGCGCGGGCGTGAGCGCGAACGGCAGCTCGTCGGCCTCGACGATCAGGTAGTCGTTTCCCAATGCCTGCCACTTCTGGAATCTCATCAGGCGGCTGAGTCTAGGATCTCGCGCGCCACGTCGCTCGGATCGCGGTCGGTGACGTCGATCGTGCGCACTCCCGCGAGCTTGCGCATCCACGTCAGCTGGCGGCGCGCGTAGTTGCGTGTGTGGCGCTTCATCGCCTCCACGTCGCCGCTCAGCAGCTCCTCGAAGCCGAGTGCCTTGCGCGCCGTCTCGGACGCTCCGGCGGCGTGCGCGCGGCGCACCTCCTCGCGGGCGCCCGCGGCGAGCATCTCCTCGACGCGCCCGTCGATCCGTGCGTACAGCGCCTCACGCTCCATCGTCAGCCCCGCCAGCAGCGTCGGGCGGCGCAGCTCGGCGCTCCACAGCTGCGACGGTCCCGCCGGTGGCTCCAGCTCCCCCGCGTCGAGCAGCTCCAGCGCGCGCACGACGCGGCGACCGTCGTGCGGGTCGATCTCCGCGGCCGCCCACACCGCGCGGCGGGCGAGCAGCGCGTGCAGAGCCGGTGCGCCTTCCTTTTCGAGCTCCGCGGTCCAGCGCTCTCGCACCCCCTCCGGCGGCGGCGGACGCAGATTGAGCTCGGTCAGCGCCGCGCGTAGATACAGGCCGGTGCCGCCGACGACGAGCGGACGTCGCCCCGCCGCGAGCACGCCGTCGATCTCGGCGTGCGCCAACTCGGCGTACTGCCCGGCGCTGAACGTCGCGTGGAGCGGCAGGAACGACACCAGGCGGTGTTCGAGCTTCTCCTGCTCGGCCGGCGAGGCCACCCCCGTGAGGGTCTCCAGCCCTTCATACACCTGGAGCGCGTCGGCGGATACCGCGACGGGGCTCTCCTCCTCCCGCGCCCGCAACTGCTCGGCCAGCGCCACCGCGATACCTGTCTTGCCCACGCCCGTCGGGCCGAACAGCGCGATGATCTGCATTGTCGTAGGCTCGCACCTAATGCGGATCTCCGGCTCCACCATCCTGCTCACGGGCGCCACCGGCGGCATCGGCCACGCGGTCGCCCGCGAGCTGCACAAGCACGGCGGCAAGCTGATCCTCACCGGGCGGCGCATCGAGGTGCTCGAGCCGCTCGCCGCCGAGCTCGGCGCCCGCGCGCTGGCGATCGATCTGACCGATTCCGCCGAGGTCGAGCGCCTGGCCACGGAGGTGGGTGAGGTGGACATCCTCGTTGCGAACGCGGCCCTGCCTGCCTCCGGGCGTCTCGAGACGTACACGGTCGCGGAGATCGACCGCTCGCTCGATGTCAACCTGCGCGCGCCGATCGTGCTCGCGCATGCGCTGGCCCCCGCGATGGTCGAACGTGGCAGCGGGCACCTGTTGTTCATGTCCTCCCTGTTGGGCAAGGCCGCGTCGCCGGGTACCGCTCTGTATAACGCCGCCAAGTTCGGGCTGCGCGGTTTCGCCTCCTCCCTACGCGCCGATCTGCGCACGAGCGGCGTCGGTGTCTCCGCGGTATTCCCCGGTTTCATCCGCGACGCGGGGATGTTCGCCGACGCCGGGGTCGAGCTTCCGACGGGCGTGGGTACACGCACTCCCGAGGACGTCGCCGCCGCCGTGGTCCGGGCGATCGAGCGCAACCGCGCCGAGGTCGACGTGGCTCCGCTTTCCGTGCGCGCCGGCACGATCTTCGCGGGAGTCGCTCCGGAGCTGGCGGCGAACGTCTCACGCAGGCTCGGCTCGGAGGACATCGCAGACGCGATGTCCTCCGCCCAGAGCGACAACCGCTGACAGAGGCAAGCCGAGTACTTCAGCGCCACCGAGAAGGTCGGGCGGACTCGTCGGTGCAGTCTCGGCCCGCGGCGCCTGGATGACGTGGAGCAATGGATGGAGACCTATCGACAGATGTTGGACGCTCGCCTGGATCGCTTCGGTGAGCTCCTCGAAAACACAAAAGGAGAGCCGCAATGACAACTGACCGGCAAGAGACCCAGAGCGGCGTCACGACGCTGAGTACCCCCTCCGATCGCGAGATCGTCAGCGAGCGAGTGTTCGACGCGCCCCGCGCGCGGGTGTTCGCGGCCTACACCGATCCTCACCTCATTCCCCAGTGGTGGGGCCCCAGACACATGCCGGCGATCGTGGATCAGATGGACGTCCGGCCCGGTGGGACGTGGCGATTCGTCTCGCGCGATTGTGACGGCCAGGAGCAGGGCTTCCGGGGTTCGAGGATCTCGGAGAACGCACGAAGGTGACCACCACGTCGCTATTCCACACCCCCCAGGAGCGCGACGGCATGCTCGACTCGGGCATGAAGCGCGGGCTGACCGAATCCCACGAACGCCTCGCCGAGCTGCTCGCCCGCGATGAGATGTGATGAACGGCCCGCCCAAGCAGACGGCGGTCGTCGTCAAACCGCCGCGCCCACGCTGGCATTCAGACGACAATCAGCGGTATGCCGAGGTCCGGCGCACGCGTCAACGGCCTGTCGGTCGTCAGAAGCGGACAATCAAACAAGCGTGCCAGAGCGACGTAACAGGCGTCGTAGGCCGACACATTGGCGCGGATTGACCACGCTTCATGCAGGAGCCCAGCGGTGGGTACACGCACGATTGTCTCCTGGCCGAGCCGCTCAACTGCCTCGGATGCACGTGCACTCGTCAGCTTTCCACCTCGCTCGAGTCCGCGAAGCGTATGCAGAACCTCCGGATTCAGCACGTCCGGGGCGATCAGCTCGGCATCTCCGACGGCTTGATCGACCCTCACGCCGACGGTTGTCTGAAGCAGCAGTTCAACGAACGCCGAAGCGTCAATCACGATCCGTGATCGCACGGAGTATCTGCTCGGTACGCTCGGCGCGGCCCTCATGGATTAGGTTCACGACCTCTTCGGAGGTGATGCCGGTCACGGGCTCGTCCTCTTTGAGACTGTCGAGCCACTCGCGTGTGGTCGGCATGGAGAGATCCCGCTCCAGGACCTCGGTCACGTATCCGCTCACGCTGCGCCCCCGCTTGGCCGCTCGCTCGCGCAGCTTGGCGTGTAGGTCCGCTGGGAAGTTCTTGACCTGTATCGCGCTCATGGCAGGACAATAGCATGCCAGCGGCATGCATAACGCATGATACTGATGGTATCTGGCGAGCCCCCACGAACATATGTTCGCGTAGGCACCGGACACGCCACCCACAGCGTATGGCCGGGCCGCCGGCCCTTACGAAGCCCCTACAAACCTCTATGCCAACCCTTACACCCCGCTTGGGGTCGCCTTAGCGAGGGGAGGGACCATCGGTCGACACAACCACCCGAACTATTCAAGGAGGTTCGATCGCATGAATACATCGAGACTGCTGGGCGCAACGATGGTGGCGGGCGCGCTTGCCGCCGGCGGCGCCGTCTCCGGCATCGCCGGGGCAGCCGCCGCGCCGAGCTCGACGAGCACCGGAGCGACGACGACGCAGTCCACCACCCCGACGACGACCACGCCCACGACCCCCAGCCCGTCGACCCCCGCTCCGGGGGCGAAAACGGGGACGCCGCCGAAAGGAGGGGCGTCGGGGAAACATTGCCCGAACATGGGCTCTGGCTCGAGCGGAAGCTCCGGCTCCGGCTCCGGCTCGGAATCAGGGTCTAACTCGGGCGCGAGCTACCCGGGTAGCGCAGCCGGGGCGACCGCCCAGTAGGACAGCAGAGGTTCGAGCCGCGCCGCGGGGAAGCGCCTCGCGCGGCGCGGAAGATCCTCAACCAGCCGTCCGTGCCAGTAGGCGCTCTTCCCCGGAGAGCGTCTGGCTGGTGGCGGCGGCGATCTGCACGTCGGTGAGCTCACCGGGCGAGGCGAGGCCGGTGAAGTTGACGGCCTTGTTGTGACGGGTGCGCCCGCGCAGGCGCTCGGGGTCGGTGCGGGAGGGCCCTTCGACGAGCACGTCGAGGGTGCGCCCGACGAACCGCTGGGCGCGCTCGCGGGCGCGACGCTGAACCACCTCGAGCAGGCGCTCCATGCGCTCCACCTTGACCGGGTGGGGAACGAGGCCGTCGGTGAGCTCGGCGGCCGAGGTTCCGCGGCGGGGCGAGAAGAGGAAGGTGAAGGCGCTGTCGTAGCCGACCTGCTCCGCCACTTCGAGCGTCTCGGTGAAGTCGGCCTCGGTCTCGCCGGGGAAGCCGACGATGATGTCGGTCGTGAGCGAGGCGTCGGGGACGTGCTCGCGGATCAGGGCGACGCGGTCGAGGTAGCGCCCGCGGTCGTAGGTGCGGCGCATCGCCTTGAGGAGCCGCGAGGAGCCGGACTGGAGCGGTAGGTGGATGTGCTCGCAGACGCCGGCGAGCTCGGCGTGGGCACGGATGACATCCTCGCGCATGTCCTTCGGGTGGGGGCTGGTGTAGCGGATCCGATCGATACCCTCGATCTCGTCGACGAGCCTGAGGAGCTCGGCGAAGCTCGACGGAGGATGCCCGCCGGCCCGTAGGTCGCGCCCGTAGGAGTTGACGTTCTGACCGAGCAGCGTGACCTCGCGGACGCCGTCGGCGGCCATTGCCTGGACCTCGGCGACGAGCTCGCCTGCCGGGCGGCTGACCTCACGCCCGCGTGTGGAGGGGACGATGCAGTACGAGCAGGCGCAATTGCAGCCGACCGAGATCTGCAGCCACCCCTGGAAGGGGCGCGTGCGCCGCGCGGGTAGGTGGCCGGTGAAGCCCTCGAACTCGAAGTAGCCCTGGGCGGTGAGCGAGTCGCTGGTGAGGAACTCGGCGAGCTTGTGCACCTGCCCGGGGCCGAAGGCGACGTCGACGAAGGGGAAGCGCTCGAATACCTCCTCCTTGAGCGACTGCGCCCAACAGCCGCCGACGCCGACGATCCGCTCGGGCTGCTCGCGCTTGAGGCGTTTGGCCTCGCCGAGGTGCGCGACGAAGCGACTGTCGGCCGTCTCGCGGATCGAGCAGGTGTTGAACAGGATCAGATCGGCCTCACAGCGCTCGGGCGCCTCGGAGTAGCCGAGCGACTCGAGCATCCCCTTCATCCGCTCGGAGTCGTGCTCGTTCATCTGGCAGCCGAACGTCGTCAGGTGATAGCGCTTCATCGTCCCCACAGGGTAGCTGTGGGGACGCGCCACCTGGCTATGAAGCGCGGCTCAGGCTGCGGCGACCGCCGGTTCGCTGACGGGGACCGGAGCGTCCTTGTCGCGCTCACCTGCCTGCCTGCCTGCACCCTTTAGGGCGTGCCCGTCAGGGTGCGCCCCATTGGGTGTACCCGAATGGGTGATTGGCGTGACCAGGTCCTGCGGCGCCGACCCGGTCGTGCCGAGGCCAAGCGCGGCGTAGATCTTGTCCTCGATCTCCTTCGCCATCGCCGGGTGCTCGTCCAGATATGCCTTGGAGTTGCCGCGGCCCTGGCCGAGGCGGTCGTTGCCGTAGGAGAAGAACGAGCCGGACTTGGAGACGATGTTGTGCTCCAGCCCGAGGTCGATCAGGCAGCCGGTGGTCGAGATGCCCTTGCCGTACTCGATGTCGAACTCGGCCTGGCGGAAGGGGGCGGCGACCTTGTTCTTGACGACCTTCACGCGCACGCGGTTGCCGACCGCCTCGGTGCCGTCCTTGAGCGTCTCGATGCGCCGGATGTCCAGGCGCTGGGAGGCGTAGAACTTCAGCGCGCGCCCGCCCGGCTGGGTCTCGGGCGAGCCGAACATGACGCCGACCTTTTCGCGGATCTGGTTGGTGAGGATGCAGAGCGTCTGCGTGCGGTTGAGGTTCCCGGCGAGCTTGCGCATCGCCTGGGACATCATCCGCGCCTGCGCGCCGACGGTCTGGTCGCCCATCTGCCCCTCGAGCTCGACGCGCGGGGTGAGCGCGGCGACCGAGTCGATCGCGACCACGTCGACCGCGCCGGAGCGCACGAGCATGTCGGCGACCTCCAGCGCCTGCTCGCCGTAGTCGGGCTGAGAGACGAGCAGCTCATCGATGTCGACGCCGATCTCCTTGGCGTAGAGCGGGTCCATCGCGTGCTCGGCATCGATGAAGGCGCAGACACCGCCGAGCTTCTGAGCCTCGGCGAGCACGTGGTAGATCAGCGTCGTCTTACCGGATGACTCCGGGCCGAAGACCTCGACGATGCGCCCGCGGGGCACTCCCCCGATGCCGAGCGCGAGGTCGAGCGAGAGCGCACCCGTGGGGATCGCGTCACAGCGCACCTGGGCGCCCTCGTCGCCCATGCGCATGACCGTGCCCTTGCCGAACTCACGCTCGATCTGCGTGAGGGCTCCCTGAAGGGCGGCGTCGCGCGCCTTGGCTGCCTTCTCCTGGTCGGTCACGGGCATGGCTTACTCCTCCTGTCGAAGATGGATTGAGAAAGCTAGAGATCGCCTCGGACGGAACGCGTGTTCGTATCGTTTGAGGACCCGGCGCGCCCAAGCCGGCGCGCCACGCCCGATCGCGGCGGCGCCGAGAAAGCTCGCCGACAGGGTCGAAACGGGACACGCGTCGGCTCAAATCACCCGGCGGCCTGGCGAGCATCTACAATCCGGCTATGGCAGCGAAGCCGAAAGTCAAGCCAAAGGCCAGGCCGAAAGGGCCGTGGACGGCGGAGGAGATCGCGCGCAACGAGCGGGTCACGAAAATCAGGGTTCAGCGCGACCGCGCCCGTGGGGTGAGCGCGAACTTGGAAGATGTCGTCGCACAGACGAGATTCGCTAATCGCTTCGCGGAGGCATTCAGAGATGCCCGCCGCGCTTGATCCTGTTCCGCTGCTGAAACATCTGGAAGCGCACGGCGTCGACTACATCGTAATCGGAGGACTCGCCGTCGGTGCACACGGACATGTGCGTCCGTCGAAGGATCTCGACATCGTTCCGAGTCCGTCACCGGAGAACCTCACACGGCTGGCTGCGGCCCTCGTGGATGCGAAGGCAGTTGACGCCGAAGTCGGTGACTTCGATCAAACCGAGCTTCCGATGTCAGCGACACGTGTGGAGGATCTTGCGCAGGGAGGCAACTTTCGACTGGTGACCGATCTCGGCGATTTGGACGTCTTTCAATGGGCCAGCGGAATCGACACTGACGATCTATACGCCGAGCTCGACCGAGGAGCACTCGCCGGCGTCGTCGAAGGCGTTTCAGTGCGTGTCTGCGGACTCGAGCACCTGCGCGCGATGAAGCGCGCGGCGGGGCGCCCGCAGGACCTGGAGGATCTGCGGCGGCTCGGGGAGGACTGAGCGCCGTGAAGCTCGGTGCGGCTCAGTGCCCCGCCTGAGCCCCCGTCACCTCCTCGACCTCCGCCCCTCTGGCGGTGAGCCCCCAAACGTTGCGCTCTCCCTTGGCCTGCCCCCGCCCGCTGTTGTGAATCAGCCCGTGTTTCTCCAGCCGCGCGAGGAGCTTTGAGATCTGCCCGGCGTCGGAGACCCCGGCGTGGTCGGCGATCTCGCGGTTACTCCCGCCGGGGAGTGCGGCGAGGGCGTCGAGGACGCGGAGCGTGCGGTAGGTGATGCGTGTGTCGAGCTCGTCGAGCGGAGAGGATACGGGTGGAGTCGCGGGACGGCGTGTTTTGACTGTCGTGCGCTGGAGCTCCTCGGCCGCGGCGGCCTGCCCGAGATACGGCAGGACGATGATCGCCATCAGTGGGTTGAGGAGCTCGAGGGACGGTCGGCCGTCCCGTTCGATCATCCGCGCGTGGAGGACGTTGAAGGCACCGCCGACGACACCCTCGGCGGTGAGCGGTGGTGGTCCGTCGCCCGCTTTCACTTCTGAGCGTCCCCGATCGATGATGTGGCTGAGAGTTGCGAGCCATTGCGCGCGGCGCTCGAGGACTCTGGGCCCGGCGCCGAGCGCGTCGATGACCACGAGCGCCCCCGACACAGGCTCATCCCCGATGAACTGAAGCACGCTCGACAGCCCGGCCCTGACCCCCTCCCGCCAGCGTTCCTCACGATCATATGCCGGGGTGGCGACCGCCGCGATCCGGCTGACCGTGTCATCGAAGGCCGCGAGGAAGCAGTCTTCGCGGTCGGTGAAGAGGTCGTAGAACGTCTTCCGCGACACACCCGCCCGGGCCGAGACCCGCGCCGTGGACATCCCGCGATAGCCCACCTCGGCGACAACCTCGGCCGCCGCCGTGAGCAGCCGCGCGCGCTGCAGCTCACTCATCCGGGTCTCGGCGACGACGCTCACTGACAAAACCGCTTCTACTTCTTGCCCTTCTTCTTCGCCTTCTTCAAGGGGCTGTATTTCTTGCGAGCCTGCTTTTCGCACGTTATGCGCTTGCCCTTGGCCTTCTTCTTGCACGCCTTCATTGCTTTCCCGAGCTGCTGTGCCCGCGTGAGCTTCTTCGCCTTCGCACAACCCGCGACTGTGATCTTTGTGGAGTCGTGGATTTCCTTGCCGTTCTGCCCTACGAACGCTGTCGGCATCGCGAGCTTTGAGGTGCAGAGGTTCCCGTTCGCCGCGAGGGCTGAGAACTTGCCCTCGGGGAGCGTCAGTTCGAAGGTGCTGACGGGGACGTCGGGGACGGCCTCGAACGTGGAGCTGGTGATCCCGGCCTTGCTGATGAACGTCGTACCGACGAGGTCGACGGTGACGCCGTAACCCTGCAACACCACGATCAGGCTGGGGAACGCTTCGCCGCCGTGGGAGACGAAGTACGCCGGGCCCATCAGCGGCACGGGCAGGATCGGGGTGGTCGCCTTCGCCATCCCGACCACTGATTCTTTGGGGCAGCCCGCCGGGTTCGCGTCAAATACCGCGGCCGTACACGCCTTCTGCAGCGTCGTGAGCCTTGAGGGGAGCTGTTTGGGGAGATCGACCTTGACCTTGGCGATGTTCGCGTACCCCGCACCCGTGGGATAGGTCAGCTTCACCGCGAGACTCGCGCCCTTCGCACGGGACGTCTTCCCCGACGTAGAGACCGCGAACTTCGGCTTGAACGCCAAGCCCGCACAACCATTCGCCGTATACGAGCTCGCCACCAACGCGCTCAAGCCATGCGTGCCCGTAAAACCTTCCAGACCCGAGATCGACGCTTCGACCCTCCTCGTCGTGCAGTCCGTCGCATTGAAGATGAACCCCGGACGATCCACATCGACGACGACCTTCCGCAACCTGATCGGGACACTGTCCACGACCTGCGGCAACGCATCGGTCGTGACCGTCAACGCAGCCGTATGCGGATCGACCGCGACACTCGCCCGCACCACCACATTCCCCAAATGGAACGGGCCGGCATTCGCGGGAACCACGATCGAGAGACCAAACGGGGATCCCTTATACGGCCCCGTGAGATACACCCGGCCACCCGTGATCGTAAACGGGTCTTCCCCCGGGCCCACCACAGCGCTCGTACTCCCGATAAGACTCGCTTCGCCACACGCACCCTGACTTGCCTGGGGTTCCCCACACAGCGGGACATTGGAGAGGTTCCCGAGCATCCCCACAGGGGTATGCACCGTGATCCTCGAGAGATCCTGTTCGCGATCCTGACGAGAGAATTCGAGCATCAGCGGGCTATAGGCGCCCGCCGCCGAACTCGCCGTGCCCGCCGTAAAGGACGGGCTGAACGGCATCCCCGCCGGGCACGCCCCGCCATGACCGTCCCAATCGACGTTGAACAGGGATTCCGAGGTCGCGCTCGCCGAGAACGGCGCGCTCCACGGTTCAAGCACGCTCGAGGTCGTGAACGCTCCGCAGGTCTGCGGGTTCGCCAGCGACGTGCGCGGACCTTCCTCGAACTTGAACACCAGTTCACCGAACGGCAACTGCGGATCATTCGGGAACACCGACCGCA
>DASRKZ010000019.1:0-15292 GCA_035648675.1 Solirubrobacteraceae bacterium
CTCAGATCGCCGATCACCTCACCCAGGAAATCCTCAGGCGTGACGACCTCGACCGCGAAGATCGGCTCCAGCAGCACCGGCTTGGCGCGGCGGGCGGCCTCCTTGAAGGCGATCGAGCCCGCGACCTTGAAGGCAATCTCCGAGGAGTCCACGTCGTGGTACTTGCCGTCGACGAGCGTGACGCGCATGTCGACCATTGGATAGCCGGCCTTGACGCCGTTCTCAAGCGCCTCTTCGACGCCCTTCTTGACCGCCGGAATGTACTCGGAGGGGATGTTTCCACCCTTGATTTTGTTGATGAACTCAAAGCCCTCACCCGGCGCGGGCTCGAGGTTGATGTAGACGACCCCAAACTGGCCCGAGCCGCCGGTCTGGCGCACGAACTTGCCTTCGATCTTCTCGACCGTCCCCCGCACCGTCTCGCGATAGGAGACCTGCGGGCGCCCGACGTTCGCCTCGACGCCGAACTCCCGCTTCATGCGATCGACGAGCACCTCGAGGTGCAGCTCGCCCATGCCCGAGATCTCGGTCTGGCCGGTCTCCTCGTTGGTGCGCACCTGGAAGGTCGGGTCCTCCTCGGCCAGGCGGCCGAGCGCGATCGACATCTTCTCCTGATCGACCTTCGTCTTGGGCTCGACCGCGACCTTGATGACGGGCTCGGGGAAGACGATGTTCTCGAGGTGGATCGGGTGCTCGGGGGTTGCGAGGGTGTCACCGGTGATGACCTGCTTGATGCCGACCGCCGCGGCGATGTCGCCCGCGAAGACCTCGGTGACCTCCTCGCGCTCGTTGGCGTGCATCATCAGGATCCGCCCGATCCGCTCGGTGCGTCCACTGCCGACGTTGAGAATCTTGGCGCCGGCCTCGAGATGGCCCGAGTAGACGCGGAAGTATGTGAGCTTGCCGACGTAGGGGTCGGCTGCGATCTTGAAGGCGAGCGCGGCGAACGGCTCGGAGTCGTCGGCGTGGCGCTCCACCTGACGCTCCTCCTCCTCGCCCCTGATCAGTTCGGTGCCGAGCACCGGCGGCACATCGAGCGGTGAGGGTAGGTAGTCGACCACGGCATCGAGCAGGGGCTGCACGCCTTTGTTCTTGAACGACGAGCCGCACAGCACCGGGGTCAGTTTGGTCGAGAGCGTCGCCACGCGGATCGCGTTCTTGAGAATCGCCTCTGGCACCTCGGCCTCCTCGAGCAGCAGCTCGAGCAGCGCGTCGTCGTAGTGGGAGACCTCCTCGAGCAGATGTTCGCGCGCGGCGCCCGCCGCTTCGACGAGGTGCTCGGGGATCTCGAGCTCTTCCTGTTCCTTGCCCATCTCGTCCTTGTAGACGATCGCCTTCATCGCCACGAGGTCGACGACGCCGAGGAAGTCGCCCTCGGCCCCGATCGGCAGCTGGATCGGCACCGGATTGGCGCCGAGACGGTCGATCATCGTCTGCACGCCCTTCTCGAAGTCGGCGCCGATGCGGTCCATCTTGTTGATGTAGGCGATCCGCGGCACGTGGTACTTGTCGGCCTGGCGCCAGACCGTCTCCGACTGCGGCTCGACGCCGGCGACCGAGTCGAACAGGGCGATCGCCCCGTCGAGCACGCGCAGCGAGCGCTCGACCTCGACGGTGAAATCGACGTGGCCGGGCGTGTCGATGATGTTGATCCGGTGTCCGTCCCACTCGGCGGTGGTCGCGGCGGAGGTGATCGTGATGCCGCGCTCCTGCTCCTGCTCCATCCAGTCCATCACCGCCGCGCCCTCGTGCACCTCACCGATCTTGTAGGTGCGCCCGGTGTAGTACAGGATGCGCTCAGTCGTCGTCGTCTTACCGGCGTCGATGTGCGCCATGATCCCGATGTTTCGGGTGTTCTGGAGGGTGAACTTACGTGGCATGGCTAAAGGTGGGGATGGTCGTGTGGTGTCTCGGGCCGGGGTGAAGCGGCTGGAACTGCGACTAGCTGTTTTCAAGCAAAAAAATGGGCCCCTCGGGCCCACGCGCGCTACTGGTCTTATCTGGACCGGTTCGCGTCGCTATCTGCTCGAGATCTCCATCTGGTTTGGGACCCCGCGAGAGACATGCTCGCACGACTGCGCCATCCGCAGGGCGTCGCCGACTATAGCAGAGCAAACCGGGCATTTGACCCGCACACCTGGGCCTCGGGGCCCGAACGCTAACGCTGTCCGGGGGCCTCACAGCCCTCTACCGGCGGCGTATCCTCGAACACGGCGCCGAGACGCTCGAGCACCCGGGTGGCGGCGCGCAGGTCCTCTGTCTCCACTCCTGCGAGGGCCTCCTCCCAGCGACTCTGCCAGGCGATCCGCTTGGCCGCGATCTTGCCCCGGCCCTCGGCGGTGAGGCGGGACACCACCACTCGCCGGTCGGTCTCGGAGCGAACCCGTTCGACATGACCGCAGTCGGCGAGATGGTCGAGCATCTGCGTGACCGTTCCCGGCGCCAGGCGGGCGGCGAGCGCCAGCTCCCCGGCCGGCAGCTCGCCGCGCTCGTCGAGCTCGATCAACAGCTCGAACTGGGCATGGCTCAGCTCCGATCCACCGAGGTGCGTGTCTCGCCCGCGCAGACGGCTGAGCGTGCGAAACACCCGGCGGAAGGCCATGCCCAACGCGGTCAGCTCGTCCGTCCACTGCTCAGCGGGCGTCTCTTGGCTCGGCTTGGGTGCGAGCGTACTCATGCGCCCAGCGGCTCGATTGCCGCCTCGGCGTTGGCCGCGTCACGACTGACCGATCGAAGATCGTCCAACGCGCGCGGGTTCTCGGCGCGCAACAGCACGACGCAGGGGATCAGCCCGAGCGCGGCGGTTGCGAACGACCACCAGTAGGCGGTGTTGAACGCGTGCGCGAGGTGTGTGACCGAAGGCGCGTGGCCGCTCGCGCGCTGCAGCACCACCGCCAGCACCGCCGTCCCGATCGCCCCGCCGATGCGCTGCAGGACATTCAACTGCGGCGTCGCGTCGGAGAGCTGATCGGGCCGAAGCGAGGCGAACGCGGTGGTCATCGCGGGCATGAACGAGAAGCCGATGCCCACGCCCCTTACGAGCAGCACCATGGATATGCCGGCGATCGAGGTGCCCGCGCCGATGAACGCCAACGGAATCGTGCTCAGGCACAGAACCGAGACGCCGCCCAGGGCCACGCGGCCGCCGCCGAAGCGATCGGTCAGGCGCCCGGCCACCGGCATCGCGACCAGCATTCCAAGACCCTGCGGTCCGACCAGCAGCCCAGTCGCGATCAGGCTCTCGTGGCGGACTTCCTGGTAGTAGAGGGGCACGAGGATCATCGCCCCGAACAGGGCAGCGCCGAGCGCGAAGGTCGTGAACGACGCGGCCGCGAAGATCCGGTTCTTATACAGCCGGATATCGAGCAGCGGGCGCTCCACGCGCAGCGCGTGCCAGCAGAAGACGCCTGTGAGCAGCAGAGCCGCGATGATCGGCAGGACGACGATCGGCGCCGTCAGGCTGGTGTTGTGGGTGCCGAGCTGAGCGAGGCCATAGACGACGGCGGTCGACGCCGTCGAGAGCAGCGCCAAACCGAGGACATCGAGGCGCCCGGCCTCGCCGGATTCGGTCTGGGGGAGCATCCGCCAGCCGAGGATGAACGCGACGAAGCCGATCGGAACGTTGACGAGAAAGATCCACGACCAGTGCAGGCTCTGCAGGATCGTCCCGCCCACCACCGGCCCGAGGATCGGACCGAGCATCGCGGGCATCGCGACGATGCCCATCACGCGACCCATCCGCTTGGGACCGGCGACCTGAGCCATGATCAGCTGAGCGATCGGCATGATCATCCCGCCGCCCGCTCCCTGCAGCACGCGGAACAGCACGAGCTCGGTGGTGCTACTGGCCACCGCGCACAGCGCCGAGCCGACGGTAAACAGGACGAGCGAGACCAGGTACACGCGCTTGGCCCCAAAGCGCCGGGCGGCCCAGCCCGTGAGCGGGATCACGGCGGCCAGCGACAGCAGATAGCCGGTGATCACCCACTGGATCTGGGCGAGCGAGCTGTGCAGGTCGTGCCCGAGCGTGCGCAGCGCCACGTTGACGATCGTCGTGTCGAGGATCGACATGATCATCCCGAGGATCACCACGCCGGCGATCTTCCAGACGTAGGGCTCTATCCGATCGGAGGCCTCCGGGTGAAAGCCGGGATCAGACGCTGTTGAAGAGGAAGACATTCGGTACCGAAAGTTTAGGTACCGAAGGATCGTTCTTCAACCCCTCGGCCTGCATGGTGTTCCGGTCGGCGCATGCGCCGACCGGCGGGCCGCACATGTGCGGCCCAGGCAGCGCCACATGTGGCGCTGCCTCAGAGCGGCGCATGCGCCGCTCTGAGAACCCGCGCATGCGCGGGTTCTCCTCTACGAGTGAGCGGTTCGAGGACCAAGCGAGGCAAGGATTGACGCCCTCCCGCCCGCGTGATGTACCGATCGGACCTCGGTGTATCCGCCCACCAAGTAGCGGGCCGAGGGCCAAGCCAGACAAGGACGCAGTGAGCGAAGTGTGCTACGCACACGAGCGATCGAGGACGCCGTATGGCGCCGGCCATCGGGCCGCTACCAGCGGTAGTGGGCGAAGGCCTTGTTGGCCTGGGCCATGCGGTAGATGTCGTCCTTGCGCTTATACGCCCCGCCCTGCTGGGACTGCGCGTCGCTCAGCTCGTTCGCCAGGCGCTGGGCCATCGTCTTCTCGCGCCGGTTGCGAGCGAACTCGACCAGCCAGCGCACCGCGAGAGTCCGCGCGCGGCGCGGGGCAACCTCTACGGGGACCTGATAGGTGGCTCCGCCGACGCGTCTCGATTTGACCTCGAGCGTCGGCGTGAGGGCTTTGATCGAGGCCTCCAGCATCTCCACCGGATCCTTCTCGCCGCGCTCCGCGAGCAGCGCCAGCGCGTCGTAGACGATCCGCTCGGCCGTCGACTTCTTGCCGTCGAGCATCACCTTGTTGATGACCTGCTGGACCAGCTTGGAGCGATGAATGGGGTCCGCCTCGACTGGGCGAATCTGGGCGGGTGCGCGACGAGGCATCGGCTATTTTTTCTTCACGCCGTACTGCGAGCGCGCCTTCTTGCGATCGCTCACACCGGCCGCGTCGAGCGTCCCGCGCACGACCTTGTAGCGGACGCCCGGCAGGTCCTTCACGCGGCCTCCGCGTACCAGCACCACGGAGTGCTCCTGCAAGTTGTGGCCCTCGCCCGGGATGTAGGCGGTCACCTCGATCGAGCCCGAGATCCTCACACGCGCGACCTTCCGCAGCGCGGAGTTAGGCTTCTTCGGTGTGGTCGTATACACGCGCGTGCACACCCCCCGTCGCTGTGGCGCGGCGGTCTTCTTCTTGCGCCCTTTCCCCGACTTCAAGCCCGGAGTGGCGAGCTTCTTCTTGGGAGTGACGCGGCCCTTGCGCACGAGCTGAGAGGTTGTTGGCATTCGGCCGGGGATGGTAGCAGCGCTAGGCCTGCGCGGCCACGCCGGCCGAGCGCACAGGCGCGGGCATCAGCGCGGCGGCGACCACCACAAGCACGAACGCGGTGGCCTGCAGCACCACCCCGAGCGGGCTCGCCGCCATCGGATCGCCGAACACCACGATCCCCCCGGCGATCCCGGCGATGTTCGCCGCCGTACCCGTCACGGCGATCACCGGGACGGCCTCGCCGTCCTGCAAGCCCCGTGCGGACGCATAGAACGCCACGATCGAGGCGATCACCGCCACCAGCAACCATGGGCTCAGCACCAGCCCAACCACACCATGAGCGTGGGTGATGCCCGTGAGTGCCTTGATCGCGGTATCGGAGACCCCGAACAAGATCCCCGCCGCGGCCCCCAGCATCACGCCGTGATGCTCGACCGGGCCGCCCATCCGCGGCCCCATGATCAGCAGGCCGCCGAGCCCGAACAGGCCAGCCTCGAACGAGATCATCGCCGCCTGGGAGAACTGCGAGTGCGCGCCGTGCATCGCCGGCAGCGTCAGCCCGAGCATCACCAGCCCGATCGCGGTCAGCGACAGGCCCACCCACTGACGAGAGCCGACGTCGAAGCCGAACAGGCGATCGGCCATCACCGCGATGAAGACCATGCCGGCGGCGAGCGACACCTGGATCATCGACATCGGCGCCAGCGCCAGCGCGACCACATGCAACCCCCAGCTGGCGGTCGCGACGATCATGCCGAGCGTGAACCAGCCCGAGGAGAACAGCGCCCTGACGCTGCGCAGCGGATGGCTCACCTCGACCTTCGCCACCGTGTTGGCGCCCCTGTACTTGTAGAAGAAACCCAGATTGGCCACGAACGCGCACGCGAGCGCCAAGAGGATGCCCAGCTCGAGTTTCATCGCTGGAGGAGTCCGTTCGTGCGGTGGGCGATTTGGCTGGTGGGCTGTTTCATCTGGAAGCTAGGGTCTCGACGACTGGTTGCGGGGAGGGCTCGGAGGACGGGGCGTGCTCGGAGGAGTCTCGGACTGCTCGCCCCGCTTCAGCGAGGCTCCATCGGCAGGGCCGGCGCGGTGCTTTACTTGCCGCAGTCGATCCAGGCAGATTACCTGGACCAACCTGTATGCGAGCTAAAGAGCCCTCCGTCGCCGATCGACGCCCACGCGGGCTCGCGGCCCCCGGCGTGGATCGACGACGCGTTCAACGACGCCTGCCTCGCCTCCTGGACTGGGGCCGGGCAATGCCCGGCCCCGCCTGAGGACCTACTTACCGGAGGGCTCCTCCGGAACCTCGAGGTCGGCCAGCTCCTCGACGAAGCCCGGGTCGGTGCCGCCCGCGCCGATCCGCTCGAGCGAGGCCAGATCCGCGTCGAACTCCTGCCCGTAGCCGCCGTTGAGGCCCCCGCCGCCGGACAATCCCAGCTCGGCGGCGATCTCGTCCTGGTCGAGCAGGCCGACATCGTCGATCGCACGGGGTAGCGGCTGCGACGGTTCGATCTCAATCCGCCGGTAGCGCTTCAGCCCGGTCGCCGCCGGGATCAGCTTGCCGATGATCACGTTCTCCTTGAGCCCGTTCAGGCGGTCGGTCTTACCCTCCAGGGCCGCGTCGGTGAGGACCTTCGTGGTCTCCTGGAAAGAGGCCGCCGACAGGAACGAGTCGGTGTTCAGCGACGCCTTCGTGATGCCGAGGATGATGTCCTCGAACTGGGCGGCTTCGCCGTCCTTCGCAATCACCTCGTCGTTGATCTTCGCAAAATCGAAGCGGTCCACGAACTGGCCCGGCAGGTAGTCGGTGTCGCCCTTCTGGTCGACCCGCACCTTCTTCAGCATCTGGCGCACGATCAGCTCGATGTGCTTGTCGTTGATGTCCACGCCCTGGGACTTGTAGACCTCCTGGACCTCCTTCACCAGGTACTGCTCGGTCTCGGTGCGTCCGCGGATCGCGAGCAGCTCGTGCGGATAGACCGAGCCCTCGTTGAGCTGCCTGCCGGCGGTGATCTTCTCGTTCGCCGCGACGAACAGCCGTGTGCGCCGCGGGAAGGCGTGGCGATGCTCCTCGCCGGCCTCGTCGGTGATGAGGACCGTCAGGGCTTTGTCCGTCTCCTCGATCGAGACGACGCCGTCCTGCTCGGCGATTTTCGCCAGGCCTTTTGGTTTGCGCGCCTCGAACAGCTCAACCACGCGCGGCAGGCCGTGCGTGATGTCCGCCCCGGCGACACCACCCGTGTGGAACGTACGCATCGTCAGCTGCGTGCCCGGCTCGCCGATCGACTGGGCCGCGATGATGCCCACCGCGTCGCCGATCTGCGCGAGCGCGCCCGTTGCCATCGCCCGGCCGTAACAGGCCTGGCATACGCCGCTGGCAGCGCGGCACTTGAGCACCGAGCGCACCGGCACGACGACGTTCGAGCCCTTCTCGTGGTCGTCTTTGAACGCCTCCACTATTTCGGCGAACTCCGCGCGGCCGATCTCAGCACCCTGCTCGGCGAGCATCCGCCCACGCTTGGTCGTGACCGGCAGAGCCGCGATCCGCCCGACGAGATCGTCGTTCCGGTCGCCGCCCGCCTTGAAGACGGTCATCTCGATGTACTCCTCCGCACCACAGTCGGGCTCGCGGATGATCACGTCCTGGGCCACGTCGACCAGACGCCTGGTCAGATAGCCCGAGTCGGCGGTCCGCAGCGCCGTGTCGGCCAGGCCCTTTCGCGCGCCGTGCGTGGAGATGAAGTACTCGAGCACCGACAGGCCCTCCATGAAGTTGGCCTTGATCGGGCGCTCGATGATTTCGCCCTTCGGGTTGGCCATCAGCCCGCGCATCCCCGCCAGCTGGCGAATCTGCTTGAACGAGCCACGCGCGCCCGAGTTGGCCATCATGAAGATCGGGTTCAGGACGTCGAGGTTTTCGATCATCGCCTCCGCCACCTCGTCGGTCGCCGCGTTCCACTTCTCGACCACGGCCTCGTGACGCTCCTCCTGGGTGATCAGGCCGTCGTCGTACTGGTCGGTGATCGCTCCCACGAGCTTGTCGTACTTGTCGAGGATGTCCTGCTTCTCGGGCGGGATCACGACGTCGTTCTTGGAGATCGTGATGCCCGCCTGCGTGGCGTACTTGAAGCCGAGATCCTTGAACGCGTCGAGCACCAGCGAGATCGTCGTGGCGCCATAGGTCTGGACCAAAGCGTCGATCAGACGGGTGGTGTCGCGCTTCTTCATCGACTGATTGACGAACGTGTACTTGGTGGCGTCGAACTCGTCTCCGAGCGCCTCCGCCAGCGCCCGCTCGATGCGGTCGTTGTAGATGATCCGCCCGATCGTCGTGAGCACGTGCCCACCCTCGCGCCCGAACGGACGGAACTCGGCGATGTCGTGCAGCTTCACCACGCCGCCCTCGTAGGAGAGCTCGGCCTCCTGCGCGGTACGGAACACGTGCGGGCGCGGCTCGTAGGTCGCACGGTCGATCTTCGCCAGCTCCTCGGCCTCCGGGCCGTAGGTCAGGTAGTAGGCGCCCAGGATCATGTCCTGCGTCGGGGTCGCCAGCGGCGCTCCGTGCGCGGGGGACAGGATGTTGTTGGAGGAGAGCATCAGGATCCTCGCCTCCGCCTGCGCCTCGGCCGAGAGCGGCAGATGGACAGCCATCTGGTCGCCGTCGAAGTCGGCGTTGAACGCGTGACAGACCAGCGGGTGAACCTGGATCGCCTTGCCCTCGACCAGCAGCGGCTCGAACGCCTGGATACCCAGGCGGTGGAGCGTCGGGGCGCGGTTGAGCAGCACGGGATGCTCGTGGATGACCTCCTCGAGCACGTCCCACACCTCGCCGATTCCCGAGTCGACCATCTTCTTGGCCGCCTTGATGTTCTGCGCGGACTTGCGCTCGACCAGACGGGCCATGATGAACGGCTTGAACAGCTCCAGCGCCATGATCTTCGGCAGCCCGCACTGGTGCAGCTTCAGGTAGGGACCGGCGACGATCACCGAGCGACCGGAGTAGTCCACGCGCTTGCCGAGCAGGTTCTGGCGGAAGCGTCCCTGCTTGCCCTTGAGCATGTCGCTCAACGACTTCAACGGACGGTTGCCGGGACCGGTGACGGGGCGCCCGCGACGGCCGTTGTCGAACAGCGCGTCGACGGCCTCCTGGAGCATCCGCTTCTCGTTGTTGACGATGATCTCGGGCGCGCCGAGGTCGAGTAGGCGCTTGAGGCGGTTGTTGCGGTTGATCACGCGACGGTAGAGGTCGTTGAGATCCGAGGTGGCGAAGCGCCCACCGTCGAGCTGCACCATCGGGCGCAGCTCCGGCGGGATCACCGGCACGGCGTCGAGCACCATCATTTCGGGCTTGTTCCCCGATTGCAGGAAGGCGCTGACGACCTTCAGGCGCTTGACCGCGCGAGCCTGCTTCTGGCCTTTGCCGGTCTTCACCTGATCCTCGAGCTCGACGCGTTCGTCCTCGAGATCGACCTGCTGAAGCAGGTCGCGGACGGCTTCGGCGCCCATCCCGCCACGGAAGTACTCGCCGAAGCCGTAGGAGGAGCCGAAGCGCTCCTTCAGCTCACGGAAGGTCGTCTCGTCGTGCTCGATCTGCTTGGGCTCCATCGTCTTGAACAGCTCCCAAACGTTGCGCATCCGCTCGGCGCCGTCCTCGATGTAGGCCTCGGTGTCGGCGATGTCGGCGTCGAACGCCTTACGCAGCTCCTTGACGAGCTTCTCGCGCTCCTCCTCGGAGATCTTCGCGAGGTTGATGTCGAGCGAGTCCGCCCACAGGTGGTCTTCGTCTGAGAAGTGAGTCTGTTTGCCGTTCTGCAGGTACTTCTCCCGGCGCTTCAGCGACTCGCGCAGTTCCAGCACTCGCTCCTCGCGTTCGGCCGCGTAGGCGTCGAGGACCTTGTTGACCTCCTTCTCGAGCGAGTCGAGATCCTTGGTGCGCGCCTCGTCGTCAACCCAGGTGATGATCGACGCCGCGAAGTACAGAACCTTCTCGAGTTCCTTCGGCGCCATGTCGAGCAGGTAGCCGATGCGGCTGGGGACGCCCTTGAAGAACCAGATGTGGCTCACGGGCGCGGCCAGATCGACGTGGCCCATGCGCTCGCGGCGCACCTTCGAGCGCGTGACCTCGACGCCGCAGCGCTCGCAGACGATGCCCTTGTAGCGGACCCGCTTGTACTTGCCGCAGTAGCACTCCCAGTCCTTCGTCGGACCGAAGATGCGCTCGCAGAACAGGCCGTCCTTCTCAGGCTTCAGCGTGCGGTAGTTGATCGTCTCAGGCTTGATCACCTCGCCCGAGCTCCAGCTGCGGATCTGCTTCGAGGAGGCGAGTGAGATCTCGATTGCGTCGAAGTTGTTGATATCGATCACGGTGTCTCCTCCGGAGTCTCGTCAGTAGCTAATGCGTCGTCGCCGCCGACTGCGGCGACCTCCTCGAGCAGCTCCTCAACATCGAGCGGCTCCTCCACGCCGTCGGTCGCGGCGTCTGTCGCCTCGACGGTCTCGCCGCCCTCCTGCTCCTCCGCGGGCGCATCGACGGGCGGGGCACGCACGCCTGACAAATCGATGCCGAGCTCCTCCGCGGCGCGCAGCAGATCGTCGTCTTCGTCGCGCATCTCCGTGCGCTGCCCTTCCTCGGAGACCACGTTGACGTCGAGCGCCAGCGACTGCATCTCCTTGAGCAGCACCTTGAAGGACTCCGGAATCGAAGGCTCGGCGATGTTCTCGCCCTTGACGATCGCCTCGTAGGCCTTCACGCGCCCGACGGTGTCGTCGGACTTGATCGTGAGCATCTCCTGCAGCGTGTAGGCGGCGCCGAACGCCTCCAGCGCCCAGACCTCCATCTCGCCGAAGCGCTGTCCACCGAACTGCGCCTTACCTCCCAGCGGCTGCTGGGTGACGAGCGAGTAGGGACCGGTCGAGCGGGCGTGGATCTTGTCGTCGACGAGGTGCAGGAGCTTGAGGATGTACATGTAGCCGACCGTCACCTGTTCCTCGAACGGCTCGCCGGAGCGGCCGTTGAAGAGCGTCATCTTGCCCGAGGCCTGCTCGCCCGGGCGACGGCTCTTGTCGACGTCCATCCGAATCCGGCCCTTGTGCTCGTCCTGCCAGCGCACGAGCGCCTCGTCGACATCCGCCACCGTGGCGCCGTCGAACACGGGCGTCGAGACGTACACGCGGGCCGACGAGGTCGCCCCGCCGTTGCCGGCGCCGTCGTGGGCTTCCTTGTAGGCGTCCGAGCCGTCGTCGTACCAGCCCTGCGCGGCCGCCCAACCGAGATGGGTCTCGAGGATCTGCCCGACGTTCATGCGCGAGGGGACGCCCAGCGGGTTGAGGATCACGTCGACGGGAGTGCCGTCCTCCAGGAACGGCATGTCCTGCTCGTCGACGATCTTCGAGATCACGCCCTTGTTGCCGTGGCGGCCCGCGAGCTTGTCGCCCTCGGAGATCTTGCGCTTCTTGGCCACGAACACGCGCACGAGGTCGTTCACGCCCGGCGGCAGGTCGTCGCCGGCGTCGCGGCTGAAGGTCATCACGTCGATCACCACACCGCCCTCGCCGTGGGGGACCTTCAGCGAGGTATCGCGCACCTCGCGCGCCTTCTCCTTGAAGATCGCCCGGATCAGCTTCTCCTCGGCGGTCAGCTCGGTCTCGCCCTTCGGCGTGACCTTGCCCACGAGCAGATCGCCCGAGGCCACCTCCGCGCCGACGCGCACGATCCCGCGGTCGTCGAGGTTGCGCAGCGACTCCTCCGAGCGATTGGGGATGTCACGCGTGACCTCCTCCTCGCCGAGCTTGGTCGTGCGGGCATCGATCTCGTACTCCTCGATGTGGATCGAGGTGAGCTCGTCGTCCTTGACCAGGCGCTTGGAGAGGATAATCGCGTCCTCGAAGTTGTAGCCCTCCCAGGACATGAACGCCACCATCAGGTTCTTCCCGAGGGCCATCTCGCCCTTGTCGGTCGAAGAGCCGTCGGCGAGCACGTCGCCCGCCTTCAGCTTCTGGCCGGTTTTCACACGCGGCTTGTGGTGGATCAGCGTGCCCTGGTTGGAGCGCATGAACTTCTGCAGCTCGTACTCGTCCTTCTTGCCGTCGGTCGTCTCGATCACGATCTGGTTGGCGTCGACGAAGTCGATCGTGCCGGCGTTGCGCGTCAGCAGCACGTCGCCCGTGTCGAGCGCCGCTCGGCGCTCCATGCCGGTGCCGACGAGCGGCGCGTCGGCCTTCAGCAGTGGCACCGCCTGGCGCTGCATGTTCGAGCCCATCAACGCGCGGTTGGCGTCGTCGTGCTCGAGGAACGGGATCATCGCCGTGGCGACCGACCAGATCTGCTCGGGCGAGACGTCCACGAGGTCGACGTCCTTGGGGCCGACCGTCACGTACTGGCCGGCCTGGGTACGGCAGAGGATCTCGGTGCCCTTCAGCTTGCCGGTCTTCGGATCGATCGGCGTGTTCGCCTGGGCGATCACCAGCTCCTCTTCCTGGGTGGCGTCGAGACGCCTGACTTTGTCGGTCAGCACGCCGTCCTCGACCACGCGGTAGGGGGTGGTCACGAAGCCGTACTCGGAGACCTCGGCGAACGAGGAGAGCGAGCCGATCAGGCCGATGTTCGGCCCCTCGGGGGTCTCGATCGGGCACATGCGGCCGTAGTGGGTCGGGTGCACATCGCGCACCTCGATCGGCGCGCGCTCGCGCGTCAGACCGCCGGCGCCGAGCGCCGAGAGGCGACGACGGTGGGTCAGCCCGGCGAGTGAGTTCGTCTGGTCCATGAACTGGGAGAGCTGGGAGGAGCCGAAGAACTCCTTCAGCGCCGCCACCACGGGCCGGATGTTGATGATCGTCTGCGGCGTGATCGTGTCGGCGTCCTCGGTCGTCAGACGCTCGCGCACGACGCGCTCCATGCGGTAGAGCCCGATGCGGAAGGCCTCCTGGATCAGCTCGCCGACCGTGCGCAGACGGCGGTTGCCGAAGTGCTCGTACTCGTCGAGGTGGTCGGCGACCGGCTCGCGCGGCATGCTCATCGCCTCGGCCGCGTAGTCCTTGATCTCGAGCTCGCCGTCCTCGGGTATGCCGAGACGCTTCGGCAGCGAGACGAGTTCGCGCACCAGCGCGATGATGTCGTCGTGCGTGAGCGTGCGGGTGTCGATGTCGACATCCAGACCGAGGCGCGAGTTGAGCTTGTAGCGACCGACGCGCGTGAGGTCGTAGCGCTTGGGGTCGAAGAACAGCTGATTGAGCAGCGCCTTGGCGTTATCGACGCTCGGCGGCTCGCCCGGCCGCTGCTTCTTGAAGAGCTCCACGAGCGCGCCCTCTTCGGTGCGGGTGACCTCGGTGTCGGACTCGATCGTGTTGCGGATGTACAGCGAGTTCTCGAACAGCCTGAGGATCTCCTCATCGGTCGCGTAGCCCATCGCGCGCAGGAGGACCGTCACCGGCAGCTTGCGCTTGCGGTCGATCCGGACGAAGACCTTGCCCTTCTTGTCGATCTCCAGCTCCAGCCACGAGCCGCGGGCGGGCATCAGGTTGGCGATGAAGACCTGCTTCTCGCGGTCCTTCGGCTCCATCAGGTAGGCACCGGGGGAGCGCACGAGCTGGGTGACGACGACGCGCTCGGTGCCGTTGATCACGAACGTCCCGCGCTCGGTCATCCACGGGAAGTCGCCCATGAACACCGACTGCTCGCGGATCTCTCCCGTCTCGCGGTTGATGAACGCGACGGTCACCGTCAGCGGCCGGGCGTAGGTCAGGTCCTTCTCGCGGCACTGCTCGAGCGAGGCGACGGGCTCGTCGAACACGAACTCGCCGAACTGGACGGCGAGGTTGCCGGTGTAGTCCTCGATCGGGGAGATGTCATCGATCGTCTCCCGCAGCCCACCCGTCTTCGGGTCGGTGAGCCACTTGAACGAGCGGCGCTGGATATCGATCAGGTTGGGAACGTCGACAGACTTAGGTAGACGCGCGAAAGTCCGGCGCGTCCGGAGAGCATCAACAGCAGCCAAGAAACGACTCCTTCGGAGGGCGTGAGACGGGCAGAGGAGGGCGCCGAAGCGCGACCATCAAAGATAGCACAGACCCACGGTACCCTCAAGTGGGCTTCCAGCGCTCACGGACCCCGTCCCCGACGACCCGCGTATGTGGCGCGGCGCCATGCTGCTTGGACGGCTGCGACTATTGGCCGGCGACGGGCACTTTACCGGAAAATCGGCGCATTTGTTAGCCGAAGATAAAGACGAGGGGCCCCGCCTTGGCGGGGCCCCTCGATCCGGCGTGCGACTCCAGCGGCCTTGCTACTTCAGCTCGACGGTGGCGCCGGCCTCTTCCAGTTCCTGCTTGAGCTTGCCGGCCTCCTCCTTCTCGATGCCCTCCTTGACGGGCTTCGGAGCCTCGTCGACGAGCGCCTTGGCCTCTTTCAGCCCGAGGCCGGTGGCGGCGCGGACGACCTTGATCACCTGGATCTTCTTGTCGCCGGCGGCCGTGAGGATCACGTCGGCCGTGGTGCTCTCTTCCTCCGCGGCGGCGGCATCGCCTCCGCCTCCCGCGGGCGCAGCGGCGGGTGCGGCCATCGCCGCGGCCGATACGCCGAACTCCTCCTCGAGCGCCTTGATCCGCTCGGCGAGCTCGAGCACCGAGATGCCCTTGAGCTCCTCGATCCACTTATCTGTGCTTGTTGCTGTAGCCATGTGTCAGTCCTCCGGGGTTGTTGAAGTTGAAGTCGAGCTTTCCTTCTGCTCGCGCACCTGCTCGAGCGCCACCGCCAGCCCGGAGACGAGCGCGGAGAGCGTGCGGACGAGCCCACTGATGGGCGAGGCCACGACACCGACGAGCTGGCCGTAGAGCACTTCGCGGGAGGGGAGACGGGAGAGTGAGCGGATCTGCTCGGGGTCGAGC
>DASRKZ010000020.1:0-11797 GCA_035648675.1 Solirubrobacteraceae bacterium
GAGCTGCATCGCGGCGTTGTCCACCAGTACGTGCTCGAGTTGGATGTGCGGATACTCGCGCGAGTGTAAATCGCTAACCACCTCACGCCACAGCCGCGAGGTCTCGAGCACGTTCGCCTTGTCAACGCTCGTCACCTTTGCCCGCGCCGCATCGAACGCGGTCCGCGCAATCCGCTCGATCTCCATGGTCGTATACGTACACACGTCCGAAGCCGAGTCGGCGGTGCGCGTCTTCTCGCCGAAGTAGATCCCCCCCGTCAGCTCGCGCACGACGAGCAGATCGGTGCCTTCGATCAGCTCGCGCTTCAGCGGCGAAGCCCCATATAGCGCCGGCAACGGCTTCACCGGGCGCAGGTTCGCATACAGGCCGAGCCCCTTCCTCAACCCGAGCAGTCCCTGCTCGGGTCTCGGCGCGTCGGGATCGGTGGTATCCCACTTCGGACCGCCCACCGCCGCCAGCAGCACCGCATCAGAGCGCCGACACGACGCGAGCACATCGTCGGTGAGCGCCGTCCCGTGCGCGTCGATCGAGGCGCCCCCGAACAGGTGCTCCTCGAACTCGAACTCGCCCACCGCTTCCAACACCTCCAGCGCGGGCGCCATGATCTCCGGGCCGATCCCGTCGCCGGGGAGTGTGACGATGCGATGCGCGCTCACAGTGCGGTCGTAACTGGTCCGGTGCGCTCGCGCTCGTCCTCGTAGGCGGAGACCCGCTGCTCGTTGCCGAGCGTCACGCCGATGTCGTCAAGCCCCGCGAGCAGCCGCCGGCGGATCTCATGGTCGATCTCGAACGCGACCTCGCGGGCGGGCGGGCCTCCAAACCGGACCTCCTGCGCGTCGAGGTCGATCTCCCCCTCCCCCACCCGTGCCAGCGCCTGGCAGTCCTCTTCGCTCAGCACGACCGGCAACAGTCCGATCTTCGTGCAGTTCGAGTAGAAGATGTCCGCGTAGCTCGGCGCCACGATCGCCTGGAAGCCGTAGTCCTGCAAACCCCAGGGCGCGTGCTCGCGCGAGGAGCCGCAACCAAAGTTCTCCCCGGCGACGAGGATCGGGTTGGCCGGCAGCTCCCAACCGGGCTCCTTCGCCCAGTCAAAGAACAGGAACTGCCCGAAGCCCGTGCGCTCGACGCGCTTGAGAAACTGCTTGGGCATGATCTGGTCGGTGTCGACGTTTGAGCGGTCCAGGTGGCTGACCCGGCCGGCGATGGTTTTGATCGGCTCCATTGCGCTACCTCCTAGGACCAGTTGCGGATGTCGGTGAAATGCCCCTCGATCGCAGCGGCGGCGGCCATCTGCGGAGAGACCAGATGCGTGCGTCCTCCCCGGCCCTGCCGTCCCTCGAAGTTACGGTTCGAGGTCGACGCGCAGCGCTCTCCGGGCTGCAATATGTCTGGGTTCATTCCCAAGCACATCGAGCAGCCGGCCACGCGCCAGTCGAACCCGGCGTCGCGGAACACCCGGTCCAGCCCCTCGGCCTCGGCCTGGGCCTTGACCTGCTGAGAGCCGGGCACAACCATCGCGTTCACGCTCGAGGCGACCTTGCGCCCGGCCACGACCTCGGCGGCGGCGCGCAGGTCGCCGATCCGCGAGTTCGTGCAGGAGCCGATGAACACGCGGTCGAGCGCGATCTCCTCGATCGGCGTGCCCGGCTCGAGCGCCATGTACTCGAGCGCGCGCTCGGCCGCCTCGCGGTCGGCGGGACTATCGAACTCAGCGGGCGCGGGGACGCGCTCGGTGACCGCCCGGACCATCCCCGGGTTCGTACCCCAGGTCACCTGCGGCGAGATCGCCGAGGCGTCGACGACGACCTCGCGGTCGAAGGCGGCGCCCTCGTCGGAATGCAGTCCGCGCCAACCCTCGATCGCGGCCTCCAGCTCAGCGCCCTTTGGCGCGCCCGGACGCTCCTGATCGACAAACCAGGCGAAGGTCGTGTCGTCAGGCGCGATCATCCCACCGCGGCCACCGCCCTCGATCGTCATGTTGCAGACGGTCATCCGACCCTCCATCGAGAGCGCCTCGATCGCGGGCCCGGCGTACTCGACCACGTGGCCGGTCATCCCGCCGACGCCAAGTTGACCAAGCGTGCCGAGGATCAGATCCTTGGCACTCACGCCGAAGCCGAGCTGGCCGTCGTAGCGAATGCGCATCGAACGAGGCTTACCCTGGACCATGCATTGCGTGGCGAGCACGTGCTCAACCTCGCTCGTGCCGATGCCGAACGCCAGCGCGCCGAACGCGCCGTGGGTGGAGGTGTGGGAATCGCCGCAGACGATCGTCATGCCCGGCTGGGTGACGCCCAACTCGGGACCGATCACGTGCACGATGCCCTGGCGATCGGACCCCAGCGAGTAAACGGGCACACCGAACTCGTCGCAGTTGCGCTCCAGCGTTTCCACTTGCACACGTGAAAGCTCGTCCTTGATCCGCGCCGCCACGGGTGTGCCGTCGGTCGGCGTGTTGTGGTCGGCCGTAGCCAGCGTCCGGTCGGGCCGGCGCACCGTGCGCCCGGCTAGGCGCAGCCCGTCGAACGCCTGTGGGCTGGTGACCTCGTGGACGAGGTGCAGATCGATGTACAGCAGGCCTCCATCGACCTCGTGGGCCTCCCAGATCTTGTCGAACAGGGTGTTTGGCATGGTCATCAATCCTCGTCGTCGTGGGTCGTCTAGCTCCGTCGCAAGCCCGCGGAGACGACAGCCAAAAAGGCGGCATCTGCAGCGGTTGGATTCTCGAAGTGGTGTGGCAGGTCCGCGTCGAAGGTGACGCAGTCGCCCTCTTTCAGCTCGTAGGACGCCCCGTCACAAATCAGCAAGACGGCACCACGCTCGACGAGCGCCGTCTCGCGGCTGCCGGGCTCATGTAATGGACCCCCACCCTCCCCATCCGCCGCGCCGGTGGCGCCTCCGGCGGCGAGCGTGTGACGCGAAAGCTCGGCGCGCTGGCCGGGCTGGGAAGATGTCATCACCTCGAAGCTGTGCCCGCGTCGCTTGTTGCCTCCTCGCTGGCGCTGGGCTGCCCGCACAACCGTGACGGCGCCCGACTCGTCGAGGCGCAGCAGCTGTGAAAGCCTCAGATCCAGGCCCGCGGCGATCCGCGCGGCAACCGTAAGCGTCGGGCTCGTCTCCCCCCGCTCGACCTGTGAGAGCATCGGCGCGCTGACGCCGCTGCGCTCCGTGAGATCGCGCAACGAGAGCCCCGAGGACTCGCGCAGTGCCTTCACGCGCGCGCCGATCACCGCCGGGTCGAGCTGGTCGGGCGCGGATACGGCGGACGCGGACGCGGATGTGGATACGGTGGCCATACGTGCGTACGTTATCACAGACACGCTGGCCATCCGTGCTCTCCCGTCCCAAGCGAGCGCAACACTGACGATCGATGGACAGCCAGACCAATACCAACAACGCTCAGCGCACCGCTGGCGCCCCGCGACGCGTGGCGCTAGCCTTCTTGGCATGAGCACGCATGCACTTGCGACCGTCAGTGCCGAGGAACTGCTCAAACTGCCCAACGGCGAGGGCAAGCGCTACGAGCTCGTCGAAGGACAGTTGCGGGTGATGTGCGCCGCCGGCTTCGAGCACGGTCGCGTTGCTGCGACCGCCGCCCGTATGCTGGGCAACCATGTGCACGCAACCGGCCTTGGCCTGACGCTCGGTGCCGAGACCGGCTTCGTCCTGGCGAGGGACCCCGACACCGTGCGCGCGCCGGACGCCGCGTTCGTCTCGCAGGCTCGCGCGGACGCAGTCGGCACGACGCTGGGTTTCTGGCCCGGCGGGGCGCCGGATCTGGCGATCGAGGTCGTCTCGCCCGAAGACAGCCGTCCCTACGTGCGCGCGAAGGCGCTGAACTGGCTCGAGGCTGGTGCCAGCGCAGTGGTCGTGCTCCACCCCCGATCACGATCGGCGACCGTGTATAAGCCGGGCGGCGAGGTCCACTCCTACACCGAGGGCACGCTCGACCTCAGCGACGCGGTGTCCGGCTGGCACGTGGCGGTCGCTGACTTCTTCGCCTGACGCACGCCGACGCTGAACGCCGGACGCGCGTACGTGCCTACGGTCCCGCCGGCTCGGGCAGCCCGAGCGCATCCGCCGAAGCTTGCGCGCGCGCCCGGGCAACCGACAGCGCACGCACGTACGCTCGGGCGGCCGCGTCGATGATGTCCGTCGAGACACCCTGCCCCGCGCCGGTGCAACCGTCGATCTCGACGACGACCGACACCTCGCCGAGCGCGTCCCGGCCCTCGGTGACCGCGCCGATCTGAAAGTCGCCGAGCTTCGCATCGACGCCCGCGGCGGCGTTGATCGCGCGGAACACCGCGTCGATCGGACCGTCGCCGCTGAACGAGCCCTCGCCCGTGCCGCCGTCGGGCAGGGTCACCGCCACGCGCGCGTGCGGGGGACGACGCGATGACGCCTCGACCTCGAACCAGTCCAGCGCGTAGCCGGAGATGTTCTCACCGCGCAACTCATCGGTGACAAGCGCCTCCAGGTCCATCCCCGTAATCTGCTTCTTGCGATCGGCGATCTCCTTGAAGCGCTTGAACGCCGTGTTCAGCGCCTGGCCGTCCAGCTGGAAGCCCATCTCCTCGAGCGCGTCGCGCAGCGCGTGGCGACCCGAGTGCTTGCCCAACACCAGCGAGTTGCTCTTCAACCCGACGGTCGTGGCGTCCATGATCTCGTAGGTGGTGCGCTCCTTCAGCACCCCGTCTTGATGGATGCCGGCCTCGTGCGCGAACGCATTGCGCCCGACGATCGCCTTGTTCGGCTGCACCGAGTAGCCGGTCAGACGCGAGACCATGCGGCTCGTGCGCGCAATCTCGGTCGTCTCGACTCCCGTCCACAACCCGAGGCTCGGCTCGCGCGTGTGCAACAGCATCACGATCTCCTCCAGCGACGCGTTACCCGCGCGCTCGCCGATCCCGTTGATCGCGCACTCCACCTGCCGGCAGCCGGCCTCGATGCCCGCCAGCGAGTTCGCCACCGCCAGCCCCAGGTCGTCGTGACAGTGAACTGAGACGACCACATCGCGCAGCCCCGGCACCAGCCTGTACAGCTCCGTGAACATCGCCGCGTACTCTCCCGGCATCGTGTAGCCGACGGTGTCCGGCACGTTGATCGTCGTCGCGCCCTCCTCCAGCGCGACCTGGATCACCTCCGCCATGTACTCGATCTCCGAGCGCGAGCCGTCCTCGGGTGAGAACTCCACGTCGTCGGTGTACCCCTTCGCGTGCGCCACCGACGCGCGCACCTGGCCGATCACATCCTCGCGCGTCGTCTGCAGCTTGCGCTCGATGTGAATGTCACTCGTCGCGATGAACGTGTGAATCCGCGGGCGCTCGGAGTCCCTCACCGCCTCCCAGGCAGCGTCGATGTCCTGGCTGCTCGTCCGCGCCAGCCCGCAGATCACGGGGCCTTCAACCTCGCGGGCGATCGCCTGCACCGACTCGAAATCGCCGGGCGAGCTGATCGGAAAGCCCGCCTCGATGATGTCCACCCCCAGCCTCGTCAGCTGCTGGGCGATCTCCAGCTTCTCGGTGGTGTTCAGGGAGATGCCCGGCGACTGCTCGCCGTCGCGCAGGGTGGTGTCGAAGACCCTCACCCTGTTGTGCTCGTCGCGCCGTTGGCCCACGTCGGCCGGAGGTACTTCCGATGCTGCCGCTTCCGATGCTGCCGCTGAATCGCTCATGTCGTTCGTGCTCCCTCTAGGTCTTTTTCGGACTTCCTCTCGGCTGGGTATGCGGCTACGCGGCCGCCACGCGCTATTCCCCCCGAGGGGGGAGCACCCTGAAGGGCACAGGCAGGAGAAGGAGTGAAAGAGACAGCTGGAACGACATCTCAGCGCAGGTTAGCACCGGCGTCGCCCCGAACGCAAGGAAATATCACCGCTGGCCCTCGGCCGCCTCAGCGGAGGGCTACGGCCCAGCCGTCGACGAATCCCTCAGAGGCGACGATCTCCTTCACTACCTCCGCGGGGACGGCCGCGTCGGTGGTGACGACCATCGCGGCCAGGCGCTGGCCGCTCCTCGTTCGATCCTCCGGGTCGGCCTGGCCGTTCGGTGTATGGCCGACGGCGGCCGAGGAGATGTTGATTCCGTGCTTGCCGAAGATCGTGCCGACACGGCCGATCATGCCCGGCAGATCCTCGTAGCGGAAGATCGTCACGAACGGCTCCAACTCGACGGTGAAGCGCCGTCCCTGAACCTCCACCAGATGCGGTACACGGTTCGGGCCGATCGCCGTTCCGGCGACCGCGACCCGCTCGTCGCCGGCGATCACCGTGACGCGGATCAACTCGTTGAAGTCCTGCGCCTCCGAGACGGACTTCTCCTCGATCACGATCCCGCGCTCCTCGGCCATGCTCGGAGCGTTCACGAGGTTGACCTCCTCCTCCGTGCGGCCCTCGAGCGCGCCGCCGATCACCGCGAGCGTCAGCAGGCGCGTGTCGAAGTCGGCGATCCGTCCCATGAACGCGGCCTCGATCCGCTCGACCGAGCTGCCCTCGGCGAGCTCCATCGCCAGCCGCCCGAGGTTTTTCGCGAGCGGCAGGAACGGCCCGAGCACCTCCATGTCCTCGGCGCCCACCGAGGGGATGTTGACCGCCGTCGAGACCACGCCCCCGGTGAGTGCCGCCACGACCTGCTCGGCGCTCTGGTAGCCGGCGCGATCGGTCGCCTCGGCGGTCGAAGCACCCAGATGGGGCGTCACGACCACCAGCGGATTGCCGAACAGCGGATTCTCGGTCATCGGCTCCGAGGGAAAGACATCCAGCGCGGCGCCGCCGACCTTGCCCGAATCCAGCGCGTCCTTCAGCGCCGCTTCGTCGATCAGCCCGCCGCGCGCCACGTTCAGGACGCGCACACCATCGCGCATCTGCGCGAACGCCTCCGCGTTCAGCCAGTTCTGCGTGTCCGGCGTCTTCGGGAGATGGATCGTGATGAAGTCCGCCTGCGCGTAGATTTCCTCACTGTTCTCCGCCTTCTCGACGCCCAGCTCGCGATAGCGCTCGGCGCTGACGAACGGGTCGAAGGCGATCACGCGCATATTGAAGGCGCGCGCCCGTGTCGCCACGAGCTGGCCGATGCGCCCGAAGCCGAGGATCCCGAGCGTCTTCTCGTACACCTCCACGCCGGAGAACTTCGAGCGCTCCCACTTCCCGCTCGTCAGCGACGCATACGCCTGCGGAATGTTCCGCGCGAGCGCCAGCAGCAGCGCCATCGTGTGCTCGGCCGCCGTCACCACGTTCGACTGCGGCGCGTTCGCGACGATGATCCCCCGCTTCGTCGCCGCCTCGACGTCGACGTTGTCCACCCCCACTCCCGCGCGCCCGATCACGCGCAGGTTGGTGGCCTGCTCGATCAGCTCGGCGGTCAGCTTCGTCGCCGAGCGAATCAGGATGCCCTCATAGGCGCCGATCCGTTCCGTGAGCTGCTCGTCGGTCCAGTCGACGCCGAGATCGACCTCGAAGTGCTCCTTCAGCAGCGCCACGCCCGAGTCGCCGATCTTCTCCTTCACCAGGATCTTCAATCGCTCGTCGCTCATGCCGAGATCCTCTCCATAACCCAGTCGATACACCCTGTCAGCGCCTGCACATCGCCGGGATCGACCGCCGGGAACATCCCGATCCGCAGCTGGTTGCGCCCCAGCTTGCGGTACGGCTCGGTGTCCACGATTCCGTTCTCCCGCAGCGTCTTCGCGACCACGGCCGCGTCAACCTCCTCGTTGAAGTCAATCGTTCCCACGACGAGCGAGCGCTTGGCCGGGTCCACCACGAACGGCGTCGTGTAGGCGCCGCGCTCGGCCCAGCCATACAGATGCTCGGATGAGGCCCTCGTGCGCGACACGCACCAGTCGAGGCCCCCGCCGTCGAGCATCCAGCGGATCTCGTCGGCGAGCAGGAACAGGCTTGCGACCGCCGGTGTGTTGTAGGTCTGGTCTTTCATCGAGTTCTCGAGCGCCATCCGCAAGGAGAGGAAGGCCGGGATCCAGCGCCCGGAGGCGTCCAGCGCGGCGATCCGCTCCTGGGCGGCGGGGCTCAACAGCGCGATCCACAACCCACCCTCGGCCGCGAAGCTCTTCTGGGGAGCGAAGTAGTAGGCGTCGGCCTCCGCAATGTCGACCGGCAGGCCGCCCGCGCCCGAGGTCGCGTCGATCAGCACCAGGGCGTCGCCGGTCTCTGTCGGTCGCTCCACCGGGACCATAACCCCGGTCGAGGTCTCGTTGTGCGCCCAGGTCACAGCGTCGACCGGCGTCTCGGCGGCGGCACCGAGCGTTCTCGGGTCAGGGGCGTCGCCGGGGTCGGCGGCGACAACGACCGGCTCCTCGAGGAACGGCGCGCCGGCCGTCACCTGCGCGAACTTCGAGGAGAACTCGCCGTAGGTCAGATGCAGCGCCCGGTGCTCGACGAGGCCGAAGGCCGCGGCGTCCCAGAAGGCGGTGGCGCCGCCGTTGCCGAGCGCGATCTCATAGCCGTCGGGTGCCGCGAACAGCTCGCGCAGCCCAGCGCGGATCTCCCCGACGAGCGCCTTCACCGGCTGCCGGCGGTGGGATGTGCCCATCACCGCGGCGCCCTCGCTTGCCAGACGCGCAAGCGCCTGCGGGCGGACCTTCGACGGGCCGCAGCCGAAGCGTCCGTCAGCCGGCTTCAGCTCGTCGGGAATCACGAGGGTGGTGCTCTGCTCTGGTAATGAGTTCGGCGTCATGGGCTTCCTTCGTGGAATGTCGCGGATCGAAGAATGCCCAGGCGCGCGGCGGTGCTGCCTCTACGTCGCTTCCCGGTGGTTAGACCCACCTCAGCGCCAGTCGCGACGACGTCTGCGAGTGTAGCGAACGTCCGGCTAAGCGCGCCCGTGAGGCTCCGAGAAGTCCTCTCCAACCACCAGCGCCTCGCGCTCGACGATCGTCGCCGTCCAGCCCTCGGGCAGACGGGTCGCGGCCACGCCGGCCGGCAGATCGAGGTTCGATCGCTCGCCGGCGAGCAGACAGAACTCTGGCGCCGGTCCGAGCACCAACTGTCGGCGCCAGAGGCTCGCGTGCTTGGGATCCATCCCGTCGCCCAGCAGCTCACCGAGCGAGCGCCGTCGCACTCCCGGCGAACGCCCGACCCAGACCGCGACTGTGCTCCGCCCAAGCGAGCCGTCCGTCGCCGGCGAATGCCCCTCGATCAGACCGTAGAGGCCACCAGCGCCCCCGCCGAAGCGGCGGGCGAGATCGTCGTGGACGCTGCGGTGCCCATGCCCGACCGCGGCCTCGTTCAGGACGCCCAGCGCGGTGTAGTCCTCGGTGAAGTACCAATCCTCATAGCCGGCCAAGCCGCCGAGCCACGGCAGCTCCGCGGCGCGATAGCAGGCCGATCCGAGAAAGCCCGCGGGCGGAGCGTGCGCCAGCGAGTGGTGAAACGCGATCTGCGCCCGCTCATAGGCCTCGATCGCCACATCCTCCAGCGGGCGGTGCCAGAAAACGTAGGCGAGCATCGTACGGGGTGGGCCGGGATCGACTCGTCTAGAACGAGGTTTCGATCCAGTCCATGCCCTCGCGCAGTTCGCCGCCGACGTGCTCCACCTGGGTGTCGGCCTGCTCGGCGCGCATCCGCTTGAAGTTCTCCTGCCCGGCGCGATTCTCCGCGATCCACTCGCGCGCGAAATCGCCGTCCTGGATCTCCTTCAGGATCTGGCGCATGCTCGCACGGGTCTCCTCCGTGATCACGCGTTTGCCGCGCGTGTAGTCGCCGTACTCGGCCGTGTTCGAGATCGAGTAGCGCATCCCCGCCAGGCCCTTCTCATGCATCAAATCGACGATCAGCTTGAGCTCGTGCAGGCACTCGAAATATGCCATCTCCGGGTCATAGCCGGCATCGACGAGCGTCTCGAAGCCGGCCTGGACGAGCTCGGAGGCGCCCCCGCAGAGCACCGCCTGCTCACCGAACAGATCCGTCTCGGTCTCGTCCTTAAAGCTCGTCTCGATCACGCCGCCGCGCGTGCAGCCGATGCCCTTCGCGTAGGCGAGGGCCAGCCTGCGGGCGTTGTGAGTCGCGTCCTGCTCGACCGCGATCAGACCGGGGACACCGCTGCCCTCGAGGAACTGGCGGCGCACGAGGTGGCCGGGCCCCTTCGGGGCGACCATGCCGACATCGACGCCCGGCGGCGGCTCGATCTCTTTGTAGTGAATCGAGAAGCCGTGGCCGAAGAGGATCATGTTGCCCTCGGCGATGCCGTCGCGGATCTCCTCCTCCCACACCTGGTGATGGAGCTCGTCCGGCAGCAGGATCATCACGAGATCGCCGCGACTGGCGGCCTCGACGACGCTCAGCACCTCGAGGCCCTGCTCACGCGCCTTCGCGACGGAGGCGGAGTCCTCGCGCAGGCCGACGACCACATCGACTCCCGAATCCTTCAGATTGAGGGCATGGGCGTGGCCCTGGGAGCCGTAGCCGATGATCGCGACGGTCTTGCCGTCGAGCAGGTGGAGGTCAGCGTCGTCGTCGTAGAGCATCGGCGCAGGCTATCCAACTTACGCGCCGGCAGAAGCGACGAGCGTACGACCGGGAATGTCCAGCGAGCCGTCGCCAGCGGTATACGGCGCGAAGCGCTCGGCCAGGGCCGCGTGGATCTCGGCAATCTCCGGCTCGGGACAGCCGAGGACCGCGTCGTGGAAGACGCGCGAGAGGTCGAGCGTCGAGTCCCACAGCTCCTCGAAGCTTCTCTGACGCCGGTGCAGGTCGATCGCCTCGACACGCGCATCGGCGAAGCCCGCCTGCTCGAGCAGCTCCCCCACCCGCTCGGGATTCCCCAGTGCGAAGGGTCCCGGCGTCCCCGGCACAGGCGCAGCGCCCAGCCCGCGCTCGCTCAGCTCCCGGGCCGGGAAGAAAGCCCAGGGATTCCGCTCGACCGAGTCCCACACCGCCAGCGCCACACGTCCGCCGGGGCGCAGCACGCGGCGCGTCTCTCTCAGCGCCGCCAGGGGATCGGCCATCAGCATGTAGCCCCAACGGCACAACACCGCGTCGATGCTCGCCACCGGAAGGTCGATCCATTCGGCGTTCAGCACCTGAAACTCGATGTTGCTCAGCCCCAGCTCGAGCGCTCGCGCGCGGGCCCCACCGAGCATCGTCTCAGCCTGGTCGGAGACGATCACCCCGCCGTGTGGCGCGACCAGTTCCCCGGCCAGCATGCCCGTCTCGCCAAGGCCCGCCGCGAGCTCGAGCACACGCTCGCCCGGCTGCGGCTCGATCGCGTCGAGCATCCAATGCGACACCGGAGCGCCGAACTCGCGCATCGCCTCCTGTTGACGCGTCCAGCCGGAGGCGGCCTCTTCCCAGGACTGCAGGCTGGTATTCCGGTGGGCATTCGGATCGAAGCTCATCCCAGTCGCTCCTCTCCCCCAACGGCCCGTAGCTCCTTGCGCAACAGCTTGCCCGAGCGGGTCCGCGGCAGCGGCTCAGCCACGAACGCGAACTGCTTGGGGACCTTATGGGAAGCGAGGCCGCGGGCGCAGTGGGCGCGCAGCGCATCCCCCTCCAGCGCCGCCCCCGGGCGGGTCACGACGATCGCCGTCACCGCCTCGCCCCAGCGCGGGTCGGCGCGGCCCAGGACCGCGGCCTCGAGCACGTCCGGATGGGCCTCCAGCACCGCCTCGACCTCCGCCGGCGCGACGTTCTCACCGCCGCTGACGATCGTGTCGGCCTTACGCCCGGTGACCCGCAGGCAACCGCCCGCGTCGATGACGCCAAGGTCACCTGTGCGCAGCCAACCGTCCCCATCGAGCGACCCGGGCGCGACGGTCGGTCCGGCGACCAGGATCTCCCCCTCC
>DASRKZ010000021.1:0-8119 GCA_035648675.1 Solirubrobacteraceae bacterium
AGGCGAGCTCCGTCCCGGAGGCGGCGGAGAACCTCGACGTCGCACCACTCGCGGCCGCTGCCTCCGGGACGGAGCTCGCCTTGGACGATCTCTCCGGCGCGCTCGAGCTCGCGGAGAACCGCGGCGGCGTCGACGCCGTAGCGGGCGTGGACCTCCTCGGTCGTGAACGGGCCGTGGGTGCGCGCGAAGCGCGCGACGAGCACGCGGAGGGCGTCGGGGACGTCCTCGAGGAAGGCATCGGGGAGGCCGCCCGGCGGGACGGCGCCGAGCGCGTCGCGGTAGAGACCGGCCTCGTCGGCCGCCACATGGCGCTCCTCGCCGGCGAGGCGCAACCGGATGGCGCGCCGTTCGCGCTCGAGCTCGCGGAGCAGGCGGACGGAATCGATCCCCTCGAAGACGCGCTCTGAGACCTCCGCGATGGTGAGGTCGCCCACCCCCCGGAGGACGTCGTGGAGACCGTCGCGACCGGTGGCGCGGGTGATCTCCGAGCGATGCTGGATGTCGTCTTCGACGCGCGCGAGCGCGCCGGGGTCGATCAGCTCGCGGAGCTCCTCCTGGCCGAGGAGCTCGCGGAGGAGATCGCGGTCGAGCGAGAGCGCCGCCGCGCGACGCTCTGCGTTGGGCGTGTCGCCCTCGTACATGTAGGTCGCGACGTAGTCGAACAGGAGCGAGGAGGCAAACGGGGAGGCGGTGGGCGTCTCGACTTCGACGAGTGAGATCTCGCGGCTGTGGAGGCCGCGGAGGAGGCCTTCGAGGCCGGGCACGTCGAGCACGTCGCGGAGGCACTCGCGGTAGGTCTCGAGGACGATCGGGAAGTCGGTGTAGCGCTTGGCGACCTCGAGCAGGTTCTGGGCCTTCAGGCGTTGCTGCCAGAGGGGCGTGCGTTTGCCGGGGTAGGCGCGCGGGATCAGGAGGGCCCGGCCGGCGTTCTCGCGGAAGCGCGCCCCGAACAGCGCGGAGCCGCCGAGCTCGGCGGTGACCGCCTGCTCGACCTCGTCGGGCTCGAGCAGCACCAGATCGAGCATCGAGACCCCCCCACCCCGTTGGCCGGTCTCCGATCGGTCGAGATCGTCGGCGTCGAGGTCGGGGAGGTGGAGGACGATCCCGTCGTCGGAGGAGATCGCGTCGGACTCGAGGTCGAAGCGCTCGCGGATGCGCGCGGACAGGGCGAGCGCCCAGGCCGAGTGGACGCGGCCGCCGTAGGGGGAGAGGATGCAGAGCCGCCAGTCGCCGATCTCGTCGCGGAAGCGCTCGAGGACGATCGTGCGCTCGGTGGGGAGCACGCGCGTGGCCGCCTGCTGCTCGCGGAGGTAGTCGAGCAGGTTCCGCGCGGCGCGCGGGTCGAGGTCGTAGTCGCGCTGGAGCGTCTCCGCGTCCTGCTCGACGGCCCAGCGCGAGAACGCGCCGATCGCTTCGCCGAGCTCGCGGGGGCGCCCGACGGAGTCGCCCTTCCAGAACGGCACCGCGCCGGGCGCGCCGGGCGCGGGCGTGACGATCACACGGTCGCGGCCGATCTCCTCGATCCGCCAGGTGGAGGCGCCCAGCAGGAACGCCTGGCCGGGGCGGGCCTCGTAGACCATCTCCTCGTCGAGCTCGCCGACGCGGCGGCCGTCGGGGAGCGTGACCGCGTAGAGACCGCGATCGGGAATCGTGCCGGCGTTTGCGACCACCAGCTGGCGGGCGCCGCGACGCGCGCGGATCGTGCCGGAGACGCGGTCCCAGACGATCCGTGCGCGGAGCTCGCCGAACTCCTTCGACGGATAGCGGCCGTCGAGCATGTCGAGCACGTTCTCGAGCAGCTCGCGGGAGAGCTCGGAGTAGGAGTGGGTGCGGGTGACGAGCGCGTACAGCTCCTCTACCGACACGCCTGCATCGAGTGACTCGCTCTCGGTCTCCCCGTCGGCTTCTCTCTTTTTTAATGGGCCGGCTGGGTGGGTGGGCATCAGATCATCCGCCACGGCGATGGCGACAATCTGCTGAGCTAGTACGTCCAGCGCGTTGCGCGGTATGACGGTCGACTCGATTAAGCCTTCATGCATGCGGCGGACGACGACGGCGCACTCGAGCAGGTCGCCACGAAACTTGGGGAAGATCCGTCCGCGGCTGACCTCGCCGACACCGTGACCGGCCCGCCCGATCCGCTGGAGGCCGCGGGCGACCGACTTCGGCGACTCGATCTGGAGGACGAGATCGACGGCGCCCATGTCGATCCCGAGCTCGAGCGACGAGGTGGCGACGAGACAGGGAAGCTCCCCCGCCTTGAGCAGCTCCTCGACCTTCGTGCGCTCCTCGCGCGCAAGCGACCCGTGGTGCGCACGCGCGATATCCGCCTCGGCGAGCTCGTTGAGCCGCAGCGCGACGCGCTCGGCCGAGCGGCGGTTGTTGACGAAGACGATCGTCGAGTTGTGCTCCTTCACCAGCCGCAAGAGCTCGGGGTAGATCGCCGGCCAGATCCCCCGTTCGGGGACAGGCGAATCACGCGTGGACTCTCCGGGTGGGTGGGAATCTGATGATGGCTCCAAAGGATCGCGAGGGGGGTCGCCGGGGGCGCTGTTGCCGGGTTCGGCCATCGACTCGACCGGCACCTCGATTCGCAGGTCGAGCTCCTTGCGGGCGCCGGCGTCGATGATCGTGACCTCGCGGTGCGGCCCGACGAGGAAGCGGCCGATCTCGGCGAGCGGACTCTGGGTCGCGGAGAGACCGATTCGCTGGACCGTGTGCGAGGGGCGCCCGGCGCACGCGTGGGCCTCGAGACGCTCGAGTGTGAGCGCGAGGTGCGAGCCGCGCTTGGAGTGCGCGACCGCGTGGATCTCATCGACGATCACCGCCTCGACTCCGCTGAGCATCTCCCGCGCGCGGGAGGCGAGGATGAGATAGAGCGACTCGGGCGTCGTGATGAGGATGTCGGGCGGGTTGCGCGCCATCGCCGCGCGCTCGCGCTGGGGTGTGTCGCCGGTGCGGATCCCCACGCGGACCTCCTTGGAGCCGGCCCCCCCTTGCGCGGAGCCGTTGGAGCCGGCCCCCCCTTGCGCGGAGCCGATGCCGCGGAGGGGAGCGCGGAGGTTGCGCTCGATGTCATAGGCGAGCGCCTTGAGGGGACTGATGTAGACCACTCGCGTGTGGCCTTGGCCGACATCGTCCTCGGCACTCAGCCGGTCGAGCGCCCAGAGGAACGCCGCGAGCGTCTTCCCCGACCCGGTGGGCGCCGAGAGCAGCACGTGCTCGCCCCGGGCGATCGCCGGCCAGGCCTGAGCCTGCGCCGGAGTGGGCTCGGCGAACGCCGACTCGAACCACTGACGTACCCGCGGGGTGAAGCTGGATAGGGGCACCTGAGGAGGCTAGCCGGTGAGAAGTCAGACGACCTCATCCACGGACGCGCCGGTACTGTCTATGTCGATTTGTCGATTGGGTAACCATTGTTTATGATTGCGGATGGGACCATCGAAAAGTATGATGGCCGCCTAGACAGGGAAGTCCCAAAAGGGGAAAAGTCGCCGGCACGAGAACAGGAACCGAGCACAAATGCCTAGAACGAAAGCAACTAGTTCCACAGCTTTGAAGGGCGCAGAGGGGCCCGCCTGGTCGGTTCCGAGCCTGCGCGAACCGCGTTACTCACAGTCGCTGGAGCGCGGTCTTGCGATCCTCGGCTGCTTCACGCCGCAGCGTCCGGTACTCGGGATCGCGGACATCGCCGACGACCTCGGGATGAGTCGGAGCACCACCCACCGCTATGTGATCACGCTCGTCGCGCTGGGCTACCTCGAGCAGGGCGCCTCGCGTAAGTATCGCCTCGGCCTGCGCGTCACCGACCTGGGAATGTCGGCGCTCAACTCCACCGGCCTACGTGAGCACGCCCATCCCTACCTGGAGGAGCTGCGCCAGCGGACCTCCTACACGGTGAGCTTGGCGGTGCTCGACGGGACGGAGATCCTGTACGTCGATCGCGCGCGGAGCTTCCGTCGCGGACAGAACAACCTCGACCTCGACCTGCATCCCGGATCGCGCCTGCCGGCCCACTGCACGGCGATGGGCAAGCTGCTGCTGGCATACCTGCCCGAGGACGAGCAGCGTGAGCTGCTGGCGAGCATGAAGCTGACGAAACACGGTCCGAACACGATCACCGGCAAGAAAGCGCTGCGCGACGAGCTCGACGGCGTGCTGGCCTCGGGCTTTGCGGTCAATGACCAGGAGCTGGCCTCCGAGCTGGACGCGATCGCCTCGCCCGTGCGCAACGGGGCGCGGGATGTCGTCGCCGCCGTCAGCCTCGCGGCGCCCAGCTCGATGATCTCGCTCGCGGAGCTCGTGGACGCGCTCGGCCCGCACCTGGTGTCGACCGCCGATCGCATCTCGGCGAGGCTCGGCTACCGCCGAGACGACGAGTCTTAGAGCTGGGCCTCTTCCCGGGAGTCGTCATCGCGTACTCTTCGCGGCCGTGACGACGGTCCCGATCAAGCGCGCCCTCGCGCTACTCTGCACGCCACTGCTCGCGCTCGGCGTGGTGGGGTGCGCGAGCACGGCGTCCTCGAGCTCCTTCCAAGGCGAACATAAGACGGCCGCGCAGGCGGTCACCAATCTGCAGAGCGAGGCGACGGCGGGCGAAGCGAAGAAGATCTGCGCGACCCTGCTCTCGAGCGCGGTTACGGCACGCCTGAACACCGCGCCCGGCGGTTGCACGCAGGCGCTGAAAAACCAGCTGACGCAGGTCGACACGCCGGAACTGACGATCGGGTCGGTCCAGCTGCTCGACGCCACGAGCGCGAAGGTCCAGGTGAAGAGCGTCTACTCCGGGAAAAGCCAGATCAGCACGCTTTCCTTGGTCAAGGAAGGCGGCAAATGGAAGGTCTCGAAGCTGAGCTGACTCCGCTACCCCTGGGCTGATCAGCCCAGGGCGCGGCCATACTGGCGTTGGTAGTACTCGCGGTAGTCGCCCGAGCGGATCGGCTCCCACCACCAGGTGTTCTGGCGATACCAGGCGACGGTTTCCTGCAGGCCCTCGTCGAAGCGCACGCGTGGGAGCCAGCCGAGCGCGCGGACCTTCTCGGAGGAGAGCGAGTAGCGGCGGTCGTGTCCGGGGCGGTCGGTGACGTACTCGATCTGGGAGCGGTCGGCGCCCGTGAGCTCGACGATGCGGTCCACGACATCGACGTTCGCGCACTCGTCGGGGCCGCCCGCGTTGTAGACCTCGCCGGGAACCCCGTGCTCGAGCACGTGGCCGATCGCGCGGGCGAAGTCGGTGGCGTGGATCCAGTTGCGCACCTGCATGCCGTCGCCGTACACCGGCAGCGGGTCGCCGTGGAGGGCGTTGAGGATCATCAGCGGGATCAGCTTCTCGGGATATTGGTAGGGGCCGTAGTTGTTCGAGCCGCGGCAGATCACGGCGGGGAGCTCGTAGGTGTGGAAGTAGGCCTGTACGAGCAGGTCCGCCCCCGTCTTCGTGGCGGAGTAGGGCGAGGAGGGACGCAGGGGAGAGTCCTCGGTGAACGAGCCCTCCTCGATCGAGCCGTAGACCTCGTCGGTGGAGACCTGGACATAGCGCAGGCCCGCGGCGCGCGCGGCCTCGAGCAGGACGTGGGTGCCGAGCGCGTGGGTCTTGACGAACGCGTCGGGCTCGGCGATCGAGCGGTCGACGTGGGTCTCCGCGGCGAAGTTGACGATCGCGTCGGGGCGGCACCCCTCGATCGCGGGGGCGACCGCGTCGGGGTCCTCGATCGCGCCGCGGATGAAGCGATAGGAGGGGTGCTCGGCGACGTCGCGCAGGTTCTCCTCGCGGCCGGCGTAGGTGAGCTTGTCGAACACGGTCACCTCGTCGCCCTCCTCCCCCAGGCGCAGGCGGGCGAAGGTCGAGCCGATGAACCCGGCGCCGCCACAGACGAGCAGTCTCATGGGCGCATCATCCCATCACCAGCTCTCACGAGTGCGAGCGATCGCCCGTCGCCGAAGGTGAGAACACGCTGATCCACCGCCACACGCGCTCATCCGCGTGTGATCCCATCCCGTGCCGCGAGATAGCCCGCGAGGCCGTCCTGCCAGGGGGGCATCGGCAGGACGTCCTCGCGCTCGGACTCGAGCGCCGACCACGCTGGCCGGGGCGCGGGGCGCGCCAGCTGCTCGCTGGTTGCCGGCTCGACGCGGCAGTCGATCTCGGCTTGGCGGAAGATCTCACGGGCGAAGCCGTTCCAGGAGACACGGCCCGCGCCCGTCAGGTGGACGAGACCGCTCACCCGGCGCTCCAGCAGCCCGAGGATGGCAGGCGCGAGATGCCCGGACCACGTGGGCGAGCCGATCTGGTCCTCGACGACCTGCACCGACGGCGTCGACCCGGTCGCGTCGCGCTCGCCGGCCAGACGGAGCATCGTGGCGACGAAGTTGGGGCCGTCGACCCCATACAGCCATGCCGTGCGTACCACGCAATGCTCGCGGGAGCCGGCGAGCACCTGACGCTCACCGTCGAGCTTGGTGGAGCCGTAGACCGAGCGAGGGCCGGTGGGGTCGGACTCGACGTAGGGTCGCGGACGGCCGTTCCCGTCGAGCGGGGCGGTGCCGTCGAACACGTAGTCGGTCGAGATGTGCAGCAGCGGGGTGTCGATCGCGGCGGCGGCGCGCGCGAGGTTGCCGGCGCCGTCGGCGTTGACCGCGTGGGCCTGGGCCTGCTTGCTCTCGGCGCCGTCGACATCGGTCCACGCCGCGCAGTTGATGCTCGCCTCGGGCCGCTCGCTCGAGAAGAACGCATCGACGGCCGCCGCGTCGGTGATGTCGAGCTCGCCCAGGTCGACCAGCAGGAGCTCGTGCCCGGCGCGCTCTGCGACGCGGCGCACGTCGTGGCCGAGCATCCCCTCGGCGCCGGTCACGAGCAGCCTCACGGGAGCGGCCTCACAAGATCGAGATGTCGGAGTTGTCCCCGACCATGAAGCGGTACGCGCGGGGCTGGCGGTCGCCGCGGCGCACGGTGACGTTGCGCCCGAGCAGCGAGGACTCCATGCGCCCGTCGAGGTCGCAGACGGAGGAGCCGGCGAGCAGGATCGAGTGCTCGACCTCGGCCCCGGAGATCGAGCAGTTCTCGCCGATCGCCGTGTAGGGGCCGATGTAGCAGTCGCGCAGCTGCGCGCCGGCGCCGATCACCGCGGGACCGCGCACGGTCGTGCGCTCCAGGCGGGCGCCGGCCTCGATCACGACGCGCCCGTCCACCTGCGAGTCGATCAGCTCGCCCTCGTGGCGCTCGACGAGGTTGTCGAGGATCAGGCGGTTGGTCTCGAGCATGTCCTCCAGGCGCCCCGTGTCCTTCCACCAGCCGCGGACGATATGCGGCTCGACCCGCATACCGCTGTCGAGGAGATACTGGATCGCGTCGGTGATCTCGAGCTCTCCACGCGCGGAGGGCTCGATCGCGCGCGCGGCGTCGTGGATGCCGGCGGTGAACATGTAGACGCCCACCAGCGCGAGGTCGGTGGCGGGCTCCGAGGGCTTCTCCACCAGCCGCACCACCCGACCCACCTCTCCCGGACTGGCCTCATCGGCCGGCGCGAGCTCGGCGACGCCGAAGTTCTCCGGGTCGGGCACCGGCGTGAGCAGAATCAGCGCGTCGGGCGCGTGCTCGCGGAAGGCCGCGACCAGCTCGGAGATCCCGCCCTGGAGGAGGTTGTCGCCGAGGTACATCACGAACGGGCTCTCGCCGAGGAACGGCTCGGCGGTCAGCACCGCGTGGGCCAAGCCGAGCGGCTCGTCCTGGACGACATAGGTGATCTTGACCCCGAAGCGGGAGCCGTCCCCGGCGGCTTCGCGGATCTCCCCGCCGGTCTCGGGGGCGATGATGATCCCGACCTCCTCGATCCCGGTGGCCGCCATCGCCTCGATCCCGTAGAACAGCACCGGCTTGTTGGCGACCGGTATGAGCTGCTTGGCGCTCGTATGCGTGATCGGGCGCAGACGCGTGCCCTTGCCCCCGGAGAGGATCAGTCCCTTGAGCGGCTGCATAGCCGGGCAGCCTACCGGGGGAGGGCCTGGGGCCCGGTCGAGAGCAGTACCCTTTTTCCCATGCCCGTATAACTATAGTTACACGGCCCGCGCGTTTTGTATATGTACTCCCCCCCCTTATCAAACCCCGTCGCTACTATAGTTACAC
>DASRKZ010000022.1:0-2515 GCA_035648675.1 Solirubrobacteraceae bacterium
CGTCGTCCTCTTCGTCCTTCGACCTACCGGCCAACCTCGCCGGGACCCAGCAGATCTCCCTGGGTGAAACGCTGAGATTTCGCCGTGATCGCGTCGCCACTACGCCCTCGGACCCAATGACAGGAATCGGGCATCGCCGCCGGAGGCCAGCTCGCCCATCCAAGGAACGCCTTACGGCGCTTCACTTTCGTTCGCCACCACGACGCATCTAGGGCCTCCTTCAGACCCGCCCTCACGGAAACCCCGCAGCGCATAACCAAGCCGCACTGGGACCGCCCGGTGAACTCCGGGCCGCGCCCTTGCCTCTTCAATGTTGGATTCCCCACGATCTCTGATCCGCGCGCCTATTGCTTGGGCACGATGTCAACCGATCACTGTTGGCCCGAGAACTCCGTCACGCCGTACGAGTAGCACTGGTTGAGCTTGGCTTCAGTCACGGCAGCGTTCTTGAGCTCACCTGAGACTCAGAGGTCAGACTCCGCCGGCGAGCTCGACTTGGAGAGCCTCGCGAGGGCAGCCTCCCACGACAGCTGACCGGCGACCCACCGGGGCCCGGCCGCCCACAGCTGGTCCAGGTAGGGGCCAAGGTATCGCGCGGCGATCTTCGCATCAGGCGGCAAGGTGGGTGTCTCGCTGGTCTGCGAGTATCGAGCGAGGCCTCCCTCGATACGGGCAGTGAAATAGAGAGGTACCTGCTTGCTGCCGTTGAGCAGGGCGCCGTGAACGACGCCATCAAAGGGCAGGGGCTCCGTCAGTGCGCCGGCCAGGGCGGCGATCGATGCCGCGGCAGCGTCCGCCTGCTGCGCGGCGATCCCGCCGAACTTGACAGGGAAGTCGGTGGCGTCTCCCGCGGCGTACACGTGCTCGACGCCGGACACCTCACAATGCGGCGTGATCGGCAGGAATCCGTTGCCATCCGCCGGCAGCCCGGTGATCGCTGGTCCCTCCAGGCGCGGGAGCGCGACCACTCGGTCGCACCGCAGCGGGTGCTCGCCCACGACAAGCCTGCCCAACGCCGACTCGACGCGAGCGCCGAGCATCGTCTGGATGCCGGCGTCGGCTAACAGGCGGGCCGCGCCGGTGCTGACGGTCTCGCCAAAGACGTCCAACGGCCGCGGCTCTGCGGTGATGATCGTGATGTCGAGGTCGACGCTCTTCTCGCGAGCGTGCTCCTGGGCCAGAAGCGCCAGCTCGTACACGGGCAAGGGCCAAGTCGGGCTAGGAGCCACGAACGCGAGGCTGCGAAGGGACCCGCTGTCGATCTCCTCGATCAACTCATGCAAGCTCTCGTCCATGCGGGAGACGTCGATCGCGACCGCGCCTGCCAAGACGTCCCCGGTCCTGGCCCCGACGGCAACCACCAACGCGTCGTAGCCAAGCTCGAGGTTCCCGGTGGTGTGCAGCACCCGCCGCTCGCAGTCAACCGCAGCCAGTGTTCCGTGCTCGAGCGTTGCATTCAGCTCAGCCGCGACTTTCGCCAACGGCAGCTGGCGAGGAGGCATGCGAACGAACGGCTCGAGCACCGCCACCGGCCGATAGACGAAGTCGGCGGTTGGCGATAGGAGCGTCAGCTTCACCTGGTCGCCAGCCAGTTCGTGTAGCGCCAGAGCCGTCTCCAGCGCCGCCACGCCCCCGCCGGCGATGACAACCTCCAGCGCGCTCGCGCCCGCCTTGGGAATCGAGGAAGATCTCCGGCCGAGCACGGCTTCATGCTAACGCCCGGCTCGCCAAGCGCCGACCGTAGCGCCCCGCATGTCCCCCACGGAAACTACGGCTCCAAGCGGCTGCGAGAAAGACACAGCAACTGCGAACAGGCTCGCCCGCGCGGGCGCGGACCATCTCGTCTGCCAGCGCAGCGATCCGCATCGACCACCATTATGTGCTTTACGACAGCTTCAGATCATTCTGCATGGACAAGGAACCCGCCGTCGCAAAGCGCTCACGGGACAAAGCAGCTTTCCATCTGGCCGAGGAGCGTGTCAATGTCGAACAAGCAGTTTGCCACCGGCCCCATTCGAAGACCGTTACGTGGCTCGTTGTGCTGCTCGCGTCCCGATAAGCAGCAGCAGCACGATGTCCGCCCGAGCCTGCTAGTCGTGCCGGTCGCAGCCCAAAGTGGCAGTGTGACCCGCTGCTGGTTTCGCGTGGAAGCACGCGCCGAACCCCACCCCGCCGGCACCGAGATCGCCGCCACGGCCCGCACTATCCCTCGCGCGCGAGCGCTTCGCCGAAAAGCGGGCGTCCGGATCTCGGCCGCCCCGAGTAGTTCGTCGCTCGTGCTTGCGCCCACGACCGAGCGCGACGCGGCCGCCGGAGAGCCGACGGCCGTCCGGGCCAGGCGGTGGACGTTGCCTATGTATCGCCGGGGTCCAGCAGGCCGTCGCCGGCGCCCTGCTTACGGCGACGTCCGCGCCGGTTGCCCTGTTTTGCGACTCGAGGCCGTAGACCACTGGAGCCAAGCGGTCGAGCGCTTCCCGTTGATCTGAGCCCGGACGTCGCCGGGCCGTCTAGCTGA
>DASRKZ010000023.1:0-20999 GCA_035648675.1 Solirubrobacteraceae bacterium
GGGAGGGCTCTGTGTTGCTGCTCCACGACGCCGACGACTACAGCTCCTCCGGCTCGTGGCGGCGAACCGCGGCGGCGCTGCCGTCGGTCTTGGAGACCCTCGCCGGGCGCGGGCTTCGGCCGGTGGCGCCCTGACGGCACATGTCCTTGTTCCGATGCGAGAGGTTGCGTATAGCGATGGCGCACGCGTCGAGGAAGCACTCATCGTTTTTGCGATGTGTATAACTATAGTACGACGGACCCCTTAATCGAATACATCATCCGTGCCCGCCGGCGCCTGGGCCAGGGGATAACATCGACTGCTTGCAAACCGCGGTTTCAACCGACACAAAAGGCCCTGAGACAGTGACGCCCGGCCCCGCGGCGGCGACGCTCGGCCCCGCGGCGGCGACGCCCTGTCCCGCGGCGGCGGAGCTCAACGGCGCCGTCGAAGCCACCGGTGTCGCCGCTGCCGCCCAGCCGCAGGTGAGGCGCTCGCCGTGGTGGGTCGAGGTGGGCGTGATCGTGTGGCTGTGCTGGGTGTATGACGCGATCACGAACTTCGCTCCGCTGCGGCTGAGCGCCGCCCTGGCCCACGCCCGAGGCGTGCTGCACCTGGAGCGCGCGCTGCACCTGGATCCCGAGCTGAGCCTCGATCGCTGGCTCGCCGGGCACCACACGCTCGGCTTGCTCCTGTCCGACTATTACGACAACGCCCACTTCATCGCCACGCTGGGGCTGCTGGGCTACCTCTGGTGGCGGCGCCCGGATATATACAGGCCTCTGCGAAACGCGCTGGTGCTCGTGAACGTGCTCGGGTTCATCGTGTTCTGGCGCTACCCGGTCGCCCCGCCACGGATGCTCGAGGGGTTCACCGACGTTGTCGCCTCCACCGGCGCCTTCGGCTCGTGGCATACAGGGACGCTGGCCTCGCACGCCAACCAGCTCGCGGCGATGCCCTCACTGCACATGGCGTGGGCGGGGTGGTGCACGCTGGCCCTGTGGCGGATCTCCTCACGTCGCTGGGTACGCGCGGTCGCGATCCTCTACCCGTGTGTGACGGCGCTGGCGGTGCTCGCCACGGGCAACCACTTCCTGCTCGACGTCTTGGCGGGTCTGCTGACGTTGGCGGTCTCGGTGGCGATCGTGCGGATCGCTACGGCCTGGTGGGATGCGTCACGCGGGCGGAGCGGCCGCGGCCGGTCGTTCTTTGCGCAGTCCGGCCAAGGCGCGTAGCGAGTGTCACAAACTTGTTACGAAGTCCGCGATCGAGTAGACTAAGCTCGTTGTCGCCGGCGGTTGAGGAGCGCCGCGACAGGTTCGCCGTGATCTAGCGCGCGAATTTTTCCGTCTATAGGGTGGGCTTTACACATGCCAAGTTTCGACGCCAACGAGGGGTACATCGATCGCCGCGCCCACCGCGTGGAGGAGATGCTGCCGGCCCGACGCAGGAGCGCCTCGCGGCGTGCCTGCCCCGATACGGGACGGCTCTTCGTGCTGGGTAACCCCCCGCGTCATCGCCGGCGTCTGTGGACGCAGTGCCACGGACGGCTCCCGGGATCCCCAAGCTGACGTGGCCGGACTCCTCCGTTACCTCGACCTGCTGCTGGTCGGCCTAGCCCTGCCTGTGTTCCTGGCTGCCGGCCTGCCGCTTGCCGGCTGGGCCGTCGGGGGCGGCGCATGGATTGCGCAGCGGGGCCTGCAGTACTACCTCGAACGTCGCGCCGAGGCCTCGCAAGACCCGCGCACCGTCGTCGGCCTGCTCGCCGGCTCGATGATCGCCCGCGGCTGGTTCGTCGCGGTCGCGGTGTTCCTCGTCGGCTTGAGTGACAACGAAGCAGGACTGGCCGCCGCGGTGCTTGTCGTCGCCCTGTTCACCGTGTACTTCACGATGCGGATGATCACGCGTCCCTTTGAAATCGAGGCCCCGCCGGCCGGCGGCGGCGGGGGCGGCACGCAATGAGCCGCCGCGCGAAGGTGTGGGTCGGCGTCGCGCTCGGTTTGGCGCTGCTGGTGGCGCTCGCGGCCCTGTTCGGCTCGCATGGGATGAACACCGAGTATCAGCCGCAGAACGAGTTCAAGCTCGACGACTGGGTCAAGCTGAAGATCGGTCCGATCGACATGTCGATCAACAAGGCGGTGCTCTACCTGTTCCTGGCGGCCGTGTTGACCGTCGGCACGATGATCTACATCGCCCGGCGCATGACCCAGCGCCCCAACCGCGTGCAGACCGCGGTCGAGGCGATCTACGGGTTGATGCGCGACAACATCACCGGCCCGAACAACCTCGATCGGAAGATGGCACTCAAATGGTTCCCCTTCATCGGGGCGCTGTTCCTGTTCATCTGGTACTCCAACCTGCTCGGCTACATCCCGCTGCCGGTCAACACCGAGGAGACTTTCAACGTCTTCGGGGTCAACGTCCCGGCCTTTCAGATCTATGCGGCGACGGCAAACATCTCGGTGACGCTGATGTTGACCCTGATGGTGTGGTTCAGCTACCACGTGGAAGGCATTCGCAGGAAGGGGTTTGTCGGGTATCTCAAGAGCTGGTTGCCGGGGGGCCTGGAGAACGTGCCCGCCCGCTTCATCCTGATTCCCGGCATCTTCGCGATCGAGGTGATCTCGCAGTTCGTGCGCGTGATCTCGCTGTCGGTGCGACTGTTTGCCAACATCCTCGCCGGCCACCTGCTTATCCTGTTCATGGGTGGTGGGCTGGTCGTGCTGCTGGGGATCGCCGCGTTGGGCGTCGTCACGCTGCCGATCGCCGTCATCTTCTTCCTGTTCGAGGTGGTGCTGATCGCCACCCTGCAGGCGTTCATCTTTGCCACCCTCACAGCCATCTACCTCGGCGGCGCGGTCGCCGAGTCCCACTGATCCAACAAGGAGCGTTTGTGCATCTCGTAATCGCAGCAACAACCGCAGCCGGCAACGCCGAAATGGCCAAGGCAATCAAGGCCATCGCCCTCGGAGTTGGCGCCGGCCTGGGGACCATCGGTCCCGGCGTGGGCGTCGGCTACATCTTCGGCAAGGTCATCGAGGCGATCACCCGTCAACCGGAGATGCGTGACGAGATCACCTCGATCCAGTGGCTGGGATTTGCTCTCACCGAGGCGATCGTGTTCTACGCGTTCATCTTCGGTCTGATCGCGTTCTTCCTCGGTTAGAGCGATGGCGCTGTCGACCCTGGCCGCCTCGAGCAGCGGCAACTTCCTCGTCTCACCCAACCTGGGCGTGATGATCTGGACGCTGATCGCATTCCTGATTGCCGTGTACCTGCTGTCGAAGCTCGCCTTCCCGCGCATCACCGAGGCTCTGGACAAGCGCCAGAAGACGATCGAAGACTCGATCGACTCCGCCGAGCAGACGCGCGAGGAGGCCCAGCAGCTGCTCGCCGAGTATCGCCAGCGCCTGCAGGAGGCGCGCGCGCAGTCCGAGGAGATCGTCCAGCACGCGCGTCAGACCGCGGAGAGGCACGAGCGCGAGGCGAAGGAGGGCGCGCGCGAGATCGCCGCGGAGGCGGCACGGCGCGCGCAGCGCGACATCGAGGCGGCCACCCAGCGGGCACTCGGGGAGCTCCGCAAGGAGGTCGCCGACCTGACGATCATGGCGACCGAGAAGGTCACACGGAAGAGCCTCGACGACACCGATCAGAAGCGCCTGGTCGAGGAGGCGCTGGGCGAGCTCGACTTCTCGGGCCTGTCATCGGGCGCTGCCAACAACTGATGGAGGAGCTCGCCCGCGTATACGGACGCTCGCTGTTCGAGGTCGCATCCGAGCAGGACAAGCTCGACGTGCTGCGCGAGCAGCTCGCTCAGTTCGCCGAGGCGCTGGAGCAGAGCAACGAGCTGCGGGTGTTCTTCTTCTCGCCGTACTTCTCCTCCAGCGAGAAGCAGGACGCACTCGGCGGATTGCTGGAGGGCGCCGACGAGCAGCTCGTGAACTTCCTGAAGCTGCTGATCGAAAACCACCGCATGCCCGTGATCTTCCGCGTCCGGGGCGAGTATGAGCGGCTGTGGGAGCAGGAGAACCGGATGCTGGCGGTCGAGATCACGAGCGCGATCGAGCTCGACTCTTCCACCACCGAGCACTTGGGCAAGCGCATCGGCGAGCGCGCCGGACGGAAGGTGACGCTGACGGCGCGCGTGAACCCCGACATCCTCGGCGGCATCGTGCTGCGGGTCGGAAACTCGATTTTGGACGCCTCTATTCGCAACCGACTGGAGCAGCTGCGCAGGCAAGTTGCCCAAGGAGCTTCTTAGTAGACATGCAGATCAACCCAGACGAGATCACAAGCATCCTGAAGAGCCGCATCGAGGGACTCGACGCCGGGCAGGCCGAGCTGACCGAGGTCGGCACCGTGCTGTCGGTGGCCGACGGCATCGCGCGGTTGCACGGCTTGGAGAACTGCATGTCCTTCGAGGTGCTCGAGCTGCCCCACGGGGTCACCGGGCTCGCGCTGAACCTCGAGTCCGACAACGTCGGGGCCGTGCTGTTCGGCGAGTGGGAGCACATCGTCGAGGGCGACACCGTGAAGCGCACCGGCCGTCTGCTGGACATCCCCGTGGGCGAGGAGCTGCTCGGGCGGATCGTCGACCCGCTCGGCCGTCCATTGGACGGGAAGGGCGAGATCGCCACCACCGAGACCCGTCCGGCCGAGTTCAAGGCGCCCGGCGTGGTGCAGCGCCAGCCCGTGACCGAACCGATGCAGACCGGGCTGAAGGCGATCGACGCGATGATCCCGATCGGCCGCGGTCAGCGAGAGCTGATCATCGGCGACCGGCAGACGGGTAAGACCGCGATCGCGATCGACACGATCATCAACAACCGCGACAACGGCGTCGTCTCGGTGTACGTGGCGATCGGGCAGCGGATGTCCACCGTCGTGGCGCTCGCGCAGACCCTGGACGACAACAACGCCCTGAAGAACACGATCATCGTCGCCGCGCCGGCCGATGAGGCGGCGCCGATCAAGTTCATGGCGCCGTATGCGGGCTGCGCGATGGCCGAGCACTTCCTCTACAAAGGCGGCCACGCGCTGTGCGTGTACGACGATCTGACGAAGCACGCGTATGCCTACCGGCAGATGTCGCTGCTGCTGCGCCGCCCGCCCGGCCGCGAGGCGTATCCGGGCGACGTGTTCTACCTGCACTCGCGCCTCTTGGAGCGCTCGGTCAAGCTGAACGACGATCTCGGCGGGGGCTCGCTGACGGCGCTGCCGATCATCGAGACGCAGGCCGGTGACGTCTCCGCGTACATCCCGACGAACGTGATCTCGATCACCGACGGGCAGATCTTCTTGGAGCCGAAGCTGTTCAACTCGGGCGTGCGGCCGGCGATCAACGTCGGCATCTCGGTCTCACGGGTCGGCGGCAACGCGCAGATCGGCCCGATGAAGAAGGTCGCCGGGCGGATCAAGCTCGAGCTCTCGCAGTTCCGCGACCTGGAGGCCTTCTCCCAATTCGGCTCGGACCTCGACGCCGACACCCAGAAGACGCTGGCGCGCGGCGAGCGCCTGGTGAAGACGCTCAACCAGAACGAGCGCGCGCCGCTGGCGGTGGAGGATCAGACGGTGCAGATCTACGCCGCCACGAACGGCTTCCTCGACCGCCTGAACGTCGACCGCGTGCCCGAGCTCCTGACGGGATTGATCGAACGGATGCATTCCAATCACGGCGAGCTGCGCGCGAAGATCTCCGCCGGCGACTGGGCGAAGGAGACCCAGCGGGAAGTGCACGACGCCGTCGACTCGTTCGCCAAGGACTTCGGCTATGACCTCGACGAGGAGGGCCTGCCGCTGGAGGACGACGTGCCCGCCCCGCAGGCGCAGAAGGCGCAGGCCGCTGCCTAGCAAGGCACGCCGCGAATCGCCATGGCCCAATCACAACGCGACGTCAAGAACCGAATCGGATCGGTGAAGAACATCCAGAAGATCACCCGGGCGATGGAGATGGTCGCGGCCGCGCGGCTGCGCCGGGCCGAGCAGCGGATCGCCGCGCTGCGGCCCTACGCGGAGGCGATCCGGCGGATGACTCGCCAGGCCGCGCTGGCCGCGGGCGCCGAGACCGCGCGGCTGGAGCTGCTGCGCGAGCGCGAGCAGACCGAGAACGTCGCGCTGCTGCTCGTCACCGGCGATCGCGGGCTCGCGGGGGGGTTCAACTCGCAGATCATCCGCGCCGGGATCAAGGTCGCCGCCGAGCTCCAGGAGGAGGGGCCGCGGACGGTTTGGTACGCGGCCGGGCGACGCGGCGTGTCGTCGTTGACCTTCAGAGGGCGCGAGCTGAGTGGGAGCTACAGCGGCTTTGCCGACCGCCCCGCCTATGCCGATGCGCGCGGGATCGCCGACGATCTGATCGCGGCCTACGTGGACGGCAAGTGCGACCGCGTGGACATCGTCTACAACGCCTACGTCTCACCGCTAACGCAGGAGGTGACACGCGAGACGTTGCTGCCGCTGTCGCGGGCGACGTTGACCGCAGGTGAGGGGGAAGACTCCACAGGATCTGCCGCTGAGGCCGACGGCGCGAAAACGCCAAGCGCCCTCGTCGAGTACGAGCCCGGCCCGGAGGAGATCCTCAAGCGCTTGGTACCGGACTACGTCGAGATCTCGATCTACCGTGCGCTGATCGAGTCGACCGCGGGCTTCTTCGGCGCGCAGATGACCGCGATGCGCAGCGCCTCGGAGAACGCGGGGGAGATCATCACCGATTTGACGCTCGCAATGAACCGTGCGAGGCAGGCCGAGATCACACAGGAGATCATGGAGGTAGTAGCGGGCGCCGAGGGACTGAATTGATTTTGAAGCTTCAACAGATAGACAGGAGATTCGAGAACTAATGCCAGCCAGCACCGTCACCGAGCCGACTTCTGAGAATGGCGCCCCCGCCGAGCGGAACGTGGGGCGCATCGAGGAGGTTCAGGGCGTCGTGATCGAGGCCGTCTTCCCTGGGAAGCTGCCCGAGATCAACCATGCGATCACCGTCGCGCGTCCCGCGGCCGCCGCCGAGGAGGAGGCCGTCGGCGTGAGCCCCGGGGCGGGCGAGAGCGTGCTCGTGTGCGAGGTTCAGCAGCACCTCGGCGATGACCGGGTGCGCGCCGTGGCGATGGACACGACCGACGGGCTGGCGCGCGGCGCCGAGGTGATCGACACCGGTGGGCCGATCACGGTGCCGGTCGGCGAGGCCACGCTGGGGCGGATCTTCAACCTGCTGGGCGAGACGATCGACCTCGGCGAGGAACTGCCGAAGGACACCAAGCGCCGGGGGATCCACCAGGAGGCCCCGCGCGCGGAGGATCTGACGCCGACGACGGAGATGTTCGAGACGGGCATCAAGGTGATCGATCTGCTCGCCCCCTACGCGAAGGGCGGCAAGGTCGGGCTGTTCGGCGGGGCGGGAGTCGGCAAGACGGTGCTGATCCAGGAGCTGATTCACAACCTCGCCAAGGAGCACGGCGGCCTGTCCGCCTTCTGCGGTGTCGGCGAGCGCTCGCGCGAGGGCAACGACCTGTGGCTGGAGATGAAGGAGTCCGGGGTTCTGGACAAGACGATGCTGGTCTTCGGCCAGATGAACGAGCCGCCCGGAGCCCGCATGCGCGTGGCGCTGTCGGGCCTGACGATGGCCGAACACTTCCGCGACGAGGGTCAGGACGTGCTGCTGTTCATCGACAACATCTTCCGCTTCGTCCAGGCCGGCTCCGAGGTCTCGGCGCTGCTCGGTCGGATGCCCTCCCAGGTCGGCTACCAGCCGACGCTCGAGACCGAGATGGGTCAGCTGCAGGAGCGCATCACCTCGACCAAGCGTGGCTCGGTCACCTCCGTGCAGGCGATCTACGTGCCTGCCGACGACTACACCGACCCGGCCCCGGCGTCGGTGTTCGCCCACCTCAACGCGACCACGGCGCTCTCCCGGGCGATCTCCGAAAAAGGGATCTACCCGGCGGTCGACCCGCTGGACTCCACCTCGACGATCCTCAAGGCGGACATCCTCGGCGAGGACCACTTCCGGGTGGCCAACCGCGTCAAGGAGATCCTGCAGCGCTACAAGGAGCTCCAGGACATCATCGCGATCCTCGGCATCGACGAGCTCTCCGACGAGGACAAGCTCACGGTGCAGCGGGCCCGCAAGATCGAGCGCTTCCTCTCCCAGCCGTTCTTCGTCGCCGAACAGTTCACCGGTACCGCCGGCGCCTATGTGCCGATCGCCGAGACGATCCGCGGCTTCGAGGAGATCATGGAAGGAAAGCACGACGAGGTGCCCGAGAACGCCTTCTTCCTGAAGGGCACGATCGACGAAGTCGTCGAGGCGGCCAAGAAGGACTAAGGGGCGAGGCTCGTGGCCAGAGGAAAGTTCCCGGTCGAAGTGTTGACCCCCGAGGGCGAGGTATTCGCCGAGGAGATCGAGATGCTCTCGACGCGTACCTCCGTGGGCTCGATCGGCATCTTTGCCAATCATCAGCCGCTGCTGGCGATGCTCGAACCGACGGAGCTGCGGCTGTACCGCTCGGAGTCGGAGATCGTGCGCTTCGCCCAGGCCGAGGGCTACCTGCAGTTCTCCGAGAACCGCGCGCTGGTGCTCGTCGAGGAGGCGATCACGCCGGAGACGCTCGACCGCCAAGCGTTTGAGTCCAAGCTCGCCGACGCCCGCTCAGCGGCCGAGCGGGCCGAGGACGGCAGCGAGGAAGAGGCCCGCGCGCGGCGCGATGTCAAGCGCTACGAGGCATTCCTCGCGGTAGGGCAGTAGAGCGGTCGCTCTTGCTGGTGTGACGAGTAGCCTCTCTCCGATGGAGACCGACAGCCCCGCCACAGCTCATTTCGAGCGCAAGCGCCCCGGCTGGTTCACGACGCACGTCTTCAATCGCTTGATCTCGATCTTGACCGGCCGTGGCGTCAGCGTGCTCGGCTCGCGCGTACTCGAGGTCAAGGGGCGCAGCTCCGGACAGCCGCGTCGTACACCCGTGAACCTGCTCGAGTTCGAGGGAGAGCGCTACCTCGTCGCTCCGCGCGGCGAGACGCAGTGGGCGCGCAACCTGCGGGCCGGCGGGGAGGGGCGGCTGTTGGTCGGGAAACGCAGCGAGAGCTTCACCGCCACGGAGCTCGCCGACGACGAGAAGGCGCCCGTGCTGCGCGCGTACTTGAAGCGCTGGAAGTTCGAGGTAGGTGTGTTCTTCGACGGCGTCGGTCCCGATTCCTCGGACGAGGAGTTGCGCGGCGCGGCGCCGAAGCACCCGGTGTTCCGGCTGGGCCGAAGCGCCGCTTGACTGGGGTTGGGCGAAGCCTGCCTTGCCCGAGACCGGTGGGGAGATTCGGGTTGGACACATCGCCGCTATGGCCCAGCGGCTAGCCTTCCCCGCCTGATGAGCACTGAACGCGCACCGATCGGGGTGATCGGCACCGGCTACGTCGGCCTCGTGACCGCGGCGGGCTTTGCCGAGCTGGGCAGCGAGGTCTGGTGCGTGGACATAGACGCCGAGAAGATCGAGCGCCTGGGCCGCGGCGAGGTGCCGATCTACGAGCCCGGTCTGGAGGAGCTGCTTGCGCAGAATCGGGATCGACTGCACTTCTCCACCGACCTCAGCGAGGCGCTGGAGCACGCGCGGCTGCTGTTCGTGGCCGTCGGAACCCCGCCGACGCACTCTGGGGACGCCGACCTGTCCGCCGTGCACGAGGTCGTCGCTGCGATGCCCGCCTCCGAGGAGCACGCGCTGGTGATGAAGTCCACGGTGCCGTGTGGCACGGGCTCGAGCATCAAGCGGATCTTTCGCGATCAGGGCAAGTCGGGGTTCAGCTATGTCTCCTGCCCCGAGTTCCTCAAGGAGGGGTCGGCGGTCAAGGACTTCCTGCACCCCGATCGAGTTGTGATCGGGGACGACGGCGATTGGGCTGGGGAGGCTGTGGCAGGCTTGTATGAGCTGTTTGGCGCGCCGCTTGTGCGTACCGATATCGCCAGCGCTGAGATGATCAAGCTGGCCGCGAATGCCTTCCTGGCGACGAAGATCTCATTCATCAATGAGATCGCCAACGTCTGTGAGGAGGTGGGCGCCGACGTCGTGGAGGTTGCGCTGGGGATGGGATTGGACGCGCGGATCGGCCCCAAGTTCCTGCAGGCCGGCCTGGGTTATGGGGGAAGCTGCTTCACCAAGGATGTGAGCGCGCTGAAGCTGTTGGCGGGCAACTCCGGCTATCACTTTCAGCTGCTCAACGCTGTGATCGAGGTCAACGAGCTGCAGAAGCGCCGTGTCGTCTCCAAGCTGCAGCGCCATCTCGGATCACTGGTCGGCAAGCGAATCGGGTTGCTCGGACTGGCGTTCAAGCCAAACACCGACGACATGCGGGGGGCATCGTCGCTGGTGCTCGCCGCGCGTCTGCAAGCCGAGGGTGCGCAGGTGCGTGCGTTCGATCCGATCGCTGAGGAGGAGGCCCGTAAGCTGATGGGGCAGCTCGACTATGCCTCCGGCGCCTTGGACGCCATCGCTGACGCCGACGCCGTAGTCTTGGTCACCGAGTGGCCAGAATTCATCAATTTGGACTGGAAGCTGGTCGCGCAGGCGATGCGGGGGACGCTCGTGATCGACGGGCGCAACGCCTTGGACGCCGGCGCCGTACGTGGCGCGGGACTCACCTACGAGGGAATCGGTAGGCGCTGATGCAGGCGGTGATCCTCGTCGGCGGGGAGGGGACGCGGCTGCGCCCGTTGACCTCGACGGTGCCCAAGCCGGTCGTGCCGCTGGTCGATCGGCCGTTCATCTCGTTCATGCTCGAGTGGCTGAAGGGCCACGGGATCGACGACGTGATCATGTCCTGCGGGTTTCTCGCGACGAGCGTGAGGAATGTGCTCGGCGACGGCTCGGGGCTGGGGATCAGGCTGCGCTTCGTGGAGGAGCCCGACCCGAGGGGCACGGCGGGCGCGCTGAAGTTCGCGGAATCGATGCTGGACGAGCGTTTCCTGATGCTGAACGGTGACGTGCTGACCGATATCGACCTGACCGCGCAGATCGCCCAACACGAGCGCACGGGGGCACGGGCCACGCTCGCGCTCGTCCCCGTCGAGGACCCGACCGCCTACGGGCTGGTGCATCTGGAGGAGGACCACTCGGTGCGGGACTTCCTGGAGAAGCCGAGCCCCGACCACATAGAGGGTGGCGCAGCCGGCCGGAGGCCGGCGAGCCGGGCCCCTCTTCTTCAGTCGTACACGAACCTGATCAGCGCGGGCGCGTACGTGCTGGAGCGCGAGATCCTCGACCTGGTGCCGCCGGACTGCAACGTCTCGATCGAGCGCGAGGTGTGGCCGCGGCTGATCGGCGACGGCCTCTATGGATCCCCTTCGGAGAGCTATTGGCTGGACATCGGCACGCCGGAGCGCTACCTGCAGGGCACCTTCGACATCATCGAGGGAAATGTCGCGACGGCCGTGCAGGAGCGCCTCGGGAGCGACTATCTGGCGGTTGACGAGGGCGCCGAGGTGCAGGGACGGGTGATTCCCCCGGCGGTGATCGAGCGCGGCGTGAGCATCGCGGAGGGCGCGCACGTCGGCAGCCTGGTGGTGCTCGGGCAGGACGTGTCGATCGGGGAGGGCAGCACCGTGGAGCGCGCGGTGATCATGAACGGCGCGGAGATCGGCGCCGGATGTACGCTGCGCGACTGCATCGTCGCCGCCGGCGCCCGCGTCGGCGCCGGCACCCGAATCACGGGCGGGGCGGTGCTCGGCGAGGGCGTGACCGTCGGGGCGGACAACGTGATCGCGCATGGGGCGCGTATCTTCCCTGGTGTCACGCTGCCCGACGGCGCGATCAAGTTCTAGACCCGACCAGGCTTCAGTGCAGTCCGAGAGGAGGCGAGCAGCGAGATGAGTGACGACGGTAACAGCGGTTCGATCACTGCCACACCCAGCACCGGCGCGCTCTCGCGCGAGGCGATTGCGCTCGTCGACCCCTCCGACCAGCTGGGTGATGTGCTGGCGCTGCCCGAACATCTGCGCGACGCGCTGTGGCGCGTGGAGTCGGCGATCATGCAGGACTGGGACACCTCCGCGGGGTTGGTCGTGGCGGGGATGGGCGGTTCGGCGATCGGCGGCGCCCTGGCGCGCGCCGCGCTGGGTGACCACGCCTCGCGGCCGATCTTCGTGACCCGCGCCTATGGCCTGCCGCCGTGGACGACCCCGGACACGATGGTGCTGTGTGCGAGCTACTCGGGTGAAACCGAGGAGACGCTTGCCTGCTACGAGTCGGCGGGGGCGCTCGGCGCCCGGCGCACGGTGGTGACGACCGGCGGACGCCTGGCGGAGATGGCCCGGGCGGACGGCGTGCCCGTGATTCCGCTGCCCGGCGGTTTCCAGCCGCGCGCCGCCGTGGCCTACATGACGGTCACCGCGCTCGAGGTGGCGGCGCTCTGTGGCGCCGGGCCGCGGTTGACCTCCGAGATCGACGTGGCCGCCTCCCACACCGAGCAGCTGGTGGCCGAGTGGGGCCCGGACGCGCCCGAGGACTCGCTCGCGAAGACGCTTGCCCGCGGCCTGAGCGGCACGATCCCGGTCGTGGTCGGCGCCGGCCTGACGTCGCCGATCGCCTATCGCTGGAAGACGCAGATCAACGAGAACGCAAAGCAGCCCTGCTTCTCGCACGAGCTCCCCGAGCTCGACCATAACGAGCTCGTCGGCTGGGAGGGTGCCCGCGACCTCGGCTCCTTCTCGGCCGTGTTCCTCGACGATTCCGACGCCCACCCGCGCGTGAAGGAGCGGATGGCGCTCACCGAGCGCCTGATCGCGCCGAACGCCGCGGCGAGCTTCCATCTGGAGACGCGCGGGCAGACGACAATCGAGCGCGTGATCTCGCTGGTGCTGCTCGGCGACCTCGTCTCGATCTACCTCGCTACGCTGCGTGGTGTGGATCCTGGGCCGGTGCAGCTGATCGAGCGGCTGAAGGCCGAACTCGCCGAAGGCTGAAGTGCCGCCGCGGTGGGCTCCAGGGTCATGCGCCGAGCTGGGCCAGGTTCTCGTGATCTGGCTGACACAATGAAGATGGAGACCGACTGATGAACGCAACCGCCACGCTGACCGAGACTGACACCGACTTCAAGGTCGCCGACCTCGCGCTGGCCGGCTTCGGGCGCAAGGAGATCACGCTCGCCGAGCACGAGATGCCCGGCCTGATGGCGATCCGTCGCGAGTTCGCGGCCGAGCAGCCGCTGAAGGGCGCGCGGATCATGGGCTCGCTGCACATGACGATCCAGACGGCCGTGCTGATCGAGACGCTCACCGCGCTCGGCGCCGAGGTTCGCTGGTGCAGCTGCAACATCTTCTCCACCCAGGATCATGCCGCCGCCGCGGTTGCGGTCGGCCCCGAGGGCACGCCCGAGGACCCCCAAGGCATCCCCGTGTTCGCCTGGAAGGGCGAGACGCTCGAGGAGTACTGGTGGTGCACCGAGCAGGCAATCCTCTGGCCGGGTGAGGATGGCCCCAACATGATCTTGGACGACGGCGGCGACGCGACTCTGCTCGTGCACAAGGGCACCGAGTACGAGGCGGCCGGCGTGGTTCCGGATCCGGCGAGCGGGGAGGCGGGCGGGGTTCCCTACTCCGAGGAGTTCCAGGTGATCCTCTCGCTGTTGACCCGCTCGCTGACGGAGGACCCGCAGCGCTGGACGAAGCTCGGCCGGAGCGTGAAAGGCGTGACCGAGGAGACGACGACGGGAGTGCACCGGCTCTACCAGATGGTCGAGTCAGGCGAGCTGCTGTTCCCGGGGATCAACGTGAACGACTCGGTCACGAAGTCGAAGTTCGACAACCTCTACGGCTGCCGGCACTCGCTGATCGACGGCATCAACCGCGCGACCGACGTGATGATCGGCGGCAAGGTCGCCGTGATCTGCGGCTTCGGCGACGTCGGCAAGGGCTGCGCGGAATCGCTGCGCGGCCAGGGCGCGCGCGTGGTGATCACCGAGATCGACCCGATCTGCGCATTGCAGGCGGCGATGCAGGGCTACGAGGTGAAAACGCTGGAGGAAGTCATCTCGAGCGCCGACATCTTCATCACGACGACGGGCAACAAGGACATCATCACCGCCGCCGACATGGCGCGGATGAAGCACCAGGCGATCGTCGGGAACATCGGGCACTTCGACAACGAGATCGACATCGCTGGCCTCACGCAGACCCCCGGGATCGAGCGCGTGAACATCAAGCCGCAGGTCGACAAGTGGGTCTTCCCCGACGGCCACGCGATCATCATGCTGTCCGAGGGGCGCCTCTTGAACCTGGGCAACGCCACGGGCCACCCGAGCTTCGTGATGAGCAACTCATTCACCAACCAGACGATCGCCCAGATCGAGCTGTTCACGAAGAACGACGAGTACGAGAAGAAGGTCTACGTGCTGCCGAAGCACCTCGACGAGAAGGTCGCCCATCTGCACCTGGACGCGCTCGGCGTGAAGCTGACGAAGCTGACCGACGAGCAGGCCGCCTACATCGGCGTGCCGGTAGACGGCCCCTACAAGGCCGACCACTACCGCTACTAAGCGAGACCGACACCGCACGCCGATGAGAGCGATGGTCCTCGCAGCCGGTCTCGGCACGAGGCTGCGCCCGTTGACGTATGAGATCACGAAGCCGATGGTGCCGGTGCTCGACCGGCCGGTGATGGCGCACATCCTCGACCTGCTCGACCGGCACGGCTTCGAGCAGGTGATCGCCAACCTGCACTACTTCCCGGAGACGATCCGCGAGCACTTCGGCGATCGCCTGGAGTACCGCTACGAGCCCGAGCTGCTCGGCACCGCGGGGGGCGTGCGCGCGTGCGCGGGCTTCTTCGGCGACGAGGCATTCCTCGTGATCTCCGGCGACGCGCTGACCGACATCGACCTGGGGGCTTTCGTCTCGAGGCACCGCGCGAGCGGCGGGATCGCGACGCTGGCGGTCAAGCGGGTGGCGGACACGCGCGAGTTCGGCGTCGTGCTGCACGACCGCGAGGGGCGGATCACGGGCTTTCAGGAGAAGCCGAGCCCCGAGGAGGCGCTGTCGGATCTGGGCAACTGCGGCATCTACATCTTCGAGCCGCGGATCTTCGACTACTTCCCCCACCCAGCCGTCCCGGCTGTGTGCCCGCCATTCGCCGACTGGGCGCAGGACGTGTTCCCGGCGCTGCTGGAGAACGACGTCCCGTTCCACATCCACGAGCTGGGCGAGTACTGGAACGACGTGGGCTCACTGGGCGAGCTGCGCCAGGGCACGTTCGACGCGCTGAACGGCGAGCTGCGCCTGGAGATGGCGGGTGAGGAGGTCTCCCCCGGCGTGATCCTCGCCGGCGCGGAGCCGCTGCCCGCGGACCTCGAGATCGACGGGGCGGCGTGGATCGGTCAGGACGTGAGCATCGGCGCGGGCGTACGCCTGATGGGGCCGGTCGTGCTCGGCGACGGCGCGCGGGTCGGCGACCGCGTGCAGCTGCGCGAAAGCATCGTGTTCCCCGGCACCGAGGTCGCGGACGAGTCGATCCTGATCGGCGCGATCGCCGGGCACAGCGGCATCCTTCAGAGCCTGCGCCCACGGGGCGAGTAAACGGAAGGCCCGCGCAGCGGGCCTTCCGGAGCACCACTCCGACGATAGCCATCTTAACGAGGGAGGGCCCGCCGAAGCGGGCCCTCCCAAAGTGCTGTTGCTGTGGAGCCGACAGCACTTGGCAGTCGGTCCAACTCAGCGACCACACCCATCGCAGTTCGGATAATTATACAGCACCCCCGGACGGGGAATGACGCCCCCGCCAGGATTCGAACCCGGGACCTCAACCCTGCGATGGGTGTGCTCTATCCACTGAGCTACGGGGGCAACCGCCCCCAGAGGGAGCCCGCCGAGCCTACTCAGCGCTTAGGCCGGGACGCGCATTTGGAGGTCGAACATGCAGAACCCATGCCCAACTGAAGAACCGATGGACATCCGCCTCCCTCAGGCGTAGGATCGGAGGCATCTCCTAAACAGCCGACGAAGGGAGCCGTGATGCAGATTGACATCAAGGGTCGCAACGTTCCGGTCACCGACGAGATCCGCGTCCACGCGGAGCGTCGCTTGGACAAGGTCGCGCGCCAGGTCTCGGACCTGGCCCGCCTGGAGATTGAGATTTTCGAGGAGCGGAACCCCTCGATCCCGGAGCGTGAGGTCGTGGAGGCGACGCTGTACCTGAAGGGCGTGACGCTGCGCGCACACGACGCCTCGCGCGAGATGGTCCACTCGCTGAACCTCGTTGTCGACGAGCTGGCGCGCCAGGTCAAGCGCCACCGCGACAAGCGCCGCAAGCGTCGTGAGGCGCACGCGGCCGCGACTCAGCTGAAGTCGGCCCGCGCGATGCCGTAGACGCAGGTTCTGAATCGCTAATCTGAGGGGGGTGTCCCCTTCGATTCTCGATCGCGCGCTGAACGTCGGCGAGGCGAAGAAGTTCAAGTCCTACCAGAAGCGCGTCGCGCTGATCAACGCCTTCGAGGGAGAGCTGGAACACGACTCGGACGCGGAGCTGCGCGAGCGGATGGACGCGCTGCGTGTCCGCGCGGCCGAGGGCGAGTCGCTCGACGCCCTGCTGCCGGAGTGCTTCGCCGTGGTGCGGGAGACGGGCAAGCGGATCATGGGGATGCGCCACTTCGATGTTCAGCTGATCGGCGGGATGGTGCTGAACGACGGCTGTATCGCCGAGATGAAGACGGGCGAGGGTAAGACGCTGACGGCGACGCTCGCGGTCGTGTTGAACTCATTGGCGGTGAGGGAGCCCGCCGGGGGCCGTAAGCAGGACGCCGCCGCCCCGGAGTTCGCCGACTACCCCGACCTCGTCGACCCGGACTCCGCGATCGATCCCGACGCCGTCGAAGCAGAGCTCAGCAACGGCTCGGGCTCCGCCGGCCCTGACTCCGCGGGCGCGGACGCTCCGGTCGAACGGAAGGGCGTGCATGTGGTGACGGTCAACGACTACCTGGCCCGCCGCGACGCGGAATGGATGAAACCGATCTATGACGCGCTCGGCGTGACGGTGGGCGTGCTGCAGAACATGCAGCCCTACGACGAGAAGCAGAGCGCGTACGCGTGCGACGTGATCTACGGGACGAACTCCGAGCTGGGCTTCGACTATCTGCGGGACAACATGGCGAAGGACCTCTCGGAAAAGGTCCAGCGCGGGCACTCCTTCGCGGTGGTGGACGAGGTCGACAACATCCTGATCGACGAGGCGCGTACGCCTTTGATCATCTCCGGCGCCCCCGAACAGGCGGCCGATTTCTACGTGAAGTTTGCGCGCCTGGCGCCGCGGATGACCGCGGGGAAGACGCCGGAAGGCATGGACCCGCGCACGAAGAAGGGCTTTCTGGCGGACTTCGACTTCGAGATCGAGGAGAAGCATAAGACGGTCTCGATCACCGAGCAGGGCGTGGCGAAGGCCGAGAAATTCCTCGGCATCGACCACCTGTACCGCGCCGAGAACGGCCATCTGGTCAACCATCTGATCCAGTCGCTGCGATCCGAGGCGCTGTACAAGCGCGACGTCGACTACGCGGTGATCGACGGCGAGGTGAAGATCATCGACGAGTTCACGGGGCGGATCCTCGACGGGCGGCGCTGGTCGGAGGGGTTGCATCAGGCGATCGAGGCGAAGGAGGGTGTGTCGGTCCAGGAGGAGAACCAGACGCTGGCGACGATCACCTACCAGAACTACTTCCGCCTCTACGACAAGCTCGCGGGGATGACGGGGACGGCGCTGACGGAGGCGACGGAGTTCATGAAGATCTACAAGCTGCCGGTCGTGCAGGTCCCGACGAACATGCCGATGGTGAGGGCGGACCAGAACGACCAGGTGTATAAGACGAAGGAGGGCAAGTGGAGCGCGGTCGCCCGGGAGATCGCCGCGCGCCACGAGAACGGCCAGCCGGTGCTGGTGGGGACGATCTCCGTGGAGGTCTCCGAGCTGCTCGGCGAGCGGTTGAAGGGCATGGGGATCAAGCACACGGTGCTGAACGCCAAGCCCGAGCACGCGGCGCGCGAGGCGGAGACCGTCGCCGAGGCCGGTCAGCCGGGCGCGGTGACGATCGCGACGAACATGGCCGGGCGTGGTGTGGACATCAAGCTCGGCGGCAACCCCGAGCACCTCGCCCGCCTGGATCTGGCGAAGGAGGGGGTCGGGCCCGAGCACGAGGACCATGAGCGCCGCATGCGCGAGCTGCTGCCCGAGATCGAGGGACGCGTGGCCGAGGCCCGCGAGCACGTGACGGCGGCCGGCGGCCTGTTCATCTGCGGCACCGAGCGCCACGAGTCCCGCCGCATCGACAACCAGCTGCGCGGGCGCTCCGGCCGCCAGGGCGACCCGGGCGAGAGCCGCTTCTTCCTGTCGGCCGAGGATGACCTCGTGCGGTTGTTCGCGGGCGATCGCATCTACCGGATCCTCGACAAACTGGGTGGGGTCGACGAGGAGGGTAACGAGGAACCGATCGAGGCGGGGATGCTCTCGAAACAGATCGAGAAAGCGCAGAAGAAGGTCGAGGAGCAGAACTTCCTGATCAGAAAACGCGTGCTCGAGTACGACGACGTGATGAACGAGCAGCGCCGCGTGATCTACGCCTACCGCGACGAGATCCTGGAGGGCAAGCCGATCGGCGAGGAGGCGCGTCAGGAGGTCGCGAACACGATCGAGCGCACGATCGAGCAGTACACGCCCGGGGACTTCATGGAGGACTGGGATCTCGACGGCCTGTTCACGGCGCTCGGGCAGTTCTTCCCGCTCGACCTCGGCGACGAGGATCTGAACCCGGAGACGGTCGATCGGATCTCGTTGACGGACCGCGTGACCGAGCTGGCGATCGAGCGCTACAACGCACGCGAGGGTGAGCTGGGCGAGGAGCTGATGGGGGCGCTCGAGCGCTTCCTGCTGCTGCAGATCATCGACGAGCGCTGGCGGGAGCACCTGTACGACATGGACTACCTGCGCGAGGGCATCCACCTGCGCGGCTTCGCCCAGATCGACCCGCTGGTGGCATATAAGAACGAAGCCTTCACCCTGTTCGGCGATCTGATGAGCAGCGTCTGGACCGACTACACGCGGATGATCTTCAACGTGCAGGTGAACGTCGAGCAACAGAACGGCGGCGGCGGCGGTGGTGGTGGGCAGCCCGCGGTTCCCGCGTTCGCCCCCGGTGGCAGCTCCACGCGCGCGGGCCGCGTCTCATACTCCGGCGGTCGCTCCGCCGCCGGCGCGGGAGCGATCGCGGCGGCCGCCGCGGCGGGCGGGATCCAGGGCGCCCAGGGCTACGCTGAAGACGGCGGCGAGGGCGAGGCCGAGATGCTGCCGGTGGTCGAGCAGCGCGTTGTCGATCACGAGCACGAGGTTGGCCGCAACGACCCCTGCTGGTGCGGCTCGGGTAAGAAGTTTAAGAAGTGCCACGGCGCCTGATGACATTGATCGACGCCCCAGGGGGGTCGTGGATCAAGCGGGGCAAGGACGCACCCTTCCGGGCACAGGCAGTTCGCGTGGCGTGCTACGCACGCGAGCGACCGAGGACGTAGCATCCGCGAAGTGTCCACGGCCCCCCTGGAATCGACGCCGCAGCGCCTTGCGGCTATCCGTGAGCAGTTGAAGCTGCTCGCGGATTATCTTTGACCCGCAAGAGCTGAGGGACCGAACAGAAGCGCTCGAAGGGCAGATGGGCGCGCCGGGCTTCTGGGATGACGCGGATGGCGCCGCGCAGGTAGGGGCGGAGCACGCCCGGGCGGCGCGGCGGCTGGAGACGTTTACGGCGCTGGAGAGCGACGTGGAGGATCTGGACGGCCTCGTGGAGATGGCCGCCGAGGACGCATCGCTGGGGGGGGAAATCGACGAGCAGTTTGCCTCGGTCGAGGAGCGCCTGGCGGCGCTGGAGGAGCAGCGGCTGTTCGCGGGGCGCTACGACGCGGGCGATGCGCTCGTGAGCGTGAACGCGGGCGCGGGGGGAACGGACGCGCAGGACTGGGCGGAGATGGTGTTGCGGATGGAGATGCGCTGGGCGGAGCGGCGCGGGTTCGAGGCCGAGCTGCTGGAGGCGAGCGCGGGTGAGGAAGCGGGCATCAAGTCGGCGACGTTCCAGGTGAAGGGCGAGAACGCCTACGGCCTGTTCGGCGCCGAGCGCGGCGTGCACCGCCTCGTGAGGCTGTCGCCGTTCGACTCCGCCCATCGCCGCCAGACGAGCTTCGCGGGCGTCGAGGTGGCGCCCGTGGTGAAAGACACCGGCGAGATCGAGATCAATGAGGACGACCTGCAGGTGGACACCTACCGGGCCTCGGGCGCGGGTGGGCAGCACGTGAACAAGACCGACTCCGCGGTGCGCATCACCCACCGCCCGACGGGGATCGTCGTGCAGTGTCAGAACGAGCGCTCGCAGACCTCCAACCGCGCGACCGCGATGGTCGTGCTGAGGGCGAAGCTGCTGGAGCGGAAGGAGCGCGAACGCCGGGAGGAGATCGCGCGCGAGAAGGGGGAGGCCCAGGACGTCAACTTCGGCTCCCAGATCCGCTCGTATGTCCTGCACCCGTACACGATGGTCAAAGATCACCGCACGGGGCACGAGATGGGCGACGTTCAGCGCGCTTTGGACGGAGATTTAGATGACTTCGTGCGTGCTTTCTTGCTGAGACGGCCGTGAGCACGGCGCGGATGCGGCGTCCTCGGTCGCTCGCGTGCTGGCCGATCTGTGATCGGTCGCACGCCACGCGGGGCGGGTGGGCCTTTTCATTCTTGCCCCGCTTGACTCACGGCCGTCTCCGTGGCGTCGTCAGGCGAATAGCGGTGGACGGTTTCACCGGGTTTGGAAGAAAGTTGGTTCTGCGCCCACGTTCGGCGAACAGGCGGTGTCGGAAAAAGTGATGAGTTATGACCTGACGGAGCTCGTGCGTAACGCGCTGTTGGACGACGTGGGCTCGGGCGACGTGACGACAGACGCCACGGTCGATCCGGAGGCGCGGGCGCGGGCGACGATCACGCAGAAGGCCCCGGGGACGATCTATGGGTTGGACGCGGCCGGGGCCGTGTTCGTGG
>DASRKZ010000024.1:0-5567 GCA_035648675.1 Solirubrobacteraceae bacterium
GGCCAAGGCGGGGCGCGAAAGTCCCGTTCAGGCGACTCTCGCGGCCGGCTGGTCGTGGATCTCGCCGGCGTTCTGCATCGAGGTGACGAAGTCATCGAGCTGGTCGCGCGAGAAGCGCCGCTGGCCACCCGGCGTCCGGTAGCAGTGGATGTGGCCGGCGTCGGTCCAGCGACGGATCGTGGCCAGCGAGACGCCTACGTAGTTGGCCGCCTGGGAGCTCGTGAAGACGAGCTGGCGGTCGCTCTGGGGTTGGAGGGTTCTGATAGTCATCGTTCGCCTTCTCGCTCTCGGATGGCAGGGATTACCGGCGCCGCGATCGACGGGCCGAGGACTCGGGGGTCGAGCCGCGCCGGATGCTCAATGTTTCGGCCAGATGGACGCGGAAGTCGAGCGCCGCGAAGCTTTGTGGACCTTTGGTCGAGAAATCCGGTGCAATTTCCGCTCTGGCGGCGCTCGGAGCCGCCGAATCCCTTCGTCTGCAAGGAAATGTGCAGAGATCGAGGCAAAGCTGGACATTACGTCCAATCTCGATACTATGCTATGCGAACCTACTCAAACGTAGCGGTCGCTCTGTGGATGGAGACAGACGGGGCTCCGCCCCCCAACGGTCCCACGGACCGGGAGATGGAGACATTATGGGTTGGTACAAGTAGGAGTTTCTTAGGTGGCCGCCAAGCGGTCAGACGAGGGCGTCGCGCGAAGATTGCGCGGCGCCCTCTTTTTTTGTCAGCTGGGCGACGGCTGCGCCATCTTGCGCGTACGCCGCTCGAATGCCAGCTCTGCCTCGAAGTCCGCGTCGTCGCCGTGAGCGAACGTTACCGGTCCCTCGCGCTCGAGCATCGCGATGAAGCTGCCCACCAGCTCGGTGTCGAGCTGGCGCCCGGCGACCCTGCGCAGCTCGACGATCGCGTCCTGGGGAGTCATCGGCGAGCGATAGGTTTCGCGCGCGGTCAACGTGTCGTAGGTCGAGCAGATCGCAAGGATCCGCGATGCCAGCGGTATCTCGTTGCCGATCAACCCGGCGGGGTAGCCGCTCCCGTCGACGTGCTCGTGGTGGTAGAGGATCGCGTCGGCGACGGGACCGTAGCCGTCGAGCCTGCCCACGAGTGTCGCCCCGTCCTGGGGGTGGCGCCGGATCACGGCCCAGTCCTCGTCGGAGAGCACCTCGGCGTGCAGGATGCGGTCGGGCAGCGCGAACTTACCGATGTCGTGGAGCAGCCCCGCGGTGTGGACGAGATCCTGCTCGGTCTCGCTGCAGCCGGCCTCCCCCGCCAGCGCCTGCGCATAGCGGGCGACCGCGGCGGCGTGGCGCGCGGTCATGCGGTCGCGCAGCGCGAGCGTCTCGACGAGCGTGGTGAGCACGCCAAGCTGGAGCGAGACGAGGTGGACCGAGCGCGCTTCGAGCTGGTCGGCGCGGTCCTCCGAGCGCAGCAGCGCGATCATCAGGTATTGGAAGATCACGATCACCAGGATCGCGCCGAACAGCACGGGTAGCCCGAGGTTCGTGTAGGCGACGGCGAGCATCGCCGCGAGCGCTCCCGTCGCGATCTGGCCGGGCAGCAGTGGGACGAACATGTCGCGAGCCTGGACCAGCAGCCGCTGTTGACCTTCGACGATGCGATTGTCCAAGGCGACCAGGGTGAAGTTCAGGGCGTTTGTCACCATGAAGACCGCGAAGACCACCAGACCGAACGTGACGCTCTGGGTCAGGTGCTGGTTGGCGGGGTCATGAACGTTTCCTACCAATGCCCAAACCAGTAAGCCGCCGACCATCGGAAAAGCCGCATAGGTCGACAGATTGTGCAACCAGAGCGCCGGTGAGACGCGCCTCGTCGCGGACGTCAGGACCATCGCCGCCAGGCCGAGCAGCACCGCCGGCGCCGGTCCGAGCAGGCTCATCGCGAGCACGAGCGCAACAAACGCACCCGACAGGCTCTGTCCCCGGATCGTCAGGTTGAGCTGCTGTCCCACGAGCACGAGTCCCAGCAGCAGCCCGACCAGCAGCAGCGGTTGCCAGTCCTGGGCACTCGAGGTCCACGCGGCCACGCCGATCGCGACCGCGAGCAGCAGGGCCTCGGCCGCCCAGAAGAGACGTGTCGTGAACTTGGTTGTGCGCATGCGTGGAGGTCCTGTAGTACTTAACGGCCGATCGGGGGTGGTCCTTAAGGTGATCCCGCGAATTCCCTGAGCGGCATCCCCCGCGAATTCCCTGAGCGGCATCCGACGCACGATGCGCGGGCGTGCCTCAGATCTTGGTCGAGATTTGAGCTCACGGGCATCGATGCGATGCCGGTACGTCGAGAGTTACGGGTAGGATCGGCGCTCGCGTGGTCGAAGGAAGACCGCGATCGCATCATGGGCAACCGTCTGGTGCAGGGAGCACGTGTGAGACGCGGCTGGAGTTCTAGAACCATCAAGTCGATGCGCGGCGGCGCGAGGGCGGCCCGTGAGGACCTTCTGACAACCGTCAGAGCGTTCTCCACGCGCGGTCATCTCCGACGGCTGCTGTTCACCGAAGGGCAGTCGGCGCTGGGAGACGCCGCCGCCGACGTGGCGCTGGTGCTGATCGCCTATCAGCGGCTGCACTCGCCGTGGGCGCTGTCGGCGGTGCTGCTGGCCGACCGCCTGCCGCGGATGGTGCTCGCGCCGCTCGCCGGCGTGCTCGCCGATCGGATGTCGCGACGCAGCCTTTTGATCGTCGCCGATCTGGTGCGCGCGGTCGCGCTGCTGGGCCTCGTGCTCGTACCGTCGTTCGCCGCGACGGTGGTCCTGGCGGGGGTGCTCGGGTGCGGCACAGCGCTCTACCGGCCGGTGGCCGAAGCCGCGCTACCGGCGCTCACCGACAGTCGCCAGGGGGCGGCCCACGCGCTCACGAGTCGCTTGACGGTGATCACGCTCGGCGAAATGCTCGGATGGACGCTGGCAGGGGTGATGCTGCTCGTGTCCTCGCCCTCCGCGGTCCTCCTGGTCGACGCGGCGACGTTCACCCTGTCGATCGCCGTCCTCGCGCGCATCACCGCCTTGGACCGTCCGCACGAGGAGGCGGTGGAGGATCGTGAGGAGACCGATGACGCGCTCACGATGCTGCGCGAGGGTGCGCGCGCGACACGCGAGATCCCCGGCCTGCTGGTGCTGTTCGTGACCGTCCTCAGCGCGATTCTCGCCGGCGGGTTGATGAACGTGGCCGATCCGCTGCTGGCGAAGAACGTCCTCCACGCGGGCGATGCCGGCTTCGCGGCGCTCAAGGTCGCGATCGGCGTCGGTCTGGTGCTCGGCACCGTCCTCTCGGGGCCACGCGGGCGCTCCGTCGTCACGATGCGCGGAACCTATTTCCGGGCGCTTGCGATCGCGGCTGTCGGCATCACGATCATGGGCGCGGCGCCCGGCTTGCCGGTCGCGCTTGTCGGCTGCGTGATCCTGGGCGCGGGCAACGGTCTCGCGGTCACCAGGCATCTACAACTTATCCAGCTCACCGTGCCGGAGCAGCTGCTCGGGCGCATCAACGGACTGCTGAACGCCGCCGAGGCGGGTGCGTTCGTAGTGGCGTTCGTGCTCGCGGGCGCCGCGGTCACGCTGCTTGGCGTGCGCGAGACGTTCCTGCTCTCCGCCGTGGGCGTGTTCGTCGCGGCCCTCGCCGGGTTCCTCCGCATGCGCAGGATCAAGGTGATCCCTGTGCCGCGGGCGTTCACGGGTCCATCTCGAAATACACCGGCGCTGGAGCCCGTCGATCGAGTACCCGGCGGCTGACTGCTCAGAGCGCAGTGAGCGCGGGAGCTTCGAGGCTGACCACCGGCAGGTCAGGATGCCTGCGACCGAGCAGTTGCATCAGAGACACCGCGGGGGTGTCGTCGAGGTTGCCGGTGAGGAACACCATACGGCTGCCGGGTGCCTGCTCCAGCACCTCGGATACCGCGTCGAGCTCCTCGAACACGGTGCTCGACGGGAGCGCCCGCGTCAGCTCGTCGAGCAGCGTCGCGCGCCGTCCCGCGTCGGATCCGACGAGCAGGACGCGAGTGGGCCCATCGTCGACCGTCGCCACGGGCGGGGGATCGTGGTATTCGCGCAGCGGGTATGGGCGCGTGATCCGTTCTCCGTGCTGTAGGCGCAGTGCGGGTGCCCGCGTTCGAGAGCGCGTCCTGGAGGGCGACTGGATCGGGCTCATCGTGGTGAGACTCCCGCCATCGCCGGCCACGTGCCGGTGAGGGCGATCGGCTCGGGCTCGAGCGAGACACGGTCGGTCTCGAGATCGTTGCGCAGCTCCCTGCGACCGAGTGCCGACAGGGCCGTGAAGCCCGCGACCGTCAGCGTCAACCAGATCATCGCGATGCTGAGGGCGATCATGCGGACTCCTTCGCGGTCGAGGGGCACGTGAATATCGAGACCTTTCGCGGCATAACCGACATCATGGGTCCTCGCGGTCCGTTTGTCTGTAGAGCGAGTGGTGCCGATCGTGTCGTCCCAAAGGTGCCGATCGGTGTAGTCCCTTTGGGCCGCCAGGCGTCCGAGCAGGGGCGTATGTGGGGCTCCGGCGGGCCGATTCGCCCCGCCTTACCGGCGATTGCACCGGTAAGGCCTCCGGTGAAGACGCTACGGTGTGCGCTCCATGGAGGCTGGCACGCCAGGGGTGGATCGACCGATCGACGTGATCATCGCGGACGATCACGGGGTCGTTCGCGACGGCATTCGCACGGTGCTCGAGCGCGAGGCCGGCGAGTTCCGGGTCGTGGCCGAAGCAGCCGACGTGCCCGCCACGGTCCGGGCGGTACGCGAGCACAAGCCGGATCTGCTCACGCTGGACCTGTCGATGCCCGGCGGCTCGAGCCTGGCGGCGCTCCCCACCTGCTTCGTGGCCCATCCCACGCTGGCGGTCGCGATCCTGACGATGCGCGAGGACCCCGAGTACGCGCGCCAGGCGCTGCGGGCGGGGGCGCGCAGCTATGTCCTGAAGGAGGCCGAGCCGGCCGAGTTGCTGCAGGCCTTCCGCCTGGCGGTCGCCGGCGGCAACTACCTGCACCCACGGTTGGGCGCGCTGATGGCCACCGGCGATGAGACCCCCAGCGACGGCGTGGCGCTGTCAGAACGCGAGCGCGAGGTGGTGCGGCTGATAGCGAACGGCTTCACCAACCCCCAGATCGCCGAGCAACTGCACGTGGCCGAGCGCACCGTCAAGACCTACCGCGCCCGCGCGATCGAGAAGCTCGGCTTCTCCTCACGCGCGGAGATCACCGCGTACGCACGTCGTATCGGGTTGGTCGATTAGGAATATGCTTTTTAAAAGCTGATGTTGTTCCAGTCGGCGCATGCGCCGACTGGCGGGCCGCACATGTGCGGCCCGGGCGGCGCCACATGTGGCGCCGCCTTCCGACCGGCACATGTGCCGGTCGGCCGGACGGTGCATGCACCGTCCGGGTCTTCTCAGACCGGAACGGGACGTCCCGCGAGCGGGACCGTCAGGCGCATCGTGGTCCCTTTGCCCTCATTCCCGATCCCGCCCGCCACGAGTTCCAGCTCGCCCCCGACCAGCTCGGCGCGCTCGCGCATCCCCGACATCCCGAACCCGCCCTCCA
>DASRKZ010000025.1:0-8409 GCA_035648675.1 Solirubrobacteraceae bacterium
CGCGAGTCCCCCCAGCCCGCCCAGGATCGGCAGGCTCATCGCAAGCACACCCAGGGCGAGCGCTCCTAGATGCTTGGTGCGCACCGCGCGCATCCTACGCGCGATCGCCTCCTTGGCTGCAGGGCTCATTGCAGCCCTCAACACCCCCCGGCGTGACGTAGTTGCGCCCGTGTCGTTACGGGAATGTGACGGGAAGATAAGGGCGGCGCGAAGAAGTACTCGCTTTATGAGGAGTGTATAGCGATAGTTACACACTCCTCCCAAAAGGTTAATACCAAATCTCCGGGGGCCCGCGCCTACCAAATCTCCGGGGGCCGGCGCCGGAAACCTTCCGCCGGTCTCGTGCCGGGTGGGCGGCATGGCGCTCGACTGATCCGCGGCGCTCGACTACTCCGGCTCGATCTCCTCGTCCGGCTCCAGCTCGTCGTTCTCGTCGTCGTCCACGTCATCGTCCGTTTCTCCCGCCACCACCAGCTCGCCGGCCGGGTGGTAGGTCACCTGGAAGCTCTCGATCAGCTCATCCCGGCGATGCTCGTCCACGGGCGCCTCGTCAGAGATCAACACCCAGTCGGCGCCCTCCCCCTGCTCCACGTCGTCGAAGATCTCGTGGTCCACATCCGGTGTGTCGTCGACGATCAACAGCACCTCCGTCTGGGGGTTGAAATACGTCCCCGGGCGGTTCGTCAGCTCGTCCAGCTCGTATCTCCGCGGCTCGGCCATGCCGCGTTTATATCCGACCTCGCCATCCCGTTGCAATCCGCGCGCTCGGGGTTGCAACATGTGTGCTCGGCTACGGGTGGGATGTGTGCTCGGATACGGGTGGGATGTGTGCTCAGCTACGGGGTGCGAAGGTGGCTCAAGGGTCGAGCTCGGCCAGGGTGCGCTCCACCTCGGCGGCGACGTCGAGCGGCTCCAAGCCCTTGCGCGCGCGCCGTTCGTTCCTGGCCGTCACCAGCTGGCGCACCTCCTCCACGAGCCCCGCGTCGCGCGCCGCCGGCTGCTGCTGGAGCAGCTTCGTCACCTCCGCGTCGATATCCAGCGCCGGCTGCCCCCTCCTCACCATCCGCGCGCTCCGGGCGCCCAGCATCTGGCGGATTTCCCGCTCCTGCTCCGCGCGCCCCGCGGGGGAGCCCATCGCCGGGGCGCTCGCCCAGCCCGCGGCTTCGCTGTCGCGTGAGATGCCGCCCTGGCCGATCTGGTCATAGACGCTCCCGCGGCTCACGAGGAACACCACCGACATCACCACTGACAGCGCCACCGCTCCGAACACCACGACCGGGAAGATGCTCTGCAGCATCTCCTGATTGTTGCGTAATTCATCGGGGATGTGCGGGGGACGAAAACGCGCCGCTCCGCGCGCCAGTCCAGACCGGGCCTCCAGCCGGGTCGGCCGAGCGCGGGGGCTCGTCATTGAAAACACGCCCATCCCTTCGCTACGCTTCATGTTGACTGACCAGTCAATCTATTCTCGCGCGGTGGCTCGTTTCCGCGCCGGCCCTTAGGAGATCACTCAAGCCATGGTCGATTTCACGCTCACAGACGAGCAGAAGAACCTGCGCGAGATGGCGCACGATTTTGCCGAGAAGGAGATTCGCCCCGTCGCCTGGGAGTACGACAAGGACGGCACCTGGCCGCAGGACATCATCGAGAAGGCCTGGGACGTCGGTCTGATGAACTCGCACATCGCCGAGGAGTACGGCGGCGCAGGGGCGAGCTACCTGGACGGCTGCCTGATCGAGGAGGAGCTCTCGTGGGGCTGCTCGGGCATCCAGACCTCGCTCGGCTGCAACGGCCTGGCGTGCGCTCCGATCGCGCTGGGCGGCTCGGAGGAGACCAAGAAGAAGTATCTCGGGATGCTCACCGAATCCCCCAAGCTCGCCTCCTTCTGCCTGACCGAGCCCGACGCCGGCTCGGATGTCTCCGGGATGCGCACCTCGGCCGTCAAGCAGGGCGACAAGTACGTCATCAACGGCTCCAAGTGCTTCATCACCAACGGCGGCTACGCCGACTACTACACCGTCTACGCCAAGACCGACAAAGACGCCGGGCACCGCGGGATCTCCGCGTTCGTCGTCGAGCGCGACTGGGGCGTCGTCGTCGACAAGAAGGAGGACAAGCTCGGTCAGCGCGCCTCCAACACCGCGACGATCTCCTTCAACGACGTCGAGGTCCCCGCCGAGAACCTCCTCGGTGAGGAAAACGCCGGCTTCAAGCTGGCGATGATGACGCTCGACCGCACCCGTCCCGGCGTCGCCGCGATGGCCACCGGCATCGCCCGCGCGGCCTTCGAGTTCGCCACCGACTACTCCAAGGAACGCGTCCAGTTCGGCGTGCCGATCGCGATGCACCAGGCGATCCAGTTCATGATCGCCGACATGGCCACCGAAATCGAGGCCGCCCGGCTGCTCACCTGGAAGTCGGCCGTGCTCCTCGACCAAGGCGCGCGTAACACGCTCGTCTCCTCCCACGCCAAGCGCTTCGCCGCCGACGCCGCGATGAAAATCGCCACCGACGCCGTCCAGGTCTACGGCGGCTACGGCTTCATCAAGGAGTACCCCGTCGAGAAGCTCTTCCGCGACGCCAAGATCATGCAGCTCTACGAGGGCACCTCCCAGATCCAGCGCCTCGTCATCGCCCGCGAAACGCTGCTCCCGCGGCGCGTCGAGGAGCCCACGGCGGTCGCCGTCTAAGGCTCCGCCCATGGGCCTGCGCGTCGTCGGCGCGCAGGGTTCATGGGGCCCGCGCGCCGAGCTGCGCGCAGGGTTCCAGCCGTGCCGGGGGTTTCCCCGGGTCGGCGTTGACATCCGCCGGCCGAGCTAAAGGAAATCCTAGGATCTGCCGATTCCCTCGACCATGCCGGGTCAAACGGGGGTTCAGATCGAAGCGATCAGCGCGGCGGCCGCGCCGCCGGCGCTCGAGCCCGATCTACGCAGGCTCGGTGAGGCGCTCAACGCGCGCACCGACGACGTCGTAGCGGGGATCATTCGCCGCTCGACCGACTCCGGTCAGAGGCTCGACGCGGTGGTCGAAGAGAGCTTCGTGCGCGTCGGGACGGTCTCCACGATCGCCGTCGCCCGCTGGATGGCCGGCGAGGGCCCCGCCGTGGCGCGCGAGGTCGGGCAGGAGTCCTGGCGGATCTTCGGCCAGCTCGCGGCGCAGCGCGCCGCGCCGCTCAACGAGGTCACCAAGCGCTGCCTCCGCTGGCGCGACGCCGCCGACGACGTCGTACGGGAGACCGTCGAGCAGCTCCATCTCTCCCCCGAGGTCCTCGCCTGGGGGCTCGGCATGTTGCAGCGCAGTCTCGACGTCACGCTCGTGCGGATGTGCCAGTCCTTCGAGGACGAGCGCCAGCGCTCCCACGAGGAGCTCACCCGCCGTCAGGAGGAGCTCGCCTTCCTCGCGACCCACGATGCCCTCACCGGGTTGCCGAATCGCACGCTGATCCTCGACCGTGTCGAGCAGATGCTCGTGCGCTCGCGTCGCAGCCAGACGCCCGTCGCGGCGCTGTTCGTCGACCTCGACAACTTCAAGACGATCAACGACACGCTCGGCCACGGCGTCGGCGACGAGCTGCTGCGGGCCGTCGCCGCGCGGCTCGACGGCGTCGTCCGCGACATCGACGCGCTCGGGCGCCTCGGTGGGGACGAGTTCGTCGTCGTCGCCGAAGGCATGTCGCTCTCCTCCGGCCCCGAGATGATCGCCGAACGGCTGCTCGAAGCGCTCAAGCAGCCGTTCGAACTCGAAGGGGCCGAGAAGAACCGCCTGACCGTCACCGCGAGCGTCGGCATCGCCGCCGGCGACCGCGTCTCCGCCGAGGAGCTCCTCCGCGACGCCGACATCGCGATGTACCGCGCCAAGTGGGGCGGCAAGAACCGCTACGTCGTGTTCGAGTCCGGGATGCAGGATGCGCTCCAGAGCCGCATGGAGCTCGAGATGGATCTCCGTGTCGCCTTCGAGAACGACGAGTTCTTCCTCGTCTACCAGCCCACCTTCAACCTCCAGGACATGACCCCCACCGGGATGGAGGCACTGATCCGTTGGCGCAGCCCCGTACGAGGGGTCGTCCAGCCGGACGACTTCATCCCGCTGCTCGAAGAGACCGGCCTGATCAACGAGGTCGGGGCCTGGGTGCTCCGCATAGCCTGTCTCCAGGGCGCCGCGTGGCGGCGCGACGGCTACGGCGTCGGCATGGCCGTCAACGTCTCCGCCCGCCAGCTCGACACCGACGAGTTCGTCACCGAGGTCCGCGACGCGCTGGCGGAAAGCGGGCTCGAACCGGGCGCGCTCACGGTCGAGATCACCGAGACCACGCTCATGAGCGACGCCGACGAGACCGCGCGGCGGCTCGTCGCGATCAAGGAGCTCGGTGTGCGCATCGCGATCGACGACTTCGGCACCGGCTACTCCTCGCTCGCCTACCTCCAGCGGTTCCCCGTCGACGCCCTCAAGATCGACCGCTCCTTCATCTCCCGCGTCTCCCAGGACCCCGAAGGCGAGACGCTCATCCGCACGCTCGTCCAGCTCGGCAAGTCGCTCTCGATCGAGACGCTCGCCGAGGGCATCGAGCAGTCGCGCGAGCTCTCCCTCCTCAAGGAGGAGCACTGCGACTCCGGCCAGGGCTTCCTCTTCGCCCGGCCCCTCGACCTCGAAGCCTGCGAGTCGTTCCTCCACGACTGGATCGGCGGCGCCGGCTCGACCGGCGCGGCCGCCGTCACCGCGGATGTCGCCGCCGTCGCTCCGGATGTTGCCGCGGTCACCGCCGCGGACTTGCCTCCATCCGCTTAGCGGGCACGGTAGGCTGCCGCGCGACCCCAAGTTCTTCTAGAGGAGACATATAGATGTTCGTGTTTAAGGCTGCCGTCGTCGGTGCCGGGACGATGGGTGGCCAGATCGCCCAGACGATCGCGGCCGCCGGGATTCCCGTGGTTTTGAAGGACATCGACGACGCGCTCGTGCAGGCCGGGCTGGACGAGGCCCGCAACGTCACCTCCGGCCAGGTCTCAAAGCTCGTCGAGAAGGGCAAGCTCACCGCCGAGCAGGGACAGGCCCAGATCGAGGAGATCGTCGGCCGGATCCACGGCAGCACCTCCTACAGGGACTTCGGCGACGTCGACTTCGTGATCGAGGCCGTGCCGGAGAAGATCGAGATCAAGCAGGCCGTATTCGCCGAGCTCGACGCCTCCACGCCGTCCCACGCGATCCTCGCCTCGAACACCTCCTCGCTGTCGATCACCGAGATCGGCGAAGCCACGCTGCGGGCAGAGAAGGTCGTCGGCTTCCACTACTTCTACCCGGCCTCGATCATGCCCCTGATCGAGATCGTCGAGGGCGAGGAGACCTCGGCCGAGACCGTCGGCGCGGCCGTCACCTTCGCCCAGTCGATCCGCAAGCAGCCGATCACCTGCGCCGAGGTCCCCGGCTTCGTCGTCAACCGCATCCTCAACGCGGGCATCTCCGAGGTCTGGCGCGAGCAGGAGGAGAAGGGCCTCTCGATCAAGCAGATCGACGCGGGCGTCGGCGCCGCCGGCGTGGTGCCGATGGGTCCCTACTTCCTCGTGAACCTGCTCGGCCTCGACACCGTCCTGCACGTGGCCGAACACCTGGCCGAGTCCTACGGCGGGGAACGCTTCTACGTCCCCAAGGGGATGCAGCGCCTCGTCGGCGAACGCAAGCTCGGCGCGAAGACCGGCGGCGACGGCTTCTACAACACCGAGGGCGAGCCCAACATCGAGGGCGGCGCCGAGCCGGATGTGGAGCAGTTGGTTGAGTTGCTCACCCTGAAGACGTTCATCGAGGCCTGCCTCGTGCTCGAGGAGGGCGTCGCCACCCACCGCGACATCGACTTCGGGATGATGGCCGGCGCCGGCCTCGACCCGCGCCGGGGCCTCCTGCCGCCGTTCATGAAGGCCGACGTCGAGGGCCTCGACACGATCCTCGAGCGCCTCGAGCGCGCCGTCGAGCGCCACGGCGAGCGCTTCACGCCGCCGACGATCCTCCGCCGGCTCGTCGCCCAGGGGCGCCTCGGGCAGAAGAGCGGGCAGGGCTTCTACGCCTACCCCCTCCCCGACGCCGAGCAGCCGGCCGCGTCGTCATCGAAGGTGGAGGTAGTGAAGTTGGAGACACGCGCCGACGGCGTCGCGATCGCGTGGCTGGCGAACGGTCAGATGAACTCGATCTCCCCCGGGGTGATCGAGGACCTCGGCAAGGTCTGGGCGAAGGCGAAGGATAAAAATTCCCATCCACCCATCCACGCGCTCGTGATCGCCTCCTCCAACCCGTTCCTCTTCTCCGCGGGCGCCGACATCAAGGCGTTCACCTCGATGGACGAGGCCGGCGGCGAGCAGCTGATCCACACCGCCCACGCCCTCTTCCGGGAGCTCGGCTCCGAGGGGATCGCGACGATCGCCGCGGTCAACGGCCTCGCCTTCGGCGGCGGCTGCGAGCTGGCGATGTCCTGCGACGTCCGCATCGCCGCGCGCTCGGCCCTCTTCGGCCAGCCCGAGATCAAGCTCGGGATCATCCCCGGCTTCGGCGGCACCCAGCGCCTCCCGCGCCTCGTCGGCTCCAACAAGGCGCTCGAGATGAACCTCGTCGGCGACCCGATCCTCGCCGACGAGGCGTTCGAGATGGGGCTCGCCAACCGCGTCGTCGAGGATCACGAGCTGCTCGACACCGCCCTCGCCTGGGCGCGCAAGCTCGCCTCCCAGGCGCCGCTCGCGCTCGAGCAGATCAAGCGCGTCTCCGGCGCCGGCGACCTCGACGAGGGCATCGAGGCCGAGAAGCGCGCCTTCGCCTCCGTCTTCGCCTCGGCGGACGCCAAGGAGGGCATCACCGCGTTCCTCGGCAAACGCGCGCCGCACTTCGAGGGGAAGTAGCTAGACCGCGTAGCTACACCGCGTAGCTACACCGCGCGGGTGAGGTCGCGCTCGGGCGCGATCTCCCAGCGCGCGGCGAGCTCCCCGAGCGCCGCGGTCATCGCCCAGCGGTCGGGGCGCTCCTCGCCCTCGTGATCGGGGCTCGCGCCCTTCAGCGCCATGCTGCCGGTGTTATCGCCGATCTCGCGCAGCTCCGCCACCTCGGCCGGGCTCAGCAGGTGCTCGGCGGGCAGCGCCGCGAGCTCCGCGCGCTTGTCCTCGATCGGGCGCGCGTCGGCGCCGCTCTCCTGGATCAACGTCGGGGCGACGCAGCGGACCGCGGGGTGCGCGAGGTTCCACTGGCAGGCCAGCTGGAGCATGCTCAGCCCGTGGCGCTCCGCGAGGGGGCGCATCCGCTCGAGCTTCTCGCCCCCCGCCTCCACCCACCCATCGGGGCGGAACTTGCGGTGGTCGTACTCCGCGAACCGGTGGCCGGGGCGCACGTCGTCGTGGAACACGCCGCCGTAGTCCGCCACGCGCGTGATCAGGCTCACATCGTTGGCCTCGGCGGCCGCCATCACGAGCTCGCCCGGCCACGGCTCCATCGGGGAGAGGATCACCATCGCCCAGTCGATCCGCTCGCCGTGGCGCTCGAGACAGTCGATCAGGTCGAGCGTGAAGCCATTCGCGGGTCCCGGCGCGACGCCCAGGCCGCGTGTCAATCCCGCGCTGCGAACCGCCTCCATCCCCGCCCACACCTCGTCGCTGGCGTAGCCGATGCGGTCGGGGTTATGGAGCAGGAGCACGTCGAAGCGGTCGACGCCGATCCGCTCCAAGCTGCGCTCGGTCGCCATCCTGATGTAGTCCCCGTAGTCGCCCTCCCCGCGCAGGCGCGGGTCGGTGAAGCGGGGGAAGCCCTTCGCTCCCTCGCGCTCGCCCTCGTAGAAGTCGTGACCGATCGCGCCGATCAGGCAGTAGTCCTCGCGGTCGACTCCCTCCAGCGCCTCGCCCAGCACCCGGTCGGCCTCCCCGGCGCCGTAGGCGTCGGCGGTGATCACCGTCTCGATGCCGTTGCCAGGGCGCAGCAGCGCCCGCAGGCGGTCGTCGTCGAGGGGCTCGCCGAAGTGCATGAAGCGCCCGCCGCTCCAGGTGCCGATCGCGGTTGTCGTGGGGTCCATCGTGCGCCTCACTTTACGAGGCTCGCGCTCTTCACCTTCTTTCACGACCGTTCGAGCTCGTTTCGACGAGCGGCGTGATTGGCTTTGAGGAGCCGTTTCTCGTTGTGTTTTGCGGTTGAGGCTTGACATGTTGGTGCCTATGTGGTTAACATCGGTCGGAGAGGTGCCCTCTACGTGGGGGCATGGAAATAGATCGGGTTTGGGTTGGTCCTCTGGGATCGATTTCAAGCGCTTGTAGGGGATGTTGGGGAGAGGGCCGGATCGAGTGATGAGGGGTTGTTTTCGCGTGAGTCCAATCGGGACAGATGTGATGGGGATCGCTTTGCGCCCGACGGGTGCCTTAGCTAGATGCGTCAGCGCTGCTGACACATCTCTCT
>DASRKZ010000026.1:0-4005 GCA_035648675.1 Solirubrobacteraceae bacterium
GAGCTGCAGTGGCTGGTGCGCAGGGCCTTCTGCCGGGGGGTGGGAGAACCACAGGTAGACGGGTTGCACGAGCCGCGGGCGCTGGTGTTCGAGCGCAACGGAGAGGCCATGCTGGCGCCGCTGGAGGGCGACGTGATGCGCTGGATGGACGGCTACGTCGAGCATCGCGGCCGCGCGCTGCGGATCGAGTCGGAGACCGGCACGAGCTGGCAGGCACAGCTGGTCGTGGGGGCGCTCCCCGAGCAGGCACAGTTTCCGGGGCCACGCGTGGAGCTGATGTTCGCGCCGCCGGAGAGCCTGTCGTTCGGCATAGATTTATCTCTGAACGCGCGCTTCTTGCCGAACGGTCTGGCATTGAGGATCGCGCGGCGCAGGATTCAGGACGCCGACCAGATCGTGCGGGCGGAGTCCGACGGTGAGCAGGGGGTCACCGATCTCGGCTATCAGCGCACGCAGGAGGCGCGCGATCTGCTCGCCTATCTGCAGTCCTCGAGTCGGCCGCCGTTGCTGCGCGCGACGCTTGCCGTTGCGGTCGGGGCGAGCGACGAGGAGGAGCTGGAGGAGCGCGTGGAGATGGTGCGGCGCGCCTACGGGGAGATCCGTTTGCACCGTCCGTTGGGAGATCAGCTGCCGCTGTTCGTGCAGCACCTGCCCGGGCAGCGTACGAGGGTGGCGGGCTACGACGACACGCTGACGCCCGAGCAGGTGGCGGCGATGATGCCGACAGCGGCCCACGTGGCGGGCTCGCGTGCGGGCTTCTACCTCGGATACACCCTGTCGGGGTCGCGCCAGCCGGTTCGCTTCAACCTGAGAGAGGGATCAGACAGCGATCGCAACGCGACGATCCTCAGCGTCGGCGCCCTCGGCTCGGGTAAGACGACGCTCGACCAGAAGCTCAAGTACGAGGGCTTTCTGTTGGGAGCGCGCGTGATCGACTGCGACCCGAAGGGCGACCACCGCTTTCATCTGCTCGAGGAGGTGGCGCCGCACACGGAGTGTGTGACGCTGAAGCCCGATCCCGCGCTGCGCGGCGTGCTCGACCCGCTGCGCGTGGCGCCCGAGCATCTGCGCCAGGACGCGGCCGTGTCATTCCTGCGCGATCTGCTGCCGGGGAGGGCCGAGCCGGCGTGGGAGACCGCGGTTGTGGGTGCCGTCGATCGCGTGCTCAGGCGTGCGCGCGAGCCCACCTGCCTGGAGGTCGTGCATGCGCTGAGAGCGGGCGACGAGATCGACGCGCAGGTGGGAAAGACGCTCGAGGTGTATGCCCGCTCGGGGCTGACCCAGCTCGGCTTTGCCGACCCCGCGGTGAAGCTGCCGCCGGTCGGGCAGAGCCAGGTGACCTATCTGCCGATTCGCGACCTGCCGGGACCCGAGCCGGGGATGCGCCGCTCGGAGTACTCCCAGGCCGAGCGCGTGGGCGAGCAGATCGTGCGACTGATCGCGATGTTCGCGATGCACCTGATGGGCTCCGAGCGGGAGCGACTGAAGCTTTTCTCATTCGATGAGGGCTGGCGATTGCTGGGAGACCCGGCCGGTCGCAGGCTACTGGCGTCGCTCCAACGGATGGGCCGCTCGGAGCTGGCGGTGCCGATCATCAGCACGCAGCTCGTGACAGACGCGCTGATCGGCGAGCGTGAGTCGCTGGAGAACCTGCTGGGAGCGACGTTCGTGTTCGGGATGCGCTCGGAGGCGGAGGCGGGGCGCGCGCTGCAGTTGCTGGGGCTCGACCCGGAGGACCGGAGGATGCGCCAGAGCCTGCTCGAGTTCGAGGCGGGCCGCTGCCTGTTCCGCGACCACTCGGGCCGGGTGGAGGCGATCCAGGTAGATGTGGTGCTCCCGTCGCTGCTGCGCGCCTTCTCTACGACCCCCGGGGCTGCCTGACGGTGCCGTGGAGGCGCGTTTCAGCGGTGGGTCTGGCGACGCTCGCGGCGACTGTCCCGGCGATGGCGATGTCCGGGGCACAAGCGGCCGCGTCCTACCATGCGATCGCTCGATCCAAGGCCCCTCATACCGCTCCGGCCGCACATTCCACCCCGAGAGGCACACCGGCGCGCGCGCCCAGCGGGCCGCCGCTGAGCTCGGGTTCGACGTCCGTTGCGAATCCCGAAGCGGAAGCCTCCGCCTCGGCGCCGTCGAGCGGAGGCGACCCGCTGGTGGACAACGGGCTGGGCAGCCCTCTGTGCCGCGACGGGGCGGCCGCCGAACTGTCGCAGACGAGCGCACGCAACTGCCGGATCTCGGGGTTCGAGGCCGCGCAGGCGCCGACGGGCGACTTCGCGTTCGACGTGCACGTCAACGCCGGTGTCGCGGATTTGGGCAACTACCTGGTCGTGGCGGTCCAGGACGTGCTCGAGTGGGGCTGGACCGTGCTTGTGGCGGTCGTGCACGGGGTGATCGTGATGCTCGAGTGGTGCTACACGATCGATCTGCTCGACAGCTCCGCGATGAGCGGCGTGACGCGGGCGCTGCGCGAGACGCAGGCGACATTCACCCAGCCCTGGCTGGTGCTCGCGCTGGCGGGAGCGTCGGTGCTCGCGCTCTACCACGGGATCGTGCGCCGGCAGGTGACCGAGACGCTCGGTCAGGCGTTGCTGATGGCGGTGATGATGTTGGGCGGCCTGTGGGTGATCGTCAATCCGACGGGCACCGTGGGGGCGCTCGGCGGGTGGGCCAACCAGGCGAGCCTGGGCACGCTGGGCGCGGTTGCGGGAGGCACGCCGGATCATCCCGATCGCACGCTTGCGGAAAGCATGCAGAGCGTCTTCAGCGGCGCGATCGGCGGTCCGTGGTGCTACCTGGAGTTCGGCAACGTGCGCTGGTGCAGCGATCCCGCGAGGCTGGATCCGCGGCTGCACACGGTGGGCCTGCTGATCGCCGCCAGGGAACGGGCCGCGATCGGCGAGCAGAGCGCGGAACTTCTGCGCGGCGCCCGCACGAACGGCGAACTGTTCCTCGCGTTGCCCGCCAACGCGGCGGCGCGCAACGCGATCAACCCTTATGGCTTGTTGAGGCCGATCGGCGGACTGTTCAACGTGCTGTGTGGCGGCAGCCAGGAACCATGTCGCGGACCGACGGCTGAGCAGGCGACGTTCCGCACCCAGAGCGGGACTTTCTGGCGTATCGCGGGGCTGTTCCTGATCTGGGTCGGGGTGCTGGGGATGGTGCTGCTGCTCGGCTTCATCGCGCTACGCCTGCTCGGCGCGGCGATCGTCGGCCTGTTCTTGTTGATGCTGGCTCCCGCGGCGGTGATCGCCCCGGCACTGGGTGACGGCGGTCGGGCGGCCTTCAGGGGCTGGGCGGCGCGCCTGCTCGGCGCGGTGTGCTCGAAGCTGATCTACTCATTTCTGCTCGGTGTCGTGCTGTTGCTGCAGCGGACATTGATGAGCCTCGATGCATTCGGTTGGTGGGCGCAGTGGCTGCTCGTCTCGACGATGTGGTGGGGAGCGTTCCTGCAGCGCCAACAGGTGCTCGGCTTCGCCCACGGCGAGCATCGTGTGCTGCGTCTGCACCTTCAGCAGAGGTCACTCATGCAGCGGGCGCGCGCGAAGCTGGAGCGACCGCCCGAGGTGGCGCGGGGCGCGCAATGGGTCAAACGCAAGCTGCGCAAACCGCCGCCGAGCATGGAGCAGAGGCGCAAGCTGGCGCGGGCCGGCGGTGAGTGGGCGAAGGGAGCGGCCGACGAGCAGGTGAGGCGCACGCTCGAGCGCGAGCAGGGCGAGGCGCGTGCGCTGGCGCAGGCGGCCCCGGAGACCCAGGCGCGGATCTCCGCAAAACGGGCGCAGCTGGGGCGGGTGGAGGGCGCGCGCGAGCAGGCGCTGGCGGGCGGCGATACCCGGAGGGCGGCAAAGCTGGGAGCTCGCGCGCAGCGGATCGAGGGCGAGGTGGCGCACGAGCAACAGACGCTGAACGCGGCGCGGCAGACGGCGGCCGATGACGAGAAGGCGCGACGTGGGCCGGGGCACGCGCACACACGCGAGCAGGGCGAGCAGCAGGGGCGGTTCCTCG
>DASRKZ010000027.1:0-6105 GCA_035648675.1 Solirubrobacteraceae bacterium
CCCGGTGCCCGCCCGCCCGCGGGCTCGTAGAAGAGGTCGACGCTGACGATCGTGCCGGCGTGTGTGCGGCGTGTCGAGGAGTCCGTTTGAGCCTCGGCGGAGTGGAGGAGCGTGTCGGTGAGCGACGGGTCCGCCGTGACACGCCCATCCGCGCCAAGCGCCCGGGAGGTTCCGTCGGCGCTGATCGAGTCACGCGCGATGATCAGATCACCGAGGGAGAGCGCGGGGTCGAGCGCGCCGCAGGTGCCGACGCGGATCGCGCGACGGGCGCCGAGGGCGAGGAGCTCCGCGAGGACGATCGCCGCCGAGGGGCCGCCGATGCCGGTGGCCTGGATCGTCAGCGGCTCCCCGTCGGCCGTGGCGGGCCCCGTGTAGCCCCAGAGGCCGCGGTGGTGGTTGAACATCAGCGGCTTCACGAGTAGCAGCTGGGCGAGGGCGAGGGCGCGCCCGGGGTCGCCGGGCAGGAGCACGCGCTCGGCCAGCGCGGCGGTCGGTCGCAGATGGATCGCCTGGGGATGCGCCGGCTCGCCGACGGGCTCTGACTCGGGCTCGGGTTGCGACACGGCCGGCGACTTTAGACTGCCGAGGATGGGAACGACCACGCCCCCCGACGACCCCGACGGGGACCCACCGGCAGCCGAGTTGACCCTCCAGCGGGTCGCGGCACGCGCGGGCGTATCGCAGGGGACCGTGAGACGCTGGGTGAAGGAGGGGCTGGTGCCCCGCTACGAGGGGACGTGGACACCGGCGGCGGCCTCGCACGTGCGGATCGTCGCGCGGTTGCGCGAGCGCGGGCACACGGTGCAGAGGATCAAGGAGGCCAGCCAGAGCGGGAAGCTGGCGTTCGGCTACATCGACGAACTGTTGCCGAGCACCGAGGCGCGCTACACGCTCAGGGAGGCGGCGCGCGAGACAGACCTCGACGAGGCATTGATCGAGCGGCTGACGGGCGCGATGGGCTTGAACACGCTGTCGAGCGAGGAGCTCTCCGAGGAGGACATGCAGGTGCTGCGCTACGCCGCGGAGATCCTCGCGGCGGGCCTGCCGCTGCCGGCGCTGCTGCAGATCGTGAGGGTGTACGGGCAGGCGATGGCGCAGGTCGCGGACGCCGAGGTGCGCCTGTTCCACCTGTACCTGCACGAGCCGCTGATGCGCGACGGGGTGCCCGGGGTGGAGGTGGCGCAGGCGATGGAGGGGATGACGCGCGAGATGCTGCCGTTCGCGGTGCCGTTCATCAACTACCTGCACGGGCGGATGCTGGGGTACTTCGTCGAGCAGGATGTGATCGGCCATATCGAGTCCGACCTCGACGACGAGGAGACGGCGGAGGAGGGGCGGATGCGGGTGACGATCGCGTTCGCGGACCTGGCGGGGTATACGAAGCTGACCGAGGAGCAGGGCGAGGCCGAGGCGGTGAGCGCGGTGGAGCGCTTCGTGGAGCGCGTCGAGCAGACGCTGCCGATCGACGCGCGCGTGATCAAGACGCTCGGCGACGAGGTGATGATCGTCGGCGCCGACGCGGGCGCGTTGACGGGCTGGGCGGTCGGGCTGGGCGGCGAACTGCCGCGGGGCTCGCCGCCGCCGCGGATCGGGATCCACAGCGGCGCGGCGCTGTATCGCGACGGCGACTACTACGGGCGCGAGGTCAACCGCGCGGCGCGCGTGGTCGCGCGGGCGTCCGGCGGCGAGGTGCTGGTGACGCGCCCGGTGGTGGACGCCGCGAGCAGGCAGGATGGCCTCGAGTTCGAGCTGATCGGCGAGGTGGTGCTGAAGGGCTTCACCGAGCCCACCGAGCTGTTCAGCGCGTCGCGGAAGGAGTAGGGGTGCCGTGATCGTCGAGCAGGTTCGCGGCGTGGTGCGTGAAGGCGGCCTGCTGGGGGGGGATGATCTCCCCACCCACCCGGTCGTGGCGATGATCTCGGGCGGCCGCGACTCGGTCTGCCTGCTGGATGTGGCGGTCGCGCTGGGCGCGGAGGGGAGCGTGGCGGCGCTGCACGTGAACTACGGCTTGCGCGGGGCGGAGTCCGACGGGGACGAGCGCCACTGCGCGGCGCTGTGCGCGTCGCTCGGGGTGGAACTGGAGGTCGTGCATGCGCTCCGGGAGGAGGGCGAGGTGGGCAATCTGCAGGCGTGGGCGCGGGATCTGCGCTACGCGGCGGCGATGAAGCTGGCGGAGGAGCTGGACGAGCGGCGGGAAGCACCACCGGAGCCCCAGGCGCTCGCCGCCGCCGGGCACACGGCGAGCGACCAGGTGGAGACGATCCTCTACCGGCTGGCGGCCTCCCCCGGGCGCCGGGCGCTGCTGGGGATGAGGGCCGTCGAGGGGCGGCTCGTGCGCCCGCTGCTGGGGGTGACGCGGGAGCAGACGGGCGCCTATTGCGAAGCGCGGGGCCTGAGCTGGCGCGAGGATGAGAGCAACGACAGCGACGCCTACGCCCGCGCGCGTGTGCGGGCAGGACTGGTGCCGGCGCTGCGCGCGGTGCACCCGGCGGCCGAGGCGAACGTGCTGAGGACCGCGGAGTTGCTGCGCGAGGAGACGGAGCTGCTCGACGGGCTCGTGGCGGACACGCTGGAAGGTCGGCGGAGCATCGCGATCGCGCGCCTCGGGGAGCTGCCGGCGGCGCTTGCGCGCCTGGTCGTCGTGACCCTCGCGGAGGACGCCGCGGGGACCTACGTGCCGCAGGCGGGGGATCGCGTGGAGGAGATCCTCGAGCTGGGCCGCCGCGGCGGCGGCAGGCTGGATCTGCACGTGGGGGGGAACGTGAGCGCGAGGATCGAGGACGGCCGGGTGAGCATGGCGAGGCTCCCGCCGCGTGAATGACGGACCGGCCGGGCACCCCCGTCGGGATAGGCCCTACACTCCCGCGGGTGGCGATCACCGTGCCCGAGCAAGCGAATAGCGAGGTCGGAGAGGTGCTCGTGAGCGCCGAGGACCTGCAGCGCCGTGTGCGTGAGCTCGGCGAGCAGATCTCGCGCGACTACACCGACCGTCCGCTGCTGCTCGTGGGTGTGTTGAAGGGCGCCGTGTTCTTCCTGAGCGACCTGATGCGCTTCATCGACATCCCCGTCGAGGTGGACTTCATGGCGGTGGCCTCCTACGGCTCGGCGACCGACTCCTCGGGGGTCGTGCGGATCTTGAAGGACCTGGACGCGGCGATCGAGGGACGCGACGTGCTGATCGTCGAGGACATCGTCGATTCGGGGCTGACGCTGCAGTACCTGTTGCGCAACCTCGGCTCGCGCAACCCCCGCACGTTGGAGGTCTGCGCGCTGCTGGTGAAGCCGGAGCGGCGCAAGGTCGACCTGCCGACCCGGTACGTCGGCTTCGAGATCGAGGACCGCTTTGTGGTCGGCTACGGGCTCGACTACGCGGAGCGCTACCGCAACCTTCCGTTCGTCGCCGCGTTGGAGAAGTAGCCGGAAAATCGGCTCTCCGTGGTACGCTGGACCACTGGCGATCGGGACAAAAGTCCCCGCCGGAACCTGCTGGTAACCCCTTAAGAAAACGTTATGAACCGTTTCTTCAAGAGCGCCGCCTTCCCGATACTTCTCGTGGTGGTGCTCGCCTTCTTCTTCACCAAACTGGCGAGCACGGGCTCCACCAGCACGCGGCCGCACAGCTATCAGACGCTGATCTCCGAAGAGCTCCCCAAGGGCGAGGTCAAATCCGTCGAGATCAAGAACAAGGGGAAGGTCCTCGAAGTCCAGCTGAACAGCAAGGGGAACAAGGAAAAGTACGAAACGGGCTTCCTCGACAACGCGACTCCGCAGCTGCTCGCGCAGCTCGAAAAAAGTCCGGGCGTGAAGTTCAACGTGGAATCGGAAAAGAGCAGCGCGCTGCTGAGCCTGCTCGAGTACGTGCTCCCGTTCGTCCTGTTCCTCGGCTTCTGGATCTTCCTGATGAACCAGGTGCAGGGCGGGGGCTCGAAAGTGATGTCGTTCGGCAAGTCGCGCGCCAAGCGCATGTCGGCCGACTCGCCGAAGATCACCTTCCGCGATGTGGCCGGCGTCGATGAGGCCGTGGAGGAGCTGCACGAGATCAAGGAATTCCTCGAGAATCCGAAGAAGTTCCAGGCGCTCGGCGCCAGGATTCCGACGGGCGTGCTGCTGTACGGGCCGCCGGGCACCGGCAAGACGCTGCTGGCGCGCGCGGTGGCGGGCGAGGCCGGGGTGCCGTTCTTCTCGATCTCCGGCTCGGACTTCGTCGAGATGTTCGTCGGCGTGGGCGCCTCGCGCGTGAGGGACCTGTTCGAGCAGGCCAAGCAGAACAGCCCCTGCATCATCTTCATGGACGAGATCGACGCCGTCGGGCGCCACCGTGGCGCCGGGCTCGGTGGCGGGCACGACGAGCGCGAGCAGACGCTCAACCAGCTGCTCGTCGAGATGGACGGGTTCGAGGCGAAGGACAACATCATCATGATCGCGGCCACCAACCGGCCCGACATCCTCGACCCCGCGCTGCTGCGCCCCGGCCGCTTCGACCGTCAGATCGCCGTCGATCGCCCCGACCGCAAGGGGAGGGCGAAGATCCTCGAGGTGCACACGCGCGGCAAGCCGCTGGCGAAGGTGATCAACATCGACGCGCTCGCGGGACAGACGCCGGGCTTCACGGGCGCCGACCTGTCGAACCTGATCAACGAGGCCGCGCTGCTCTCCGCACGTACCGGCAAGCGCGAGATCGGCCAGGTCGAGCTCGAGGAGGGGATCATGCGCGTGATCGCCGGCCCCGAGAAGAAAACGCGCGTGATGAGCGAGAAGGAGCGCCTGATCACCGCCTACCACGAGATGGGCCACGCGCTGGCGGGCCACTTCCTGGAGCACTCCGACCCGGTGCACAAGATCTCCGTGATCTCCCGCGGTCAGGCGCTCGGGTACACGATCTCGATGCCCCAGGAGGATCGCTTCCTGACGACGCGCGCCGAGCTGAACGACACGCTGGCGATGACCCTGGGCGGGCGCGCCGCCGAGGAGATCGTGTTCGGCGAGATCACGACGGGCGCCTCGAATGACATCGAGAAGGTCACGGCGACGGCGAAGCAGATGGTGATGCGCTTCGGCATGTCAGAGCGGCTGGGCCCGCGCGTTTTCGGTCACGATCACGGTCAGCCGTTCCTCGGCCGCGAGTTCTCCACCGAGCCCGACTACTCCGACGAGATCGCCCGCGAGATCGACGACGAGGTGCGGCGGATCATCGAGTCCGCCCACAAGCGCGCCACGGACATCCTCGTGGAGCACGAGCACGACCTGAAGAACATCTCCGAGATCCTCGTCAAACGCGAGACGATCGAGAAGGAGGAGTTCCTCGCGCTGTTGGCCGGGAAGAGCGAGGAGGAGGTGTTCGGCCCCGAGGAGCCCAAGCCCGAGTTGCCGGCGCCCACCGCGCCGGCGCCCACCGCGCCGGCGGACCGCGCCGAACGCGAGGCCCCCCGGGCCACTCCTCGCCCGGGTCTGGCCGGCGGAACCACCGAGCTCCGCTCTGACGGCGTATAGCCGCGCCTGGCGGCGTCCTACCGATCAAAGATCGGCCAGCACACGTGCCAGCACACTTCGCTCACTGCGTCCTTGCCAGTCACACCTATACGCTCGTCAGAGGGGGTGAGTTCTGTATATGGGCACTGCCTCGTACCGAACTACTCCATTCAGCCTGATGGGGGTCGTGAACGTCACGCCCGACTCGTTCTCGGACGGGGGCCGCTTTCTCGACGTGGACGCCGCGGTGGCGCACGGCGAGGAGCTGATGAGGGAGGGCGCCGACATCTTGGACATCGGCGGCGAGTCGACGCGGCCCGGCGCGGAGCCGGTGCCCGAGGAGGAGGAGCTGCGGCGGGTGATTCCGGTGATCGAAGGGCTCGCGGCCGCGGCGCGGAGCGGCGCGGAGGGATCGAATCCGAGCCACCCGCAGATCTCGATCGACACGTCGAAGGCGGCGGTCGCGCAGGCGGCGCTCGGCGCGGGGGCGAGCCTGGTGAACGACGTGAGCGCGTTCAGGGCCGACCCGGAGATGGCCGGGCTGGTGGCCGACAGCGGCGCCGAGTGCTGCCTGATGCACATGCTCGGCGAGCCGCGCACGATGCAGCGCGGGGTGGGCGGGCCTCAATATAAAGA
>DASRKZ010000028.1:0-12349 GCA_035648675.1 Solirubrobacteraceae bacterium
ATACGTGATCGACAACCCCAACGGCAGCGACTGACGGCCTGACCCTTCACGTGCCGGCAGGACGTCTGAGCGAAGCGGGAGGCGCAGCGATCACGCCGACGACGGTGCTTTGAGTCTTCCGGCCGCCGGTTCTCTCGCGCAGACATCTCGTGCTATCCCGCCTGAGGCGGAAACGTCCCGAGGTGCTGCTTCTCCATAGACGCTCGCTTGGGACGACGACCAGGCGCGTGGGCTGAGGACGGCGAGACGATCGCTTTGTCGGCGCGTTGCAGGCGTGTGGGCGTCATCGGCGCAGACGCTCGGAGATCGTCCATAGCGCAAGTGGAGCGCCGCAGTGGTGAGACGCCTGCGTTGCCATCGAGGCGGGCGTCACCGGACGCCGGCACCTGAGCCGACTCCGTGAGGCTCGCCGCCCGCAACGCCTCTCCGTGATCGAGGTAGGTGGCCGGGACACGGCGCGCCGATGGCGCGCCGCGGCAGCAGCGGGCCTCTACCCTTGGGGACCTTGAGAGTTCGCCTCTTGCCGATCCTGATCTCGATCGCCGGTGCCTGCCTGATCGGGCTCCTCATCTACGGGGTCTCGAACCAGGCCGCCAACCGGACGCTCAACAACCTCGTCGCCGAAGGCAAGCACCCGCTCGCGCCGGACGCCGCTCGGCTCTTGCCCGTCCTCGGAAGCCACGGCCTCAGTTCGCTTGCCTCGCTGCGGGGCAAGGTCGTGGTCCTCAACTTCTGGGCGTCCTGGTGCCCCCCTGCCAGGAAGAGGCGCCGCTGCTCGAGCGCTCACAGGGGCCGCTGCAGAAGCTCGGCGGGACGGTTCTGGGCGTGACCTACGAGGACGTCGTTTCGGACTCGGAGAAGTTCGTCGTGAGCCACCACCTGACCTACCCCAACCTGCGCGACGATGCCGGCGAATTCGCCCACTCCTACGGCACCGACCAGCTGCCCGAGAGCTTCATCGTCGATCGCAGCGGTCATATCGTGGACCTCGAACGGGGCGAGATCGAACAGAAGTTCATCGCCAAAGCCCTGGCCCTGGCACGGACGACTTGAACGGATCGCGCCCAGGCCCCCGCGGACCGTACTCCCGCTTTGTCGGGGCGAGCGAGCGTCCCAGTAGTCGCCCGGTCGCTCTCGAGTTGGACGACAACCAGGCGTGTCAGCAGGAGCTTGATGTGCTTCTCCTTTGCGCGACAAAGCGAGCGCATTAGCGCGCCGCATCGCCTGATTGGACGTGGCGCTTCCTGTGGCCTGAGGGGCGGGGTAGCAGGTCGCTCCCCCGCTGTAAAGCAAGTAGAAGCCCCCCGCCTGCGGCGGGGTACGACCAGTCACACCACTACTTGCTTGACAGCTCCTCCACGACCTGCAACGGCGAGCAATCAGTTGGGCAGGCGCCCAACTGCCCTGATCCCGTCGGAGAAGCACAGTGACCATGACGACACACGCTCCCCAGACCAACCAGCTTGCTCGGAGGTGCCTGTGCTCGGCTTACAAGCAGAGAACCCATGTCGCATCTCCGAGCCGAAGCGTCAATCCGATCCGCCGCCAGCAGCACACAGAGCGACGAACGCGCCGTTCGGGGCCCACGGCCATGAGACTCGACCCCGCCGACATCGAGCAGATCGCACGGCAGGTGGCCGACCTGATCGCAGCGACGCAGGCTCGGCCTTCGGGGCAGTTCGTCGATGCCTCCGAGCTCGCGCAGCTGCTCGGGGTCGAGCGCGACTGGGTTTACTCGCACGCCAACGCACTCGGCGCCATCCGACTCGGAGGCCCACGCGGCCGCTTGCGGTTCGATCTTCAGCGCGTGCAGGACACCTGGCCTGCTCCAACGACGAGGGGAGCCCGTAGGCCCGCGGGACGGTCGCGCAAGAAGCGTGCCCCAGCGACGAGGCAGGGGTTGATCCCCTACGAGTCCGAACGGCCCGGGATCATGTCGTCTTCCAGTCGAGAACGGAGGGCATGATGCCGCGCCCGCCAAGCGGCAGCGTCGAAGTGCGAAAGCTTACGGACGGAACATCGAGCGTCCGCGCGCGGTTCAGACACCAGGGAGAGCGCTATGCCGTCGTGTTCGGCCGTGACGTCGACGGTTGGACCGAGGCCAGGGGGCGCCGTGAGGCTCAGATGGTCGTCGCACAGCTGAGCGCCGGCATCCCGATCGGGCAGATACTCGCCCGCTACGAGCCCGAGCCGGCCCGCAACGAGGATGATTTCGCCACCGGGACCACGATACACGAGTACGCCTCCGACTGGCTGGAGCGCAGGCGCGTCGGCGAGATCGGCGACGGTCCGCTGACCGAGAGCACCTACCAGGATTACCTCTGGCGCCTCAAAAAGCACGTCCTCCCGTTTTTCGGCCCGATGCCGGTGGCGAGGATCAGCGACGCGGACTGCCGGCGCTTTCGCGGCAAGCTGTTCAAGGACAGCGACGAATTGAAGAAGATCGCGGCAGCCGGCGGGCGAGCCGAGGATGAGAACGGACGACAGCGCAGGCCGCTCTCACCGCGCTCGATCCAGATGGTGATGCGCCTGCTCGGGCAGCTCCTCGCCCAAGCCGTCAAGGACAAGGTGCGCGAAGACAACCCCGCCCGCGACCCCGAGCTCAAGATCAGGGTCCCGAAGCCCACACGGACGTTCCTGGAGATAGACCAGCTCGTCGTACTCCTCGACGCGGCGGACCATCTACAGACGGCGCCCAGGTTGAGCAAACGAGCGAAGCTCACACGTCAGCAGGCAACGGAGATTCGGGCTCGTTTGAGCAGGGGCGAGACTCAGTACTCCCTCCGCTTCGAGTACGGGGTGAGCGCCGGGGCGATGTCGATGCTCGCGCAGGGCAAGACCTACACCGCCACCAACCACCGCATCGGCTGGCGTGCAGTGTGCGCGATGCTCGGCTACGCCGGCCCACGGATCGCTGAAACCCTCGACATCCTGGAGCGCGACGTTCGCCTGCACGACCCCAACGGTGCGAGGCTGTGGATCTCCGACAGCAAGACACCGACGGGCGTCCGTCACGTCGAGATCACGCCGAGCTTGCGCGACGAGCTGCTCGCCTACCGCGCCGACAAGGTGCGCCACGGCTACCCCATCGGCCCGGATGTCCCCTTCTTCTGCACCCGCCGCGGCAAGCGCTGGGATGCGGGCAACGTCCGCGAACGGATCCTCGAGCCGGCCGTCCAACTCGCCAATGAGCGCCTGAACGAGCGGGGCCTCCCGCCGCTGCCGCACGTCACACCCCACACGCTGCGGCGGACCTACGTCTCGATCATGCTGCTGGCGACCAACTTCGACGTGACCTACGTCCAGCACCAGGTCGGCCACGCCGAAAGCAGGATGACCCTCGACGTGTACTCACAGCTATTGGACCGCCGCAAGCGCGACCACGGCGCCGCCTTCGACGCGCTGCTCGCGGACGCCCGGTGCACGCTCTACGGGTCGCAAAGCGAGGGGTTTGGGCCACCGTTTGGGCCACTGAGCCCCAACACACCAGATCCCCCTCCTGAGCCGTCAGAGCAAACCAGCTCATTTGCAGGCACTTCTGAGACGCGCCCGGCAAGATTCGAACTTGCGACCTCTCGCTCCGGAGGCGAGCGCTCTATCCACTGAGCTACGGGCGCTGGTTGACGCCGGTCTGGCGACGTTCCAGCAGGTGAGCTTACCGCCGCGGTGGGCCCCCCGACGCTACCGTTGCAGGCCATGGATCTGTCGATCTTCTTCGCGGGCACCGGCGGCTCGGTGCCCAGCCCGCGGCGCGGGCTGCCCGCGGCGCTGATGCGTCGCGGCGGCGATCGCATCCTGTTCGACTGCGGCGAAGGCACCCAGCGCCAGCTCGTTCGCTCGGTCGGGCTGACCGACGTGGACAGCGTGTTCATCACGCACTTCCACGCCGATCACTGGCTGGGGCTGCCGGGAATGCTGAAGTCCTTCGCGCTGCGCGAACGCGACCGGCCGCTGAGCGTTTACGGCCCGCGTGGGCTGAAGGAGCTGATGGGGGCGATGCGGATCGTCTACGGCCGGATGCCCTACGAGCTGAGCTTCGTCGAGCTCCGGCCCGGGGAGACGGTCGCGCAAGACGGCTACGCGATCACCGCAATCCCCGTGCGCCACCGCGGCGAGGCGTGCTTCGGGTATGCGATCGTCGAGGAGCCGCGCCCGGGGCACCTCGACGCGCGGCGGGCGGAGGAGCTGGGGGTTAGGCCGGGGCCCGACTTCGGCCGCTTGCAACGCGGTGAGACGGTCAACGGCGTGGCGCCCGAGCAGGTGATGGGGCCGACGCGGGAGGGCCGCAAGATTGTCCTCTCCGGGGATACGGCGCCGTGTGAGGCGCTCGCGATCGCCGCGCACCAGGCCGACCTGCTCGTCCACGAGGCGACCTTCGCCGAGGAGGAGGCCGAGCGGGCGCTTCAGACCGCCCACAGCACCGCCGGCCAGGCGGCGCAGCTGGCGGGCGACGCGGAGGTGAGGATGCTCGCCCTCACCCACCTGTCCAGCCGCTACGCGGGCCGCGAGCTGCGCGAGCAGGCCCGCGCGGTGTTCGCGTGTACGGAGGTGCCGCGTGACTTCGACACGATCGAGGTGCCCTTCTCCGAGCGGGGTCCCGCCGAGCTCATCCGCTGGTCTGAGCGCCGCGAGCGCGAGGCCGCGGCCAAGGAGCCCGTCGCGGCGGAGTGAATCCCGCGCCGCTGATACAGTCCAGGAAATCCTCCTTTAACCCGGTCCCGAGAGGCCAGGAAGGAAGCAGATGGACAGCGGTAACGAGAAGGTCGTCCTCCAGGCGGAGGACGTGCGACGGGCGCTGGTGCGCGTCGCACACGAGATCGTCGAGCGCAATCCCGAGCCCCCGGCTCCGGTGTTGATCGGGATCCATCGCCGCGGCGCGTTCCTGGCGCGGCGGCTGAGGACCCAGCTCGAAGAGCTGCTCGACGCGGAGGTCCCGCTCGGAGACCTCGACATCGGCTTCTACCGCGACGACCTGCAGCGCAGGCCCGACGCCCCGGTGGTGCACGCCTCGCACATCGACTTCGACGTGACCGGGCGCACGGTGGTGGTGGTCGACGACGTGATGTTCACCGGTCGCACGGCTCGCGCCGCGATCGAGGCGCTGTTCGACTACGGCCGCCCCGCCCGAGTGCAGCTGGCGGTGCTCGCCGATCGCGGCCACCGCGAGCTGCCGATCAGGCCGGATTACGTCGGCAAGAACCTCCCGACCTCGCGCGCCGAGCATGTCCACGTGCGCGTCAGCGAGCTGGACGGCGTCGACGAAGTCGCGATCGAGGCTGCCACGGTGGAGACACCGGCGTGAACCACCTGCTCTCGATCGAGGATCTCGACCGCGAGGAAATCGAGCGGATCGTCGCGCAGGCCGCGCGCTTCGCGGAGGTGTCTGACCGCGAGATCAAGAAGGTCCCGGCGCTGCGCGGGCGGATGGTGCTGAACCTGTTCTACGAGGCCTCGACGCGGACGCGCAGCTCATTCGAGCTCGCCGCCAAGCGCCTGTCGGCAGATGTCGTGAACTTCGCCGCGAGCGGATCGAGCGTGGAGAAGGGGGAGTCGCTGAAGGACACGGTGTTGACGCTGAGCGCTCACAAGCCCGACGCGATCGTGCTGCGCACCCCCTGGGCGGGCGCCGCGGAGCTGGTCTCGAAATGGTGTTCCGCCGCGATCGTGAACGCCGGCGACGGCAAGCACGAGCATCCGACCCAGGCGCTGCTCGATGTCTACACCCTCCAGAAGCGCCTCGGCGGGATCGACGAAGCGTCGATCTGGATCGTCGGAGATGTCGCCCACTCGCGGGTCGCGCGCTCGAACATCATCGCGTTTCAGAAGATGGGCGCCAAGGTGACGGTCGCCGGGCCGCCGACGCTGATCCCGCGCGGGATCGAGGCGCTGGGATGCGAGGTTCGCTGGACGCTCGACGAGCTCGACGGCGCCGACGTGGTGTACGCGCTGCGGATGCAGCACGAGCGGATGAGCGAGCGCTGGGTGCCGTCGCTGCGCGAGTACGCCGCCTGGTACCAGATCAACGGGCGGCGTCTGGGACCGCGCCAGGTGTTGATGCACCCCGGTCCGGTCAACCGCGGCGTGGAGCTCTCGGGCGAGGTCGTCGACTCGCCGCAGGCGGTGATCACCGCGCAGGTCGAGGCCGGCGTGGTGGTGCGGATGGCGGTCCTCTACGAGCTGCTCGCCGGAACGCGCGAGCCCCAGCCGGCCCCCGAACCCCAGCTGGCGTGATGTCCGCGAAACCACTTGTCCAGGGGCCGGCCATCCCCGCGAACCTCCTGCTCAGAGACGTGCATGTGGTGGATCCGCGCGAGCAGATCGACGCTCGCCACGACGTGCGCGTGCGCGACGGGGAGATCGCCGAGCTGGGCGCGCCCGGCACGCTGGAGAGGGGGGAGGGCGCGGAAGCGATCGAGGGTAAGGGTCGCAGGCTGCTGCCGGCGTTCTTCGATCCGCACGTCCACCTGAGGACGCCCGGGCAGGAGCACAAGGAGGATCTCGAGACCGGAACCCGCGCCGCCGCCGCCGGGGGATTCGGCGGGGCGCTCGCGATGCCGAACACCGACCCCGTGCTCGACTCGGCCCCGCTGCTGCGCTCGCTGCGCGACGCGGCGGCGCGCGAAGCGCGTATCCCGGTGGGCTTCCTCGGAGCGATCACGCGCGGGCTGAGGGGCGAGGAGCTGACCGAGATGGCCGAGCTGCGCGAGGCGGGCGCGCTCGGCTTCACCGACGACGGGCAGCCGGTGCAGAGCGCAGGGATGCTGAGAAAGGCGCTTCAATATCAGCGCCTCTGCGGAGGCGTGATCACCCTGCACGAGGAGGACAGGACGCTCTCCCACGGAGGGGCGATGCACGAAGGCGCGGTCAGCGCCGCGCTCGGCCTGGGTGGGATACCGAGCGTGAGCGAGTCGACGATGGTGGCCCGCGACGCCGCATTGGCCGGGTACGAGGACGCGCGCGTCCACTTCCAGCATCTGAGCTGCGCCGCATCGGTGACGGCGGTGGCGCAGGCGAAGGCGCAGGGCTGGAGGGTGAGCACCGAGGTCACGCCCCACCACCTGCTGTTGACCGAGGAGGATGTGCGCGGGATGGACACGCGCATGAAGATGAACCCGCCGCTGGCCACCGAGGAGGACCGCAAGGCGCTGGTGGAGGGCCTGCGCGACGGGACGATCGACTGTGTGGCCACCGATCACGCGCCGCATGCGCGCGACGAGAAGGAGGTGCCGTTCGAGCAGGCGCCGATGGGCACCACCGGTCTGGAGACCGCGTTCGCGGCGCTGTACACCGGGCTGGTGTTGCCGGGCGTGCTGGAGCTGGGGTTGCTCGTCGAGCGGATGACAGCCGGGGCTGCGTTGTTCGGTCTTCCAACCCCGACGATTGCACCCGCAGAGACGGCCAACTTGACGCTGATCGACCTCGACGGGCAGTGGACGGCCGGAGAGCACGGCTGGGAGAGCCGCTCGGAGAACTGCTGCTTCGCCGGGCGGCGGTTGAAAGGCCGCGTGCTGTTGACGGTGGCCGCCGGGGCGGTCGTCTACCGCGAGCGCGCATTTTCCGTGGTGGCGGCCTGATGGGTCTGCTCAACCGGGATCGAGCGGCGCTTGTAGTAGTGGACGTGCAGGAGGGGTTCAGACCGTACGAGTCCTTCGCCGGCGTGGCGGGGGCGTGCGCGAAGCTCCTGCAGGCGGCACGGATCCTCGACGTTCCGAGTGTGGTCAGCGAGCAATACCCGAAGGGTCTCGGCCACACCGCGCCGGAGGTCGGGTTGGAGGGCGAGCGGGTGCTCGAGAAGAGCGTGTTCTCGGCCGCGCGAGCCGATGGGTTTGACCTCGGTGGCCGAGACCAGGTGGTGGTGTGCGGGATCGAGACGCACGTGTGCGTGAGCCAGACCGTCCTCGATCTGCTGGGACGCGGGGTCGAGGTGCATGTGCCGGCCGACGCCGTCGGCTCGCGTCACGCCCTCGACTACGAGCGTGGCTTGGAGCGGCTGGAGCGCGCCGGGGCCGTCGTGAGCACCGTCGAGGCGGCGCTGTTCGAGTTGCTGGAGCGCGCGGGCACGCCCGAGTTCAAGGCAGTGCAGAAGCTCATAATCTGATGCGCGACGCGACGGCCTATGTACTGCTGGAGGACGGCACGCGCTTCGACGGCGAGGCGTGCGGGGGATCGGATCCCGCCCGCCCCGCGGTCGGCGAGGTGGTGTTCACCACCGGCATGGCCGGCTACCAGGAGTCGATGACCGACCCGTCGTTCGCGGGGCAGCTGATCGCGTTCACCTACCCGCACATCGGCAACTACGGGGCGAGCGCGCAGGCGATGGAGTCCGAGCGGGCGTGGGCGCGGGCGGCGATCATGCGCGAGGCCTGCAACCGGGAGGACGCGCCGACGGCGGAGCGCGGCTGGCTGGATTGGCTGAGCGATTGCGGCGTGCCGGCGATCAGCGGCGTGGACACGCGCTCGCTCGTGCAGCACATCCGCGAGGCGGGGTCGATGCGCGGGGGAGTGTTCACAGCTGAGATCTCAGAGCGAGAAGCGGCGGATCTGATCGCTGCCGAGCCGCCGATGGCCGGGCAAGACCTCGCCGGCGTCGTTACCCCGCGCGAGGTGACTCGCCATGGCTCGGGCGACGGGCCGCGGATCGCGGTGATCGACACGGGGATCAAGGGCTCGATGGTGCGCGAGCTGTTGGCGCGTGGCGCGCGCGTGGCGCTGTACCCGTGCAGGACGTCCGCGCAAGAGCTGCTCGCGGATAACCCGGATGCGATCTTCCTCGCCAACGGCCCCGGCGACCCGGCCGCGCTCTCCTACATCGTCGACACGGTCAAAGAGCTGGTCGGGAAGAAGCCGGTGTGGGGGATCTGCCTCGGGCATCAGCTGCTGTGCCGGGCGGTCGGGCTGAAGACGTTCAAGTTGCCATTCGGCCATCGCGGCGCGAACCATCCGGTCAAGGACCTGCAGAGCGGGCGCGTCGAGATCACCTCCCAGAATCACGGCTTCGCGGTGCTCGGGCCGAGCGGTTCACGCACCATCGAGAGCTCGCGGCCGGTGCGCTGGCACACGGACTTCGGTGCGGCTCAGCTGTCGCACGTGAACCTCTACGACCACACCGTCGAGGGCTTCGAGCTGCTCGACGCTCCGGGTGGGGCCGTGCAGTACCACCCCGAGGCGGGGCCGGGCCCACATGACAGCCTGTATCTGTTCGACCGTTTCCTGGAGCGCATTGCCGCGGCGTAGTGACATCCACAAGATCCTGATCCTCGGATCGGGACCGATCGTGATCGGGCAGGCCGCGGAGTTCGACTACTCCGGCGTGCAGGCGTGCAAGGTGCTCCGCGAGGAGGGCTACGAGGTCGTGCTCGTGAACTCGAACCCGGCGACGATCATGACCGACCCCGAGTTCGCCGACGCGACCTACATCGAGCCGCTGCTCCCGGGGCCGGTGGCGCAGGTGATCGAGCGCGAGCGCCCCGACGCGCTGCTGCCGACGCTCGGCGGGCAGACCGCGTTGAACCTCGCCAAGGCGCTGCACGACGACGGCACGCTGGAGCGCTTCGGCGTCGAGCTGATCGGCGCTGACTACGATGCGATCACCTGTGCGGAGGACCGTGAGCTGTTCAGCGCCGCGATGGATCGCGCCGGGCTGCGGATGCCCAAGAGCGCGATCGCCAGCGGCTGGATCGTCGACGAAGGTGCCGAGGCAGCAGGTGCTCCCGGCTCAGGCTTCGTCAGTGTGGAGGCGGGCGTCAAACAGGCTCTGGAGGCGCTCCCTCAGCTCGGGCTGCCGTGCATCGTGCGCCCCGCCTTCACGCTCGGCGGTCGCGGCGGGGGGATCGCGCGCAGCGAAGAGGATCTGGCGGCGCTCGCGGCGCGCGGGATCGAGGCCTCGCCGATCGGCCAGGTGCTGCTCGACCAGTCCGTGATCGGCTGGGGCGAGTTCGAGCTGGAGGTGATGCGCGACAACGCCGACAACGTCGTGATCGTCTGCTCGATCGAGAACGTCGACCCGATGGGGGTGCACACGGGCGACTCGGTGACGGTCGCGCCCCAGCAGACGCTCACCGACAGTCTCTACCAACAGTTGCGCGACCAGGCGATCGCGGTGATCCGCGCGGTCGGGGTGGAGACGGGCGGCTCGAACGTGCAGTTCGCGGTCAACCCCGCGACCGAGGAGATCCTCGTGATCGAGATGAACCCGCGCGTCTCGCGCTCCTCGGCGCTCGCGTCAAAGGCCACAGGCTTCCCGATCGCGAAGATCGCCGCGCGGCTCGCGGTCGGCTACCGGCTGGATGAGATCGACAACGACATCACCGGCGTCACCCCGGCGTGCTTCGAGCCGACGATCGACTACGTCGTCGTCAAGTGGCCGCGGTTCGCGTTCGAGAAGTTCCCCGGCACCGATCCGACGCTCACCACGCATATGAAGTCGGTCGGCGAGGCGATGGCGATCGGCCGCACGTTCTCCCAGGCGTTCGGCAAGGCGCTGCGCTCACGCGAGCTCGACAAGCCGCCGTGTCTCGGGGAGGTCTCCGACGAGCTCCTGCTCGACGGCCTCCGCACACCTGGAGCCGAGCGCTATGAGGCGATCCTCGAGCTGTTCGGACGGGGCACCGAGATCGAGGCGATCCACGAGGCGACCGCGATCGACCCGTGGTTTCTGCGCGAGCTGCAAACGCTTGCGCTCGACCCGGGGGCGCCGTTCGCGGGCGAGCGGTCCTTCAGATCGGTCGCCACCTGCGCGGCCGAGTTCCCGGCGCGCACGCCCTACTACTACTCCGGCTGGGAGAGAACCGCAGCCCACCCGCCCGAGGAGGTGCGCCGCGGAGAACGCGAGTCGGTCGTGATCCTCGGCTCGGGGCCCAACCGGATCGGCCAGGGGATCGAGTTCGACTACTGCTGCGTGCACGCCGCGATGACCGTCCGCGAGTCGGGCCGTGACGCGGTGATGGTCAACTGCAACCCGGAGACGGTCTCGACCGACTACGACACCTCCGACCGGCTCTATTTCGAGCCCTTGACGCTCGAGGACGTGCTCGCGGTCGTCGAGGTCGAGAAACCGAAGGGCGTGATCGTGCAGTTCGGCGGGCAGACGCCGCTGAAGCTCGCCGCCGGCTTGGTCGGGGCGGGCGTGCCGCTGCTGGGCACGAGCGTCGACGCGATCGACCTGGCCGAGGACCGCGGGCGTTTCGGCGCGCTGCTCGAGCGTCTCGGCTACCAGGCGCCGCCGTACGCGACGGCGCATTCCGTCAAGGAGGCCCTGGAGAAGACCGACGAGGTCGGCTTCCCGTTGCTCGTGCGACCCTCCTACGTGCTCGGCGGCCGCGCGATGGAGATCGTCTACTCGCGCGACGGTCTCGCCGACTACCTCCGCCGTGAGGTCGGGGAGTCGGATATCAACGACGCGACCCCGCCCGGGAGCCCGGAGGGCTCCCCCTTAAAAGGTTCGACTCCTCAGGGATCGCGCGGCGCGATCTTCCTCGACCGCTTCCTCGAGAACGCGGTCGAGGTCGACGTCGACGCGCTGTGTGACGGCGAGGCCGTGTGGATCGGCGGGATCATGCAGCACGTCGAGGAGGCCGGCGTGCATTCGGGCGACAGCGCCTGCGTGCTGCCACCGCACTCGCTCGGCGAGGAGATGCTCGAGCAGATCCGTGCCGCGACGCGCGAGATCGCGCTCGCGATCGGGGTCGTCGGGCTGCTGAACGTCCAGTACGCCGTCCACGCCGGGCAGCTGTTCGTGATCGAGGCCAACCCGCGCGCGTCGCGCACGGTGCCGTTCGTCTCCAAGGCCGTCGGCGTGCCGCTGGCGAAGCTCGCCTGCCGGATCATGCTCGGCGAGCGGATCGCGGACCTCGGCCTCCCCATCGGCAGAGAGGGGCTGGGCTACGGCGAGCACGTCTCGGTCAAGGAGGCGGTGCTCCCGTTCGACCGCTTCGAGGGCTCCGACGCGGTGCTCGGCCCGGAGATGCGCTCGACCGGCGAGGTGATGGGCATCGCGCGCGACTTCCCGACCGCGTTCGCCAAGGCCCAGGCCGCCGCCGGCGTGCCGCTGCCGCGCGAGGGCACGGCCTTCATCACGGTCACCGACTCCGACAAGGCGGGCGCGTTCGCAATCGCCCAGAGCCTTCACGAATGCGGATTTCGCATCGTCGCCACGCGCGGGACCGCCGATGCGATCGCGCGCATGGGCGTACCCGCGCAGAGGCTCAACAAGATCGCCGAGGGCTCGCCGCATGTGCTCGACTGGATCGAGCGCGGCGACGTCGATCTCGTCATCAACACCCCGACAGGCGTCGGCGCGCGCACCGACGGCTATGAGATCCGCCGCGCCGCCGTCGCACACGGCATCCCC
>DASRKZ010000029.1:0-4607 GCA_035648675.1 Solirubrobacteraceae bacterium
CAACCGGCGCCTCCTCCACCTCCACCAGCCGCTCCTGCGCAACCGCCGCCGCCATCCCGAACCTCCTGGTCGTGTGCCCCTGCCCCAGGAATCCTCTTAAACGCCGCGGACGGACCCGCGGTTACTGACCCACGCTCCTAGGCGATCTGGAAGACGATCGAGCGCGCGTTGCCGTGCTGGGGCGTGAGCGTCAGGCGGTAGCTGCCGGGGGTGAGCCCGTCGCGGTTGGTGAGGCGTCGGTGATTACGTCCCCTGATCGCTGTGAAGGCGAGGGAGCCCGCCGGCACTAGCTCCCATTGGTCACGTCCTCGCACCCGGACGCGCTTGGCGAGTGTGGCGCGCACGCGCGCGGCGGCGCTGAGCGTGAAGGCGAAGCCCACCGCGGAGACCCTCGGCCGGATACCCTTCAGCGCGAGGAGGGCGCTTGGGGTGAGGGCGAAGGCGGATAGCTTGACGGTGACCTTGGCGGAGGCGGTGGAGGAGCCTTCTGTTTCGCCGGCTGCGCCGCGGACCGCCCCGCTTGTCTGGCCCGCGGCGGCGCTCGCGCTCCCGGCTGCTCCGGCATTGCCGCTTGCGCCGGTCGAGCCGCCGCCTGAGCCTGCGCTCCGTTCTTCTGCTGTCCGCTTTTCTTCCGCGCGTTGCCGTTCTTCTTCACGCAGCTTTTCCTGGCGCTGTTTTTCTTCGGTCAGGTGTTTGGCTTCTTCGTCGTTGGGCTTGAAGGCCGCGATCCCCTCGGGAGTGCCGACCCCGGTGGGGCCGTCGTAGCCGATGGCGGCATTGCACTTGAGTTCCCCTAGGCAATCTGAGTTGAGGTCCTCTTCGGTGTCGCTGCAGGATGAGGTCCCGTTCGATCCGAAAGTTGGTTTCTTCTTGCATTCCCCGTTGGACCCGGAGACGACGTCGTGCAGAGCGTTGGGGAACTTGGGCTGGTTTTCATACAGGGTCTCGGCGGGGTATTCGACGCCATTGGCTCCCCCGGCGAGTGCGAACACCGAGGCGATGATCGGCGAGGCGAGGCTCGTGCCGCCTACCGGTATCCAGCTGGGAGCGCCTTCTGTAGGGCTTTCCGGAGTGGAGTCGTAGATCGCAACGCCGGTGTAGGGGTCGGCGTCGGCGGCGACGTCGGCGACGGAGCGGCCCGTGCCACATCCGACCGAGGACCAGTCGGAGATGCTCTGCTGCCAGGCCGGAGCGGTGAGCTCCACGCTGCAGCCGCCCCCGCCTGCGCCATCGCCGTTCCACACGGTCCCTTCCGCCCACGCATGGCCGGCGCCGAGCTCCAAGCGAGTGCCTCCCACCGCCACCACGTGGGGCGAGGAGGCGGGGTAGTCGACGAAGCCTCTTTCCGAAGCTTCTTCGGCGCTCCAGTCCAGGTAGCCGTCGTCGCCGGCCGCCGCCGTGATGACGATGCCGGGATGGTTGAAGGAGCTTGCGTTGTCTTCGGCCGGCGTCTTGCCCTGCTCCGAGCCACCCCACGAGTCCGAGATCTCCGTGGCCCCGACCCCGGCGGCGGTTCTCTCGGCTGCTTCGAGATGGAGGAACGAGGATGAGTCGGCCTCGACGAGCACGATGCGACAGTTCTGGCAAATCGCGTGGGAGGTCTCGATGTCGAGGGACATCTCGACCGCCCACCCGCCGGCTTCTTCGGCTTCCTTGCAGGCCGCTTCCTTACCTTCGTTGTTGCATTCGGCTTCCGTTGTCTCTCTCGATCCTTCGGTTTGCGGGAAGGGCAGGTTTTTGGTTTCGCCTGTCTCGTTGAGCTTTTCGAAGCAGTCGCTCACCGCACCGCCGGTGCACTTGGATAGTTCGGGAAGCCCAAATTCTTTGCTGTAGTGATTCAGATCGGCTTCGGCGTTGAGATCGTTATATGCGTCGACGATCGCGATCGTCTGCGGTGTGGATGCGGGCGCTTCGGGCTTTTGGCCGGGGAAGTAGGCGTCGCGCAGATCCTGCGGCGCAAAGCAGGACGCGGCATAGGCTTCGACGCATTCGCTCGCCTGTTCGACGCCGCCGGCGTCTTTGGCCCCGCCGGCCTGTTCGACGCCGGCCCTGACCCGATGAGAGCTCGTCAGGAGATGGACGACGCGGGCACGCGCCGCCGGCGTTCCGGGCGCCAGTCGCATCGCCAGACAGCCGGCATGTCCGGGAGCGGGTGTAGCGCATACGTGTCTCACCGTGTAGTCGGAGGCGGGTAACGGTGAGGCGGTGCCCGCGGCAGCGGCAGAGGCGCAGGGCAACGCGACGAGGACGAGCAGGGCGCTCGCGCTCGCGAGCACGGTGCGCAACCTTCCTCTCCCTCTCTGGCCCTGTTTGGTTCTCACGCCCATCTCCGGTCGCCGCCGCCGCAAGCCGGTCATCGACCGGCTTGTTAACGGTAGTCGTCAATCGGCGGCGCTGCTTGAGTAGTGCGAGCCGACTCAGGCGAACAATCCGGACACACCTCGTTTTGAGGCACGGGGCTCCTCGATGCCCGGCCGCCGTCTACGCTGAGGCGCGTGTCGAGCCCGTTTGGATTCCTGCTGAGCGCAGAACCGCCGCCGCGGCGCACGGGCGTGATCGTGGCAGTGGCCGCGGTGGCGCTGTGCACGCTGATTCTGTATCCGCTGAAGCAGATCGCTCCGGTCGTCTCCCTGGGCGTCGTGTACCTGCTGGCCGTGCTCGTCGTGTCGCTCACCTGGGGCGCCTGGCTGGGCTTTGCCACCGCGGTGCTGAGCGCGGCGGCGTTCAACTTCTTTCACCTGCCCCCGGTCGGGGAGTTCACGATCCACAATTCGAGCAACTGGGTGGCGCTGATCGCGTTCCTGGTGGCGGCGGCGCTCGCCAGCTCGGTGGCGGAGGTGACACGCGCGCGGACGCGTGACGCCGAGGAGCGCCGGCGTGAGGCCGATCTGGCGGCGGAGATGGCCAGGCTGTTGCTGAGGGGGAACAGCCTGAACGAGGCGCTCGCCACGGCCGCGGCTCGCCTCGCCTCGACGTTGGACTTGACCTCGGCGGCGATCGAGCTGGAGAGCGTGGACCGGGACGAACGGAGCGTGGCGTTCCCGCTGCGCGAAGGCACCCGCCGGCTGGGGACGCTGCTGGTCGGGGCCGATGCCTCCGAGGAGAGTCTGCGCAGGCTGCAGGAGCGCGTGGTGCCGGCGCTGGAGGCGCTGCTCAGCGCGGCGCTCGAGCGCGAGGAGCTTCTGGGTGGGGTGGTGGAGACGGCGTCGCTGCGCCGCGCCGACGTTGTGAAGACGGCGCTGCTGCGCGCGGTCTCCCACGACCTGCGCTCACCCCTGACGGCGATCTCGGCGGCGGGCGAGGCGGTTGGGTCGGCGTCGCTGTCGGAGGACGAGCGTAAAGAAATGGCGGACGTGATTCAGGAGGAGACACGGCGCCTGTCGCGGCTGGTCGACAACCTGCTGGATCTCTCGCGCTTGGAGGCGGGCGCGGCCGAGCCGCGGCGCGAGTGGATCTCGCTCGAGGAGGTGCTCGGCTCCGCCTTGGAGGAGCTGGCGCCGGGAGCTCAGGATTTTGCGCTGTCGATCGACCGCGACCTGCCGCTGGTGCGGGCCGATTCGGCGCAGTTGGAGCGTGCGTTCGTGAACGTGCTGGAGAACGCCCGCAGGCATTCCGCGGGACACCCGGTATCGGTCAGGGCGCGGGCGGTGCGTCCCCTGGCAGGTGAGGGTGGAAGGCTGATCGTACGCGTGGTCGATCGTGGCCCCGGGATTCCCCCGGCGCAGCTGGAGCGCGTGTTCGAGCCGTTCTATCGCGCGGGCACCGCGCAGGGCGGCCATCGCGGCTCGGGCTTGGGGCTGGCGATCGCGCGCGGGTTCGCCGAGGCCAACGGCGGCAGGCTGCATGTCGAGTCGCTGCCCGAGCAGGGAGCGACGTTCGTGTTCGACCTGCCGCTGGAGGATGTCGCGCAAGACGTGGGAGAGGATGAGCGGTCCGGAGTGGGCGAGGTGAGCGGGCGCGATGGGGCCTGAGGCGCCGCGCATCCTCGTCGTCGATGACGAGCCGCAGATCGTGCGCGCTTTGAAAGTGGTGCTGCGCGAGGCGGGCTTCCAGGCCGTTGCAGCCGAGACGGCCTCGCAGGCGCTCGATCTCGCAGCGGTGCGCCCTCCGGACGCCGCGATCGTCGATCTCGTGCTGCCCGACGGCGACGGCGTGGAGGTGACAAGGAGGCTGCGTGAATGGAGCGAGATGCCGATCCTCGTGCTGTCCGCCGTGGGCGAGGAGGAGCAGAAGGTCAGGGCGCTGGAGGCGGGAGCGGACGATTACATCACCAAGCCGTTCGGCGCGCGCGAGCTGGTGGCCCGGCTGCAGGCGGCGCTGCGCCGTGCGGCGCGGACGGAGGAGGAGCCGAGCATCGTGGTCGAGGGTCTGGAGATAGACCTGGCCGCGCGGGTCGTGCGTCGCGACTCGGAGCCGGTCCATCTGACGCCGATCGAGTTCGGCCTGCTGCGCGTGCTCGTGCGCAACCGCGGACGGTTGATGACGCACAGGAAGCTGCTCGCGGAGGTGTGGGGACCGGAGTACGTCGATGACATCCAGCCGCTGCGTACGCACATCGCGCGGTTGCGAGCGAAGATCGAGCCCGAGGGCGCAGCGGGGGTGGGTGG
>DASRKZ010000030.1:0-7094 GCA_035648675.1 Solirubrobacteraceae bacterium
GTTGGGGCGCGGTCGAGCGGATCGCCGTGGGGCTGGGTCCGGGCACCTTCACGGGCCTGCGCGTCGGCGTCGCGACCGCGCGCGGGCTGGCGCAGTCGCTGGGAGTGGATCTCCTCGGGGTCTCGAGCCTCCGCGCGCTCGCCGAGCCCGCGCTCCGTTCCGAGCCGGACGGCGCACATGTGCTCGCCGAGCCCGAGCTCCGTTCTGAGTTGGACGGCCGACGGGTGCTCGCGGTCCTCGATGCACGCCGCGGCGAGGCGTTCGTCGCCGCCTACGAGATCGGCGACGCGGGATCGGTCGAGGAGCTCGCCGGGCCCCAGGCGCTCGCCCCGGAGGAGCTGGGGAGCGTCGTCGCGCAGGCCGAAACGCGGCGAAGAGACGGGCCACGCGGCGACGGGCCAGATCGGCGGTGGCGGGCGGTCGGGGACGGAGCGGTACGTTTTCGCGGCGATCTGGAGGCCGCCGGGGTGATTGTCCCGCCGGACTCCTCGCCGCTGCACCTGCTGAGCGCCGAGGCGATCTGCGACCTCGGCGCCAGCGGGGAGCCGGACGTGGCGCAGGACGAGGTCCTGCCGGACTACCGACGGCGGCCCGATGCGGAGATCGCCTTGGAGAGCAAGCGAGCGCCGGCCGGTGCGCAAGCCGCGGGAGCCACTCGGGCACGGGGGAGCGCTGAGGTGCAGTGACCGAGCCATTTGCCACGCGGCCCACCACCAGCGATCCTCTGTCGGTGAAGATCCGGCGGCTGGTGTATCCCGACCTGCCGCAGGTGATCGCGATCGAGCGCCGCGTCTTCCCGACGCCGTGGTCGCTGGCGATGTTCGTGCTGGAGCGCTCCAAGCAGTCCGGGATCTGCCTCGCGGCGGTGCTCGACCCCAAGCAGGGCCGGAGCTTGGCGGGGTATCTGATCTGCTCCCGCTACGAGCAGGTCTGGCACGTGATGAACGTGGCCGTCGACCTCCAATATCAGCGCTCGGGGGTCGCCTCGGCGCTGCTCGCCGAGCTGTATACGCAGGTGGATGACGGGCAGGCGCGATTTACGCTGGAGGTACGCCGCTCTAACCACGCCGCCATCCGTCTATATGAAAGGGAGGGCTTTCGTCCCGCCGGCGTACGTCGGCGCTACTACCAGGACAACGGCGAGGACGCGCTTGTGATGTGGCGTACCCCGGCCACGCTCCGAGGCTCGCTCGACGACGTGCCAAACCCCGGAGCGACATGAACATCCTGGCGCTCGAGAGCAGCTGTGACGACACCTGCGCGGCGGTCCTCGGCGCCGACGGCCGGCTGCGCTCGAACGTGATCTCCTCGCAGGAGGTCCACGATCGCTTCGGGGGCGTCGTCCCGGAGATCGCCTCCCGGCAGCACCTGGAGCTGGCGAACCTGATCGTCGCGCAGGCCCTACGCGAGGCGGACGTCGGGCTCGATCAGATCGGGCTGGTGGCCGCGACGCAGGGGCCGGGCCTCGTGGGGGCGCTGCTCGTGGGTCTGTCCACCGCGAAGGCGTTGGCCGCGGGCCGCCGGCTGCCGTTTGCCCCGGTCGATCACCTGCAGGGTCATGTAGCGGCGAACTTCCTCGAAGCTGGGTTCGAGCCGCCGTTTCTGTGCCTGATCGCCAGTGGTGGGCACACGCTGCTCGTCCACGTCCGCGAGCACGAGGGGTACGAGGTGCTCGGCCGCACGCTCGACGACGCGGCCGGCGAGGCCTTCGACAAGGGCGCGAGAATGCTCGGACTGGGCTACCCGGGTGGCGCGGCGCTCGAGCGGCTCGCCGCGAGCGGCGATCCCGAGGCGTTCTCCTTTCCCGGCTCGCGCGCCGAGCGCTCCCGCGGCGGGCGGGGGAGCAGCCGCGAGGCATTCGCGCGGAGCCTCGATTTTTCCTTCGCCGGGCTGAAGACCGCGCTGCTCTACCGGCTGCGCGAGCTCTCCGAGGCCGAGGCCACAGCGCGTCGCGCCGACCTCGCGGCCTCATACCAGGCGGCGATCGTCGACAGCCTGATCGCGCGCGCCGAGCATGCCCTGGAGCGGAGCGGGATCGGTCGTCTCGCGGTCGGGGGCGGCGTGGCGGCCAACGGCGAGCTGCGCCGGCGGCTGGGCGAGCTCGACGCGGAGGTGCATGTTCCGCCCCGCGTGCTCTGCACCGACAACGCGGCGATGATCGCCAGCGCCGCGCGCTTCACCCGAGTGCTGCCCTACCCCGAGTACCTATCGCTCGACGCCTACGCCACGGGCGAGCAGCCGAGCGCTCGGCAGCCGCCACCGGTCGCCCGACCGAGCATCCTTTAGAGTCACTGGGATGACCTACAGGGAAGCGACTACGGGCTCGGCGGGCGCCGAGCGCAACGGTGGGGCCGGCTCGAGCGAGCGGCTCTCGCTCGGCGTGGCGGCCCGCCTCTCGCGCTACCTGCAGGTGCTGACGCAGGCCAAGAAGATGGGCAAGGAGACGATCTCCTCGCAGGAGCTCTCGGACTACACCCACGTCAACTCGACCCAGATCCGCCGCGATCTGTCGGGCTTCGGGAAGTTCGGCAAGCGCGGGGTCGGCTACAACGTCGAGGCGCTCGTCTCGCAGATCCGCAAGATCCTGCGCACGGCCGGTCAGCACAACATCGCGCTGCTCGGCGCCGGCCATCTCGGCAAGGCGATCGCCTCCTCGGACATCTTCGCCGACCACGGCTTCCGCGTGGTGGCGATCTTCGACGTGGACCCGGGGAAGGTCGGCACGAATGTCGGCAGCCAGGTGGTGCGCCACACCAGCGATCTGCGCCAGACGGTGGAGGACGAGGACATCGTCGTGGGCGTGCTCGCGGTCCCCACGAACGCCGCCCAGGGGCTCGCGGGCGAACTCGTGGACGCGGGCGTGAAGATCATCTTCAACTACTCCGAGTCGCTGCTCGACGTGCCCCCCGAGGTGACCGTCCACACCTCCAGTCCAGCCGTCGATCTGCTGTACGCGCTGTACTTCTATCTGACCTGATCCACCTGGTTCACCTGGTCCACGCGCCCGGCGCGTGATACTGGGTGTCGGGACGCTCCAACCGTAGACCGCACGTAGATCCACTCACCCGCACGCGCCATGAACAGCCTGGACCTAGACCGAGCGACCGAGCGCTTCGCCGAGGCGGTCGACTTCACCGTCGGCATCGAGGAGGAGTTCGCGATCCTGGATCCGCGGACGCTCGACCTCGTGCCGCGCTTCGAGCAGCTGCGCGCCGCCGCGGAGGGCGACGCCGTCCTCTCCGAGGGCATCGCCGGGGAGCTGATCTCCTCGGAGATCGAGATCGTCTCCGGGACGGGAGCCGACCTGCACGACGCGCTGGCGCGCCAGCGTGAGCGGCGCCGGCGCCTGTTCGCGCTCGCCGCCGCGCAGGACGTGGCGTTGGGCGCGACCGGCACCCATCCGTGGGCCGACTACCGCGAGCAGCCGATCATCGACACCGAGCACTACCGCCGGGTCGAGGAGGGGTTGAAATACGTGGCGTGGCGCAACAACACCTTCAGCCTGCACGTCCACGTCGGCATGCGCGACATCGACCGGGCCGTGCAGGTCTGCGACCGGCTGCGCGGGGTGCTGCCGCTGCTGCTCGCGATCTCCACCAACTCCCCCTGGCTGGACGGCCGCGACACCGGCCTGCAGTCGGCGCGGACGCAGAGCTTCACCAAGAGCTTCCCGCGCTGCGGCGTGCCCGATCCGTTCGGCGGCTGGGAGGCATACCGCGAATACATCGAGCTGCTCGTCCGGACCCGCTCGATCGTCGAGTTCACGCAGGTGTGGTGGTCGGTCAGGCCGCACTTCCGCTTCGGCACCGTCGAGGTACGGATCTGCGACGCGCAGAGCACCGCGCAGGAGTCCGAGGCGCTCGCCGCGCTGATGGTCGCCTGTATCGCCCAGGCGGCACGCGACGTGGACGAGGGCGTCCCCCACGACGATCCCGCGCCGCGGATGATCGAGGAGAACATGTGGCGGGCGATCCGCTTCGGGCTCGACGGTAGACTCCTCGACCTGGGGCGCGGCGAGGAGTACCCGGCGCGCGCCGCGATCGAGCGGTTGGCCGCCTGGACGGCGCCGATCCGCGCCGAGCTGGGCATCGATCCCGTCTTCCCCGAGCACAACGGATCCCAGCGCCAGCGACGGCGGATCGAGGCCGGCGCGCCGCGCGAGGACGTCTTCGCGGCTTCCGTGGAAGAGACCAGACAGACCTATTCAGAGGAGGTGGCAGTGTGATGAGCACCGATCCAGCTGGACAACCGAGTGAGGACGACCGATCGGAGATCGGCCAACGCGCGGCCTACGAGGCGGAACTGAGCCGCATCACCAGCTCGGAGATGATCCTGCAGACGGCGGTGTCGTTGTTGAACCTCGGCGGTCGCCGCCTGGGCTTGGCTCCGGGCGCCGCGGGCGAGCGCGACCTGGAGCAGGTGCGAGACGCGATCGACGGCGTACGCGCGCTCCTGGGAATCCTCGAGCGGAGCGCGGGCGCTCAGGAACTGCGTCCCCTGCGCGACGCGCTCTCGCAGCTGCAGATGGCCTACGCGCGTGAGGCTCAGGCCGGGGCTCAGGCCGGCGCCGGCGGCGATCCGGGCGCCAAGCGGCAGCCGCCCGCCGAGCAGCAGCAGGCGCCGGCCCCGGCGGGCAAGCCCGGCGCCGGGCCCGCGGAGTCGAGCGGTCGCCTGTGGGTGCCCGGCAGCTGAGAACTCGTTCCCGAGGCCGGCGCGATAGACTGCGCCCGCCTTTCCGGCCGGGTAAGCGCTCTGACGAGCGAACCGGCGGAGCGGAGATATGTACGCGCGAATCCTCGCGCGGCACGCTAACAAGACCGCGGAGGATTTCAGTTGAGCAGCTTTCTGACGAACCATGGGGTCGTCGTCGCCCTCGTATGCGCCGCGTGTGCCGTGGTTTATGGCCTGGTAACAACACGCTCGCTGCTCGCGCTCTCGCCGGGCAACGAGAAGATGCAGAGCATCTCGCTGGCCGTTCAGCAGGGCGCGCGCGCCTATCTGAACCGTCAGTACACGTCGATTGCCGTCGTCGGTGTGATCGTGTTTATCGCGCTGGCTATCGGCCTGAACATCGCAGTCGCCTGCGGGTTCGCGATCGGCGGCCTGCTGTCCGGCTCGACCGGCTACATCGGCATGAACGTTTCGGTTCGCGCAAATGCGCGCGTGGCCGAGGCCGCTCGTAGCGGGGTCTCCGAGGCGCTAAGCGTCGCCTTCCGCGGCGGAGCGATCACGGGCCTGCTCGTGGTCGGACTTGCTTTGATCGGCGTTGCGGGCTACTACGGCGCGCTGACGTCGCTCTTCAACGACAGCCCGAAGACGGCGGTAGACGCGCTCGTCGGCTTGGGCTTCGGGGGCTCTTTGATCTCGATTTTCGCCCGGCTCGGAGGCGGTATCTTCACGAAGGCAGCCGACGTCGGCGCCGATCTGGTGGGCAAGGTCGAGGCGGGCATTCCCGAGGACGATCCGCGCAACCCGGCGACGATCGCCGACAACGTGGGCGACAACGTCGGCGACTGCGCGGGTATGGCGGCCGACCTGTTCGAGACCTACGCGGTGACCGCGATTGCGCTGATGCTGCTCGGCGTGCTCACATTCCACGAGTCCACTCGCGTCGTGCTCTACCCGCTTGTGCTCGGCGGCGCGGCGATCATCGCCTCGATCATCGGCACCTTCGCGGTGCGCACAAAGACCGACAACGTCGAGCGCGCACTACTGCAGGGGTTGATCGTCTCTGGCGTGATCGCGGCCGCGGCGTTTGCGCCGATCACCTACTGGCTGATGCGCAATCTGACGTTCAAGACCGTCGGCAACACCGTCAACACACCGAGTTGGTCACATCTCTACCTGTGCTCGCTGATCGGGATCGCCGTCACGGCGCTGCTATTCGGGATAACCGAATATTACACCTCGACCCGCTTCTCGCCGGTGAAGAAGACCGCGAAGGCGTCGATCACCGGCCACGCCACGAACATCATCCAGGGCTTCTCCTCGGGGCTACAGGCCACCGCGCTGCCGGCGATCGTGATCGTGCTCGGCATCCTCGGCTCTTGGAAGTTGGCCGGCGGCGGCACGCCCGGCATCTACGGAATCCTCGTGGCTGCGATGGGCCTGCTCTCGCTGACTGGGCTGATAGTTGCGCTCGACGCCTTCGGTCCGATCACCGACAACGCCGGTGGTATCGCGGAGATGGCGGATCTGCCCGAGGAGGTGCGTAAGGTCACCGATCGCCTCGACGCGGTCGGGAACACGACGAAGGCCGTCACCAAGGGGTATGCGATTGGCTCTGCCGTGCTCGCCGCTGTCGGGTTGTTCGCCTGCTTCCAGAAAGAACTCGAAAACAAGCTCACCCACGCGATCTCCTTCGGGATCAACGAACCGCCGGTGCTGATCGGCCTGCTGTTGGGCGGGCTGATGGTGTGCCTGTTCGCCTCGCTTTCGATCGAGGCCGTGGGTCGTGCCGGCGGCGCGGTCGTCGAGGAGGTGCGCCGACAGTTTCGCGAGCACCCGGGGATCATGGACTACTCCGAAGAGCCCGACTACGCGGCCTGCGTGGACATCGTGACGAAGACCGCACAGCGCGAGATGATCCTGCCGTCGCTGCTGCCGATCGTGCTGACGCTGATCGTCGGGGTGATCGATCAACAGGCGCTCGGCGGTCTACTGATCGGGGTGATCGTTGTCGGCTTCTTCTTCGCCGTGCTGATGACGGCCGGCGGTGGCGCGTGGGACAACGCCAAGAAGCTGATCGAGGACGGCGCGTTCGGCGGCAAGGGATCCGAGGCGCACGCCGCCTCGATCACCGGCGACACGGTCGGCGATCCGTTCAAGGACACCGCCGGGCCGGCGATCAACCCGATGATCAAGGTCGCCAACATCGTCGCGATCCTGATCATCCCGCTGATCACCTGAAACCGATGCGGGCGGGGCCACCCCCAAGCCCTAAGCTCAGTCAGAGATGACCGGTCAACAGGCTCATCGCTCGGCGACGGTGGTGTTCTCCTTGGTGATGGCGGTCATCGGCGTGGCGCTGATCGTGGAGGCCGTCGGAGGGCACGGTGGCGTGATCTCCCCGCGGCAGCTGCTCGGTCTGCTGT
>DASRKZ010000031.1:0-2430 GCA_035648675.1 Solirubrobacteraceae bacterium
GGCTCGGGCGCGGGCGCGGGCTCGGGCTCTGGCGCCGGCGGGAGCGCGGGCGCGGGCTCTGGCGCCCGCTCGCGCTACCTGCTGGATGGGGCGGTGGCGGGCATCGGTCATTACGGCAATTCGATCGGCGTGCCGACGGTCGGAGGGGAGGTTTACTTCGAGGGGCCGTACGAGCAGAACTGCTTGGTGAACGCGATGGCGCTGGGCTTGGCTGAGAAGGAGAAGCTGGTGCGGAGCGCGGCGGCGGGCGTGGGGAACACGCTCGTGCTGTTCGGCGCGCGGACGGGCCGCGACGGGATCGGCGGTGCGTCGGTGCTGGCCTCGGCGGAGCTGGGCGAGGCGGACGAGGACAAGCGCCCGACGGTGCAGGTCGGCGACCCGTTCGAGGAGAAGAAGCTGTTGGAGTGCTCGCTGGAGCTGCTGGAGCGGGGCCTGCTGGTGGCGCTGCAGGATCTGGGCGCGGCGGGCTTGACCTCCTCGGCCGCGGAGATGGCCTCGAAGGGCGAGGTGGGGATCGATCTGGATGTCGCGGAGATCCCCCTGCGCGAGGCGGGGATGGAGCCGTTCGAGGTGATGGTGAGCGAGTCGCAGGAGCGGATGCTGTGCGTGGTGGAGCCGGGGAACGTGGACGCGGTGAGGGCGCTGTGTGAGAAGTGGGAGGTGAGGAGCGCGGCGATCGGGGCGGTCACCGATACGAACCGGATGCGGGTCTTCGCCGGGGGGGAGCTCGTCGGGGACATGCCGGTGAGGGCGCTTGTCGACGATTGCCCGCTGTACGACCTGGCGCCGGAGAAGCCGGCGACGCAGATCTACGCGACTCCCGAGGCGACGCTCGCCAAGGACGCCTCCCCACGCGAGATCTTGCTGGCCCTGCTGGGATCCCCGAACATCGCCTCGAGGAGGCCGCTGTTCGAGCAGTACGACGCGATCGTGCAGTCGCGCACGGTGCGCCGCCCCGAGCAGGCGGACGCGGCGGTGCTGGCGCTCGATTCCGATCTCCCCCCGGCCGGAGAGGACCGGGAGATCCCCGCGCTGGCGGTGAGCATCGACTGCAACGGCAGACGGGTTGCCGCGGACCCGTACACGGGCACGGTGGAGGCGGTGCTGGAGTGCGCGGCGAACCTCGCGTGCGTCGGCGCGGAGCCGCTGGGGACGACGAACAACCTGAACTTCGGGAACCCCGAGAAGGGGCACATCGCCTGGCAGCTGACCGAATCGGTCCGCGGCCTGGGCGACGCCTGTAGGGCGCTGGAGGCCCCGATCGTGGGCGGGAACGTGTCGCTGTATAACGAGGGTGAGGCGGGCGGACCGATCTACCCGACGCCGGTGATCGGGATGGTCGGCCGCCTGCCGGACGCGCGCCGCGCCGGGAAAATGGGCTTCGCGCGGGAGGGCGATGAGATCGCGATCGTGGGACCGTTCGCCCCATCGCCGGCGGCCGCCGAGTTGGCGAAGCTGAGCGGCGAGCCGCTGCCGGATGGCCTCGCGGAGATCGACATCGAGGCGGTCCGCAAAAGCCAGATCGCCGTGCGCGACGCGGTTCGCACTGGAGCGTTGGCGAGCGCCCACGACATCGCCGAGGGCGGCGCGGCGGTCGCGCTGGCGGAGTGCTGCCTGGCGGCGGGCCTCGGCGCGCGCGCCGAGTTGGGAGCGTCTTTTTGGGAGACAATTGCGCGGACTGGTCCGGGACCGGGGTCGGTGTCGCCGGTCACGCTGAGCGGGACCGCAACCGGGATTCAAACCCTGCTGTTCGGGGAGGGTCCGGGGGGCTTCGTGGTGAGCGGACGCGGGGAGGCCCTGCGCGAGCTGGGCGCGAGTGCGCCGGTGCGGGTGATTGGCACGGTCGGCGGGGATACGCTGCGGATCGAGCTCGAGGGCGAGGAGACGGTGAGCGCGACGTTCGCGGAGCTGAGAGAGGCCCACGGGGCGCTCGCGAAGTTGTTCGGGTGAGACACCCTGCTAGCGTGAAAACAGCGATGGCTTGTATAGGACGGCCCACCCCCGCTGGGCCCGAGCTGGAGTTGGAGGACCGCGACGGACCGCGCGACGAGTGCGGTGTGTTTGGCATATACGCACCGGGACACGAGGTCTCGCGGCTGTCGTACTTCGCGCTGTATGCGCTGCAGCACCGCGGGCAGGAGTCGGCGGGGATCGCGGCGGCGGACCGCGGCGGGCACATCATTACGCGCCGCGAGCTGGGGCTGGTCAACCAGGTGTTCACGGAGAACGACCTGAGTACGCTCGCCGGCGAGCTGGCGATCGGCCACGTGCGCTACTCGACGACGGGCTCGAACGCCTGGGAGAACTCGCAGCCGGTGCAGCGCTCGGTGGGCACGCGCGGCTCCCAGCGTGAGGTGGCGCTGGCGCATAACGGCAACCTGATTAACGCGGTGGAGCTCCACAACGAGCTGCTGGCGAAGGGGGTCACGT
>DASRKZ010000032.1:0-12367 GCA_035648675.1 Solirubrobacteraceae bacterium
CCTGCACCTCGCCTTGGCCGATCGCGGTGGAGATGGCGACGGTCGCCGCCACGATCGCCGACGGCGGTCGCCGACCTCAACCGACCTTCAGCCCCGCCGCCCCCCCCGCCCACGTCGCGGGCACGCCCGTCAGCAGCGCGACGGTCGCCCACACCGTCCGGCGCCTGATGATCGCCGTGGTGCGTTCCGGGACGGGGACCGCAGCGGCGATCCCCGGAGTGACGGTCGCCGGCAAGACGGGCACCGCCGAACTGAAGACCGCGAGCACCTGCTCACCGAGCTCGGAAAAGAGCTCCGGAGAATCGAGCTCGAAGGAATCGAGCTCCGAAAGCTGTGGCTCGGCCCAGAGCGAAGCGAGCAACACCGACGCCTGGTTCGCCACGTTCGCGCCGGCGCTCGCACCGCGGATCGTCGTGGGCGTGCTGCTCGTGCAGGACGGCGCCGGCGGAGCCACCGCCGCACCCGTAGCCCGGCAAGTGCTCGAAGCGGGACTACAAACGCACCTCGGCGGCTGAGAGAGCATGCGCCCACATGCATGTTCCTTTTTATGAGTAGTGTATAACCATCGCTATACACTACTTATAAACGAAGACACATGACCTACGCCCGATAGCTATAGCTGTACACGAAGGCGACTCGCGCTTAGCGACTCGAATCAGACGTCCAGCTCAGCCGATGCGCTCAGCGATGCGTCGGTGGGGTCTACGATCTTCAGCTCGAGCGGACGGTTGTCGAGCGAGACGACCTGGATCTTGTAGAGCAGCGGGGCGCCCTGGGTGCCGCCCGAGTTGGCGACCGACTCCGGCACCGGGAGCTGGCTCTTGGCCGGGACGAGGCCGCCGCGGTAGGCGAATTCGTTGGTGGTATCCGGCACCACCGGGGTGTAGACGTTGTTCTGGGTGTCGTTGATCGTCAGGTTGGTCGCGGCCTGGAGCGGGATCGAGGAATGGTTGTAGACCTGGACGAACACCGCGAACCACTCCTGGCCGGGCGCGAGATGGGCCGCGGCCGGCGAGAGCCCCTTCAGGTAGGCGGCGTCTTCGATGTTGGCGGGGTTGAGCTGGCGCGAGAGCTGAACCTCGTAGACGAGCGGACCGACGTTCAGGTAGGGAGCGTTCTGGCCCGACTCGCCGGCGTAGGTACCGGTGGTGACCCGCGTGTGGGAGTCCCCACAGGCGCTCAGCGCGAGCACCGCAACGAGGGTGAGCACGGCGAGGGTGGACTTGCGCAGGCGGCTGGACATGCGACGCGGCAGTTTATCCGCCGGCGACCGTGACGCGCCGCCCGCGGCCTTCGCCTGACTCGATGATCGAGCGCAGACGGCGCATCGCGCGGGTGTTCTTGCGCTTCACCCAGCCACGGCCGCCGAGACCCTCCAGCAGACGGTCGGACAGCTTCACGGGTTGAGTCTCGAGCGTGAACCGCACCCGCGTGGTACCGGCCGAGCCGGGCGCGAGCTCGTAGACGCCGAGCGTGCGAATGCGATTGTTCTTACCGGTGCGACCGGCCTCGACGATCCGGTGCGGAGCATCGACCTCGACAAATGTGACGTCCCCCCAGCTGAAGCGGTTGCCGGGAGCCTTCACGCGAAAGCGCGCGCCCGCGCCGAGCCCGACGGAGTCGATCCGCGTGAGATGCCAATCGACGAGGTAGTGGTCGGTGAACTCCGCATGGTTGGCGATGTCGCGCAGATACTCGAATACCTGCTCACGAGGAGCGCCTACGAGAATCGAGACAGTCACGGGGTCCACAGCGACCGCCAGTCTAGACGCAGCCCACCTCGGACGCGACCAAGGCGCGGGTGGGCACCGGGCGAGGCGGTCGAGGTTCTAGGCGGCGCGGGCGGTCAGGCGCACGGTGTGGCCGTGCTCCGAGTGGCGCACGATCTCCGTTGTCACCGGGGCGTCGCGCCGCAGCGGCCGGCAGAGCTCACAGACGATGCCGCGGGCGCGCCCGTAGAGATGGACATGCTCGCCCGTAAGCGGGGTGCGCCCACAATCGGTGCAGCGGTGCCGATCGGCCTCCAGCGCGCCGACGCTGCGGCGCAGGAGGATGCGCTCGAGCTGCTCGACATGGCGGGAAGGAGAGGCCATCCTCTGAAGGATTCGCCGTCGCGGGCGCGGCTCCTGCCGGTTTGCGGCGGCGCAACGACGGGTACTCCACGAGGCAGACGGGGTGGGGTACGATCCTTGCTGAGCAGAAAAGGAGGAGCGCTGAGATGGAGACACTTTCGTCGGGAACCATCACCGGGGCAGGCTCGTTTCGCTGCCGGCACTGCGACTACGTGCTGACGCTCCTAGGCTCGGACATGCTCACGGACTGTCCACGCTGCGGGAGCGAGGACTTTGCGCGCGCCTCCCTGTTCCGCGGTGGCCGAGTAGACGGCGACGAAGACACGATGGCCGATCACCGCTCGCCCGACGCGATCTCCCAAGCCCTCAGAGACGCGGCGCTGATGGAGGCCAGAGAGCGAATCGAGGGACCGGGCGAGTATCTGGTGTACGAGGAGAGCGAGCAGTGGCGCACGGTCGCGCTCACGCGCGAGTGGACGCGCATCGGACGCTCGCTCGCCGCCGACGTACGCTTCGACGACCCCACCGTCTCGCGGCGGCACGCGCTGATCGTGCGCCAGCCCGACGGAGTCCGGGTGCTTGACGACCGCAGCCTGAACGGCGTGTTCGTCAACGGCGCTCGCATCGAGGGCCAGACCTTGAAAGACGGCGACGAGATCCTCGTCGGGCGCTACCGGCTGTGCTTCTTCAGCATGACCTCCGGCTCTGACGATGCCCCTCCCCCGGGCGCTCGTCAGACCGTCGACTGAGCGCTTCTCGCGCCCACCGGGGCCCACCCAGAGGGCGGCCTCGCGCTGACGTCGCACCCCTGCGGGCTCGCCGCGTAGTATCGCCTCCGCATCATGGCGAAGACCCACACGATCGCCGTGCTCTCCCAGAAGGGGGGCACCGGCAAGACAACCACCGTGCGCACGCTCACCGACGTGTTCCGCCGGGCGGGCGTGAGGACGCTGGCGGTCGACCTCGACCCGCAGGGGAACCTCTCCGACTACTTCGACGTGGCGCCGGACGCCGAGCCGACTATCGCCGACGTGCTCGCCGGTCGGGCAACGGCGACCGAGGCGATCCACGATGACCTGATCCCCGCCAACTTGAGCCTGGCCGAGGCCGAGTTGATGCTGGGCGGGAAGATGGGCCGCGAGCTGACGATGAGACGGGCGCTCGCGAAGGCGCCGAAGGAGTACGACGTGATCCTGATCGACTGCCCGCCCTCGCTCGGGCTGTTGACGGTGAACGCGCTCGTGGCGGCCGACCACGCGCTCGTGACCGCCGAGGCTCAGTACTTCGCGCTGCAGGGGGTCGAGCAGGCGATGGAGGTGGTGGAGCTCGCGCGCGATAGCCTCAACCCCGACCTGGAGCTGTTAGGCGTGCTGCTCAACCTGGCGGACATGCGCACCGTACATTCGCGCGAGGCGCTCGTCTCGCTGAAGGAGCGCTTCGGTGAGCAGGTCTTCGACATGGTGATCCGCTCCTCGATCGCCTACGCCGAGTCGGCCGAGCGCGCGAAGTCGATCCTCGACCACCGCCCCGATCTCGGCGCCGACTACCTAGAGCTCGCCGACGAAGTCCTCGCACGGCTGCCGGGTCTGGAGAGCGCCCGGGGCCGCCTCAGCCGTCTTTGAGGATTCGGCGAGAGGCTTCCCCGAGATCGTTGCTTGTCTGAGATCGTTGCTTCCCCGAGATCGTTGCTTGTCTTTTTACGGTGTGTATAACATTAGTTATACACCAGAGAAAAAGTAAGACTCAAAGCTCACCGACGTAGGCGCCCTGAGGCTCGAACGGCGTGCGGAGGAGAGTCGCCCAGCCCTCGATCTCCGGGCGGAGCGCCTCGACGACGGCGCCGGTCTGCTCGTAGAAGCACCACACGAGCACGGTCGGCCCCGCGCCGGAGATCGTGGCGCCGAGCGCTCCCAGCTCGCGCGCGCGGAGCGCGAGCTCGTAGGAGCGGGGGAACAGCGAGGCACGGCGGGGCTCGTGCAGGCGGTCGTGCAAGCCGCGCGCGACGAGATCCCAGTCGCCGCGGGCGAGGCCGAGCATGAGGAGCGCGGTGTGGGCGACGTTGAACACGGCCTCCGCGAGCGGGACCTCCGCCGGAAGAGCCGCGCGCGCCGCGCGCGTGCGCACCGCCTGCTCGGGCACGACCGCGAGCGCCTCGAGGCCCGTCGGGGGGTCGAAGCGCACCGCGTCGCCGTCGGCGCACACGACGAAACCGCCGCGGAGCGCCGCCGCGACGTTGTCCGGATGGCCCTCCAGCGCGGTGGCCTCCCGCAGGAGGTCGGCGTCGAGCTCGAACAGGTGGTCGGCCGCTGTGAGGCCCGCGACGATCGCCGCGGCGCTCGAGCCGAGGCCGCCCGCGAGCGGGATCTGGGAGCGGATCCGGAAGGTGAAGCCGTCGGCGGGGTGCAGCCGCTCGAAGGCGCGCACGCACAGGTTCTCCCGGCCCCGGGGGACGGGCAGGTCCGTCTCCACGGCGAACTCGCCGGTCTCCTCCACCTCCAGCTCGAGATGCAACGCCACGGCGGCCGCCATGCAGTCGAAGCCCGGGCCGAGGTTGGCCGAGGAGGCCGGCACGCGCACGACGCGGCGGCGGATCATGTCCGTGAGCCCGCGCGGGCCCAAGCGGCTTGCGCTCCGCGCAAGGGCACGCGCACGACGCGCCTACGGATCACCGAGGACCGCCTGCTCGATCGCGCCGAAGTCGGGGGCGCAGGCGATCACCATGCCGTCGTTGTTTGCGATCGCCGTCTCCGGGTCCTTGAGGCCGCGGCCGGTGAGCACGCAGGCGACCTGCTCGGCGCCGTCGGCGCCGTACTTGAGCAGCCCCGCGACCGACGCCGCCGAGGCGGGCTCGCAGAACATGCCTTCCTTCGATGCGAGCAGGCGGTAGGCGGCGAGGATCTCCTTGTCGCTCACCACGCGGATCGCGCCGCGCGAGTCGGTCGCCGCCGCCATCGCGTCCTCCCAGCGCACGGGGTTGCCGATGCGGATCGCGCTGGCGACCGTTTCGGGGTGCTCGATCACTTTGCCCTCGACCAGCGGCGCCGCCCCCTCGGCCTGGAAGCCGAACATTTTCGGGCTCGCCCCCAGCTCGCGGAAGCCGCGCCAGTAGGACGTTATGTTGCCGGCGTTCCCGACGGGGATGAAGAGCGCTTCGAGGGCGCCGTCGAGGCCCTCGTGGATCTCGAAGGCGGCGGTCTTCTGGCCTTCGATGCGGAACTCGTTGACGGAGTTGACGAGCGCGATCGGGTGCGTGGCCGTGAGTTCGCGCACGAGCGTGAGCGCCTGGTCGAAGTTCCCCTTCAGGGAGATCACCCGCGCGCCGTGGACGAGTGTCTGCGCCATCTTCCCCTGGGCGATCTTCCCCTCGGGGACGATCACCGCGCAGGTGATGCCCGCGCGCGCCGCATAGGCCGCCGCGCTCGCCGCGGTGTTCCCGGTGGAGGCGCAGATCACGGCCTTGGCGCCGTCGCGGACGGCCGCGGAGACCGCGCAGGTCATGCCGCGATCCTTGAACGACCCGGTCGGGTTGGCGCCCTCGAGCTTCAACCGCACGGTGGCGCCCACCAGCTCCGAGAGCACCGGCGCGCGCAGCAGCGGCGTCGAGCCCTCCTGGAGGCTCACCAGGGGATCGCCCGGCTCGAACGGGAGCCGCTCGCGGTAGCGCTCGATCAGCGGCACGTGGGCGCCCGTCGGCGGGATGCCCTCCACCACGGGAACCTTCACGACGGCCTCGTTCATACGAACTCCTCTTCTATGACCCGGATCGTGCGGGGCGTGGAGCGTAGGAAGTCGGACTCCTCGAGCAGCGCGATCGCCGCGCGGAGGCTCGACTCGGCGACCTGGTGGGTGACCATCACCAGCCGCGCGTTCTCGCCGAGGCCGCGCTGGAGGACCGACTTGATCGACACCCCCTGCTCCCCGAGCACCTGTGTGACGGCCGCGAGCACGCCGGGGCGGTCGGCGACCTCGAGGTGCACGTAGAAGGCGCTTGCGACGTCCTCGAGCAGACGCATCGGAAGGGGCGGGGCGGGCGGTCGCGCGCCGCCGGTCATCACGCTGACGACATCGCCGAGGACCGCGCTCGCGGTCTGCCGCCCGCCGGCGCCGGGGCCGGACATCGTGATCTCGGTAATCGCCTCCGATTCGACGGTCACCGCGTTGAACGGGCCGGAGACGGAGGAGAGCGGATGCCCGGCGTAGAGGAACGCGGGATAGACGCGCACCGACAGGCCGCCGTCGCGGCGCTCGGCGGTCCCGATCAGCTTCAGGCCGAGGCCGAGCTCGCAGGCGTACTCGAGGTCGTCTCCCTGGAGGTGCTCGATGCCCTCGTAGGGGACGTCGTCGAGGCGCACCGGCGCGCCGAACGCGAGCCGCGCGAGGATCGCCATCTTCGCCGCGGCGTCGCGGCCGGAGACGTCGTCGCTGGGGTCCGCCTCGGCGTAGCCGAGGCGCTGGGCCTCGGCGAGCGCCTCGGCGTAGGTGCTGCCCTTGGCCATCTCCGAGAGGATGAAGTTGGTCGTCCCGTTGACGATCCCGTGGATCCGCTCGATCGGCGTCGCGGCGAGCGACTCCTCGAGCAGGCGCACGACCGGGACGGCGCCGGCGACCGCCGCCTCGAAGCGCAGATGCACGCCGTGCTCGCGGGCTACCCCGAAGAGCTCCTCGCCGTGCTGGGAGAGCAGCTGCTTGTTCGCGCTCACGACGTCCCTCCCGGCGCGCATCGCCGCCAGCAGGTACTCCCGCGCGGGCTCGATCCCGCCGATCACCTCAACGATCAGCTCGGCGCCCGCGAGGATCTCCTCGAAGTCGCCCCGGGTGCGCGTCAACACGCCGGAGATCACCGGCGCGCGGCCATTGAAGCGCTCGATCTCCCCGGCCCGCTCCCCCAATAGCTCGGCGAACGCCGACCCGACGGTGCCGTGCCCGAGCAGGCCGACGCGAAACGGCGTCGAGGCGGTCGTGTCGTCTGCGGCGACCGTGGCGCTCCCGACGGCGACCTCGATCCCGGACGGCGGCGTGGTCTCGCTAACGGACATCGCGCGCCGTCAGATCCTCGAAGCTCTCGCGCCGTACGACCACGCGCGCGTCGCCGTCGCGGCAGAAGACGACGGGGGGACGGGGGACGCCGTTGTAGTTGGAGGCCATCGCGAACCCGTAGGCGCCCGTCGCCGGCGTCACGATCACGTCGCCAGGCCGGGGGTCGTCGAGCAGCGCGTCGCGGACGATCACGTCGCCGGACTCGCAGTGCTTGCCCGCGAGCACGCACGGCGTCTTGCCGCCGAAGCGATCGGCGACGTGGGCTTCGTAGGCGGCGCCGTAGAGCATCGGCCGCGGATTGTCGGACATCCCGCCGTCGACGGCCACCCAGGTGGAGACGTTGCGCTTGACGCTCTCCACCGTATAGAGCGTCACCCCCGCGTTCGCCACGAGCGCGCGGCCGGGCTCGATCAGCAGCCGCCGGCCGGGAGCGCCCATCCCGTGCTCCCCCGCGGCGCGAAGGAGCGCCCCGACGTACTCCTCGATCGCGGGCGGGCGTGGCTGGGCCTCGGTGTAGGCGACCCCGAGGCCGCCCCCGAGATCATAGATGGAGAACCCGCCGGGCGGGTGGGTCTCCGATCCGAGCCTCGCCAGCTCCGCGACCTCGCGCCGGAAGGGCTCCAAGTCGAGCAACTGCGAGCCGATGTGAGCGTGCAGGCCCTTCAGCGCCAGCCCGTCGATGCCCGCGATCCGCTCGATCGCGGCGGGGACATCGCCCGTCGAGAATCCGAACTTGGAGTCGGCCTGGCCGGTGGAGATCTTCTCGTGCGTCTCGCCCCGCACATCGGGCGTCACCCGGATGAGCACCGGCTGAGACTCACCGCTCCGGACATCCCGCTCGAGGCGCTCGAGCTCGTCGAAGTTGTCGACCACGATCAGCCCCACCCGCGCATCGAGCGCCGCCTGGAGCTCGTCCTCGGACTTGGCGTTGCCGTGCATCACGATCCGCTCGGGGGAGAAGCCCGCGTGGAGCGCGAGGTGCAGTTCGCCGCCGGAGGCGACGTCGCACCAGAGACCCTCCTGGGCGAAGAGCCCGAGGACGGCGGTGCAGGGGAACGCCTTCGCGGCGAACACCACGTGGAAATCCCCGTGGCCGGCCTCGACGCCGGCCTGCACGAACGCCCGTGCCCGCGCCCGGAGATCCTCCTCCGCGACCACGTAGGCGGGCGTCCCGAACTCGCGCGCCAGCTCGACCGTGTCGCAGCCGCCAACCTCGAGGCGACCGCGCTCGTTCAGCCGGCTGCCGAGCGGAAACACATGCGAGAGACTCGTGCCGGTTGCCATCGGCGGTGATTATCGCCTGCCGCTCAGGCCGTCGTCGGGCGGTGCGGCGCTACTTCCTCTTCGTCTTCTTCTTTGCCGCGGGGCCGAACTTCGTTCTGGCCTGCTTCTCACAGCCCGCGCGCTGCCTCTTCGGCTTCTTAGCGCACGCCTTCAACGCCTTCGCGAGCTTCTGCGCCTTGGTGAGCGTCTTCGGCGTGGTGGTTGCTTTCTTGGCCGGCGGGGGCGTCACCAACGCGATGGACGCCACGGCCGGCGTGAACAGCGGGGCGCCTGTCGTGAACGTCTGGTCTTCGCCTGAGCCGGCACCCCCTTCGCTTGAAGCCACGATTCGGTAGTGGTAGGTCGTTTCGGGGACTAGGTTGGTGAGGACGAGTCTGACCGTTTGGGCTGCCGCGCCCGGGATGATGCCGGGTATCTTGTACCCGTAGGTGGTGGTTCCTCCCACTTCAAAGGTGTAGTCGGTCAGCAGTTCGTGTGGGTCGATGGCGCCCGTGAGGGTCGCGCTGGTCTGAGTGATGCCTTCGGCTGGGCTGGTCGTGACCGTGGGCGGAGAAAACGATTTGGTGCTGAACGTCTGGTCGTGTCCGTAGACCGTGCCGTCCACGTTGCTCGCTACGATTCGGTAGTGGTAGGTCGTGCCGGGCGTGAGGTTTTTCAGTTCGGCGGCCTCCGGCACGAGGGCTCCTCCTTCCCCAGCCGCGATGATCGGCAAGCTGTGCCCGTATTCGGCGCTCGTCCCGTACTGGAACAGGTAGGTCGTGGACAGCGCCTGCGGGTTTACTTCTCCGGTGATCGTAGCCGTCGTTTCAAGCACTCTCCGCGCCGGCCCCGTGACCGGAGTGGGCAGAGCGGGTGAGACTCCAGTGTAGATGAGAATACTGCCCTCTTCCACCGGTGGTGAACTGGTGGCATAGACGACGCCCGTGCCTTTGGAGCCGTTTACCGCGATGCCCTTCCCGTAAACGATGCTTTCCACGCCAGCAAAATATTCTTCCTGTGGTTCACCGAACGGACCGTACCTCGCGATGGAGCACACAATGAATTCAGAGCGACATTCCAGCTGGAAGACATCGCTCGTCGAGCGATCGACTGCGATAGCTCCTCCTTCACCAGGAAGGATCAGGGGATCTTCGGTGAGCGTGCGTTCGCTGCCAGATGTCGATATGTTCCATCGCTCGAGGAATCCTCTTATGTTCCCTTCATTGAAAGTTCCGTGATTAAGATAGACTTTGCCGCTCGAATCGAGTGCGATTCCTAGCGGTTCATCACCCTCACCCCCTGCACCGCTCCCAACGCCGTGCCCGTCATGGAATTTTAGCACGAGTTTCCAAGGCGCTGTTGGTTCGCCGGTTGCTTCGAACTCATAGACGTACGGTTCGCCCGAAAATGCTTCACCTTTACGGCGGACGGTGGCGGTATCTATGGTGACCCATAGGCTGCCGTCGGGGCCAGTGGCTAGTGCGGAGATGTGGCCTGGGCTTGTCGAGTTGCCGGCGCTTTCGTTGCCGGTGGCCGTTAGCTGGCCGAGATAGACGCCAGTGGAGCTGAACTGGTCAACGACCTGGCGGCCTTCATCGGGATTGGGGCCTTCGTCCGCTACATAGACATCGCCCTTGGTGGGACCGGCAGAGTTATCGACCGCGACCGCAACCGGGTTGGCGACCGCTCCGGTCGCGGTGCCCGTCAACTCGGAGAGATATTTCCCTTTAGAGTCGAACTTCTCCACGCGATGACTTTCGCTGTCTAGGACGTAGACGTCTCCCGTGGATTCGTCCACGGCGACCGCAGTCGGTTTCGAGAGCGCTCCACCTGGGCCTTCGTTTCCGTCGAACTGGCCTGTCAACAGATACTTTTCTGCCGCCAGAGCGGGGGCGCAGGAGAAAGCGAGTATTCCAATGATCATCGCCAATGCTGCCGCGAGTTTCGGGGTTACGCCGGCGAACATGAGCTGGATTGGGTTTGGTCGAGCAAGCATCAGTTGCTCCTCCGGTCGCTCTTCTTGGCTATATGTGTGGAGCGCCGGGTAGCCGGAGGCATCGCAGCCTCCGGCTCCCACAGATCCCGCACGTGAGCCTCTCGACTCATACGGCTCGTGTCGTTCAGTTTTATCGGGGTAGCGCACAGTGCCTCCAATGCACGAACAGCTCGGGTTCCCTTTCTCGGACCCCTCGCAACCATGCTCGTGCTCGTCGAGGCGCTCGTTCCAGGCGTTTGTACTTCCTTTGCGACCATCGCACCAGATGGAGATCGATGCGATGGCAGAGTGGGGCCACCGCGCTCGGGTAGAACGCGGTGTAATAAGCAAGCCAACCCCCAATGACGGGGTTGATTTCCCTCGCGAGGTCATCGAGAGTCAGGTTCGTGCGTCGATGAAGCCGCCACGATGCTACCCGGCGGCTCATCTCGCTCAGCTTCCCCGGAGAGACAGCCGGGAGGAAACCCATGAAGGTCTCCCCCTTGTAGCCCGCCTTCCGGGGCCGGAACGCGTAGCCGCGGAACGTGAACGAGACATGCTCGTAGGTTCCCCGGCGTTTACTCCTCTTGCAATACACGATCCTGGTCTTCTCCGGGTGAAGCTCCAACCCGACATCGACCAGCCGACGAGCAAGCGCCTCCCGCAACTCACGGGCATGACTCTCACTCACACAATGGATCACCAAGTCATCCGCGAAGCGCTCGAACTGGACGGCCGGGAACTCCCGCGCCATCCAAGCATCGAACCCATAGTGGAGGAACAGATTGGCGATCAACGGCGAAATCGGAGACCCCTGCGGAGTCCCCTTCTCCCTCGGCACGAGGCTGCCATCGGGCATCAACATCGGGGCTTCCAACCAGCGTTCCACATACAACAGGACCCACTTCTGGTCCGTGTGTCGCGCCAAAGCCTTCAACGTCAGATCCCACGGAACGGAGTCAAAGAAGTTGCGGATGTCAACATCGAGCACCCACTCCTTCCTGAAACACCGCTCCCGGCAAACCGCCACCGCATGCAGAGGCGAGCGTCCGGGACGGTAGCCGTAGGAGTCATCGTGGAACACCTGCTCCACGCTTGGCTCCAGCGCCATAGCCGCCGCCGTCTGCGCGATTCTGTCAACGATATTTGGTATGCCGAGCCGCCTCGCACCTTTCTTCTTCGGGATATCCACCGCTCGGACCGGCCCAGGGAAATACGACCCCGACGACATGCGGTTCCACAACACGAACAGGCGATTTTGCAACCCCTGCTCGAACTGCTCGATCGTCACACCGTCGGCCCCAGCCGACCCGCCTTTCTCACTCACCTTCAACCACGCATCCCACACCAGTTGCTTGGGAATGACATACGACTTTCCCTCAAAGCTTGGCTCAGACATGTGCTTCCTCCCTTGCGGTTGAGCGCACACTCAAGCCAGAACGACCCCGCCCCTTGGCTCCACCCCCGCTGCGATACGCGCGAGCTTCACAGCTACTACGGGCGAGTCCGCCGGCACACCCGGCGACGGTACTCTGCCCCTCACGGATTCTGCCGCTCGGGGTCCTCCCTCTCGCCACCAAACCATCAGTGACTGTGTCCGGGTGCACCTTCACACGTTCCATAGAAGCGCCTCGGTCGGGTTCATGCTGCCTGTATGCCGGATGCCGCCTGGCCAGTGAACGGGTGACCTCCAGGCTCGTCCCAGGATAAATACGCGACCCTGGTTTCGACATCATCCTCAAGAATTTCGACACGTCAACGGCAGAGGACTTGCGTCCATCGCTCATCTCCCCGACCCACACCTGCCGCGCTCTTGTCGCGACTTTTCCCACGACGCTCAGCACAACGGTCTTCAGCCAATGCACCTGTGGGTGGTTTAGCGCCTGCCCCCGTAGGCCGACGCTGGAGGGCCTAACAACCTCCATCGCTTCTACAGCACCGCGATCAGCAAGACCATCATCAACCATGCTTCTTACCTCCAGCATGCTTCTTGCCTTTCGCGTTCGTGTTCACAACGTAT
>DASRKZ010000033.1:0-2446 GCA_035648675.1 Solirubrobacteraceae bacterium
AGCTGTACCTCGCGGAGGAGGTCTTCATGTCCGGGACCGCCGCGGAGCTTGTGCCCGTGCGCGAGATCGACGATCACATGATCGGCTCAGGCGTACCGGGTGAGGTCACGCGCGTGCTGCAGGTCGCCTACGACGACGCGATCCATGGGCGCACCGAGCGCTACCGCGAGTGGCTCGACGTGGTCTCGCCCTCGGCGCTCCAGACTCCCTCGGGCGAGGTCGTCGCACCAAGCGCGCAGACGACCTCCGCGCGCTAGCAGCCCAATGACCGACATACAGCTCTACGACGCCACCCTGCGCGACGGGATGGGCGGGGGCGGCATGAGCCTGACCGCCGATGAGAAGCTGCGCGTCGTGCACGCGCTCGACGCGCTGGGCGTGCACATGATCGAGGCGGGCTTCCCGTCGTCGAACCCGAAGGAGGCGCAGCTGTTCGCGCTGCTCGCCGAGGAGCGCTTCGATACCTCCGAGATCGTGGCATTCGGGATGACGCGCCGCCGCGAGGTGGCCGCGGACGCCGATGAGGGCTTGCGGGTCCTGGCGGAGTGCTTCGCGCCGGTCTGCACGCTCGTCGGTAAGGCCTCGGTGCTGCACGTCGAGAAGGTCGTGCGCGTCTCGCGCGAGGAGAACCTGAAGATGATCGGCGAGTCGGTCGCGTTCCTCGTCGGCGAGGGCAAGCGCGTGCTGCTCGACGCCGAGCACTTCTTCGACGGCTTCACGCTCGACCCCGGCTACGCGCTGGACTGCGCGCGCGCGGCGGCCGGTGCGGGGGCTGAGCGGATCGTGCTGTGCGACACCAACGGCGGCTCGCTGCCGCCGCAGATACGCGTGGCGATGGCCGTCGTCGGTGAAGCGCTGCCGGGCGTCCCGCTGGGGATCCACACCCACGACGACTCGGGGTGCGCGGTCGCGAATACGCTGGTGGCCGTGGAAGGCGGCGCGACGCAGGTCCAGGGGACGATCAACGGCATCGGCGAGCGCACGGGCAACGCGAACCTGGTGACGATCATCGCCGACCTGCAGTTGAAGCTGGGCTACGAGCTGCTGGCACCCGAGCGCCTGGCGCGCCTGAGCGAGACGGCGCACCTGTTGGACGAGCTGCTCAACCGCGCGCCGGATCCCGCCCAGCCATACGTTGGCAAGCACGCGTTCGCGCACAAGGCCGGGCTGCACGCGGCCGGCGTGCGCGCCGACGCGCAGACCTTCGAGCACATCGATCCCGCGGTCGTGGGGAACAGTCGCGACGTCCTGATCTCCGAGCTCTCGGGCCGGGGAACGATCGCGGAGAAGGCGCGCCAGGCGGGGATCGCGGCCGACGATGCGTTTGCCCAGCGGGTTGTGGAGCGCGTGAAGGAGCTCGAGCACTCGGGCTTTCAGTTCGAGGCCGCCGATGGGTCGTTCGAGCTGCTGATGCGGAGGGAGGCCGGCGAGTACGAGCCGTTGTTCCGCCTGGAGTCCTGGCGCGTGCTCGTCGAGCAGCGCGCCGACGGGCATGTGGAGACCGAGGCCACGATCAAGATCTGGCTGGGGGACGAGCGCTATGTGCGCACGGCCGAAGGGAACGGGCCGGTGAACGCGCTCGATACGGCTTTGCGCGATGCGATCGGTGAGATCCATCCGCATCTGCGGGACATCGACCTGGTGAACTTCAAGGTGCGCATCTTGGATGAGACGAAGGGGACGGGGGCGGTTACGCGTGTCTTGATCGATGCCTCGGATGGGCAGGAGGTGTGGGGGTCGATCGGGGTTTCGGAGAACGTGATCGCGGCTTCTTGGGATGCGTTGGTGGATTCGTTGGAGTACGGGATGCAGGGTGGGTACCGGCCCTCGTCGGGATCGAGTCTCCGTTCGGCCGGTAAGGCGTAGTGGAGGGTTCCGACGCCGCTCAGGGTACGGGGCAGGCCGCTCGGATCTCGACCCGTCGAGGACTTGATGATCGCCCTGGTGGCGCGGACGTCTTTGACTCAGATGCCCTGATTCCGCTCGCTCAGCCAGTGCTCGGGGATGCTGAGGAGCGGGCGGTGATCGACGTGTTGCGCTCGGGGCAGCTTTCGCTTGGGCCACGGGTGCCGGAGTTCGAGCAACGGTTTGCCGGGCGCGTGGGAGCCCCGTTTGCCAGTGCCGTGTCGAGCGGGACCGCTGGGCTGCATCTGGCGTTGCGCGCGGTGGGGGTGGAGGACGGCGATGAGGTGGTTACGAGTCCGTTTTCGTTTGTGGCGTCCGCCAATGCGGCGCTGTATGAGCGGGCTCGGCCGGTGTTCGCGGATATCGACCCGGTGACGCTCAACCTCGATCCGGAGGCTACGGCTGCTGTGGTGACCGAGCGCACGCGGGCGCTGCTGCCTGTGCATATCTTTGGCTACCCCGCCGATCTGCCGGCGTTCGAGCGGATCGCGGATAGGCATGGGCTGGGAATCGTCGAGGACGCCTGCGAGGCGCTTGGGGC
>DASRKZ010000034.1:0-5196 GCA_035648675.1 Solirubrobacteraceae bacterium
GAGCCCGGCCGTCCGTGCCTCTCGCGCGCGCTCGCTGCCAACCCCGGGCGCCAGGCGGGCGACCGTGATCGGGGCGGGATCGTTCGGGACGGCGCTGGCTGTGCTGCTCGCCCGGGGTGGCCTGCGTACGACGCTCCAGGCGCGCACCGCCGAGCAGGCAACGCGCTTGGAGGAGGAGCGAGAGAACCGCGTCTATCTGCCGGGCGTCGAGCTGCCCACCCAGCTCCGCATCGAGTCGGCCGCCGCCGGGGTGGCGCGCGCCGACTACGTGTTCCTCGCGGTGCCATCGAGCGGACTGAACGAGGTGATCGCGACGCTCGGCGATGCCGGCCTGGACAAGCGTGCGGCGGTGGTCTCCGTCGCCAAGGGTCTCGTCCCGCCGGAGGGGCTGCCGCCGACGATGGTCCTCAGCGCGAGGTTCGGTCCCCACCGGGTCGCCTGCCTCGGCGGACCGGCGCACGCGCAGGAGATGGTGAACGAGGGCGCGGGGCTGGTGGCGGCCTCCAGCGACGAGGAGCTCACGCGGGCGCTCGCGCAGGTGTTCACGCGCGCCGGGGTCGTCTGCGAGCAGTCAAACGACCCCCTCGGAGTGGAGCTGGCGGGCGCCGCCAAGAACGCCGCGGCGCTGGCGGCTGGGGCCACGGAGGCACAGGGTCTGAACGCCGCGGGGGCGGCCGCCGGGCACATCTTCGCCGAGGTGTGGCGCTACGCCGAGGGCCTCGGCGCGCGGCCTGAGTCGATGATCGGGCTCGCGGGCGCGGGCGACCTGGTGGCCACCGCCCTGGCGCGCGACAGCCGCAACCGTCGCGCCGGCGAGCTGTTGGCCGCGGGTGTCCCCGCGGCGGAGATCCCGGCGCGCGTCGGCCAGGCGGTCGAGTCGTTGGAGTCGGTGCCGCTCCTGGCGCGCGCGCTCGAGCGCGCCGCCGTCGAGACGGATGGGCGTGCCAAGGCACAGGTGGGCGAGTACGCGGATCGACAGCCGAGTGCCGGCTCGCGGATCGGCCCGTCAGACGAGGTGGGCGAGCACACGGACGGGCGAACCGGTGGACGGGCCGGCGTGCTGACGGGAGAGCGAGCACCGATAACAAGCGCACTGGGGCGGTTGATCTCTGGGGAGCTGCCGCTGGACGACTGGGTCGCGCTGGTACGCGCCACGGTGCCTCCCCCCGCCCGCTGGCGCCGCCCGCAGCCGGGTTTCTGGCGCCGCGCATGGCGGCGCGCGGTGGGACGCTGAGACCGAGATCGTCGTAGGAGGGATCCCGGGACGATTTGCGTGTCAGGATAGCGGCGCTAAACTCGGGCCTATGACGACACGGGAAAAGGCCCATAAACTGCTGGACGAGCTGTCCGATTCCGAGATCGAGCCCGTGGTCGAATTCATCGCCTCGCGAGGGGCGAACGGAACTGACGACACCGTCGATGAGTGGGGCGACCTCGACGCCTGGTCGGACGGCGCGAGCAAAGACACCATGCGTATGCTCGATGAGGAGGAGGCCGCCATCGGATTCTCCTGGGAGCAGCGCGACCCCGCGTGAGACGTGGCGAGGTCTGGTGGCACGAGCCGCCCGATGACAAGCGCCGACCTGTGCTGATCCTGACCCGCGCAGAGGCGATCGGCTCGCTCAACAAGCTCGTCGCAGCACCAGCCACCGGCACCATACGCGGTCTTGCCTCCGAGGTCCCAGTCGGACCGGAAGACAGCATGCCCCGTGAAAGCGTGATCAGCCTCGACAACACCACCCTTGTTCGCAAGGCGCTGCTCACCGAGCGGATCACCACCCTCAGCTCCGAGCGGATGAACGAAGTCTGCAAAGCGCTGGACTACGCGACCAGCTGCTAGCTAGAGCCGGCTGGAGCCGCAGGAGCTTGGTGCAGTCCGGCGAAGTAGCTCCGGTAGAACCCCCGATCGCGGCTCAGCAGCCTGTCTGCCTGTGTGGCGGCGTGTGCGCCGATCAGGAAGTCAGCGACCACGCGTTCGCGGGTCCCTCCGGCCTTGCGGTACGCCTGCCAAGCACGGCCGGCCGCAAGCGCGGTAGCCGCGACGAGTGGGGAGTAGGCGACTCGCCCGTCCGCCTCTAATTGCGACGTAGTTGCCACACTCGGCCACGACGTACCCGGGGGCGCAGAGGGTGCGGGCGCTCCAGCGCCGTTCATACGCCTGCGTGAAGGCAGCTAGCCGGAAGTTTTTGAGGGTTTGAGGCCCGATTGCCCGTGGTTATGGGGATCGGGCCTTCTTTTGGTGGTTGACCGTAGACACTAACAATGGTGGGTTTCCGTCCGGTGGGTGTGGCATCGTCGCTGCGTATATCTATGGTATACATGACGTAGATACCATAGCTCTCGCGCTCTAAAAGGAAGCCATATGCCCCAGCCCGCCAAGAAAAAAGCCAAGGCCGAGCCCGCGTTCGACCCCACCGCGAAACTCAAGTTCGACGACCCCGACGAGTTCCTCGCGCAGGAGGCCCGCCGCGAGAAGAACCTGCGTATGCAGGACCTCGTCCGCCCCGGGCGCACGACGCCGATCGCGGTGCGCTTCGACCAGTTCACCCTCAAACGGCTGCGGGCACTCGCCGCGCTGCGCAACACGGGCTACCAAACCCTCCTCAAGGAATTCATCGTGGAACGCCTCTACGAGGAGGAGAAGCGCGAGGGCATCATCAAGTCCTGACCAGGGCGACGATGGGCGGCGCATCTCGGCGTCCTCGGTCGCTCGCGTGCGTAGCACGCCACGCTCCCTGCGTCCTTGACCTCCTTGCCCATCGTCGCCCTGGATTTAAGGAGCCCGGGAGGCGGGGCAAGGAGGCCCCGCCCCAATGCCCGCCGGCGCCCACCACGCCGCGCGGACGATCTCAAAAAGTCAGCCCATCAGGGTGCTCAGCACGGCCTCGTAGACCCCCGCGCCGTGGCCGGCCTCGAGCACGCGCGCGTTCTCGTACTTGGCGAGCGCCTCGCGGATCGACGGATCGCGCTCCACGGCGTTCGCCACCAGCCAGAAGACGTCCACCTCCGCCGCGCACGCGAGATCCTCGCGCGAGTCCCCCACCGCGAAGGTCTCCTCCCGCGCATACCCGCGCGCACGGCGGTGCCAGGCGACCCCGCCCGCCTTCGAGGCGCCTGCCGGCAGCAGGTGGTAGCCGCGCACGTGCTCCAACTCCGCCAGCGCCTCCGAACGGCGGTTGACGACGCCGTTGTCCACCAGTCGCAGGTCCCCGTGGCCGCTCTCCTCCAGCAGGGCGTCGACCTCCAGGGCGTCCACGAGGCCGCGGAACAGGTGCGAGACCTCGCGCTCGGTATGCCACGGCTCGTGATACTCCAGGCGCCCCTCGTAGCGCTCCAGCAGCAGCGCGGGCGCCCCCGAGCGCTCGATCTGCTCGGCGATCGTCTCCTCTCCCGGGAGAAGCTCGCCCGTCAGCCACTGCTCCTCCCCCTCCAGCACGACGCACGCGCCCGCCTCGTAGATGTAGGAGCTCTGTCCGAGCAGCCGCGCGTCCTCGAACACCTGCGCGCGGCGGCGCCCACTCATCAGCACCACCTCCACGTCGGCCCGCATGCACGCCTGCACCGCGCGTACCCCATCGATCGACACGTTCCCCTCGCCGTCACGCAACAGCGAAGCGCCCCGCCCGAGGAGCGTCCCGTCGAGGTCCACGTACAGACAGCGCGTGCGCAGGGAGTCCATCGCCTCTACTATCGCAAGCGGTGGCCATCCAACGCACGATCGAGCCCTGGAGCGCGCTACTGGACGAGGCGCGCGAGGACGGCCGGCTCGTCCGCGAGGCGCGCGAGGGATTCGGGCCCGCCCGCCCCGCGAAGCTCCTCGAGCCACCCGCCGAGCTGCACCCGGAGGTGCTCGCGGCGCTCGAGCGCCTGGAGATAGAGCGCCTCTACTCCCACCAGGCCGAGGCCGTCCACTCCGCCTGGGAGGGGCCGACGATCGTCACCACCGGGACCGCCTCGGGCAAGTCGATGTGCTTCAACCTGCCGACGCTCGACGTCCTCTGCCGCGACTCCAAGGCGCGCGCGCTCTACCTCTACCCGACGAAGGCGCTCGCCCAGGACCAGGCGCGCGCGCTCGCCGGCTTCGGCCTCACCAAGCAGGTGCGACCGGCGATCTACGACGGCGACACCCCGCGCGAGGCGCGCGCCGACATCCGGCGCCGGGCGAACATCGTGCTCACCAACCCCGACATGCTCCACGTCGGCATCCTCCCCAACCACGCCGCCTGGGCCGAGCTCTTCGCGAACCTCGCGATCGTCGTCGTCGACGAGGCGCACGTCTACCGCGGCGTCTTCGGCTCGCACGTCGCCAATGTCCTCCGGCGGTTGCGCCGGATCGCCGCCGCCTATGGCACCGAGCCGCGCTTCGTCCTCACCTCCGCCACGATCGCCAACCCCGTCGAGCTCGCCGAGCGCCTCACCGGCCTCGAGGACATCCGCCTGATCGACGCCGACGGCTCCCCGGCGCCCGGCCGCCAGATCGCGATCTGGAACCCACCGCTGACCGACGAGGCTCTCGGCAAACGCCGCTCCCCGCTCGCCGAGGCGGCCGAGCTGCTCGCGCGGCTCCTCCGCGACGGGGCGCGCGTGATCTGCTTCATGAAGTCGCGTAAGGGCGTCGAGGTCCTCCACAAGCTCGTCGTCGGGGATCTCGAAAGCTCCGAGCCGGGGGGCTCGGACGCGGACGGCGCCGACCCGCAAGGAGCCGAGCTCGCCAAGCTCGTCGCTCCCTACCGCGCGGGCTACACCTCTCAGCAGCGCCGCGAGCTCGAGGGCCGCCTGATCCGCGGGGAGCTCCGCGCGGTGATCACGACCGACGCGCTCGAGCTCGGGATCGACATCGGCGAGCTCGACGCGGCCGTCGTCGTCACCTTCCCCGGGACCGTCGCCTCGCTGCGCCAGATGTGGGGGCGCGCCGGGCGCCGCGGCCGCGGCCTCGCGGTGTACGTCGCCGGCGAGGACGCGCTCGACCAGTTCTTCTGCCGCCACCCCGACGACTTCCTCGAGCGCCCCGTCGAGGCGGCGATCCTCGACCACGAGAGCCCCCTCATCTTCCGCCGCCACCTCCTCTGCTCCGCGCACGAGGGTCCGCTCTCCGGCGAGGACGCCGAGTTCCTCGGCCCGCGCTGGGAGGCCCACGCCGAGGTCCTCCTCTCCGCGGGCGAGCTCCGCCGCCGGCCCGGGGGCACGGGATCGGGA
>DASRKZ010000035.1:0-16569 GCA_035648675.1 Solirubrobacteraceae bacterium
CGCCGAGCTCGTGCTCGAACCCGCGCTCTTGAACCCAACCCCTCCCCTGACAGACAAGACCGTCCCGCCCCGCGCCAAGACCATCCCGCGCGCCGCGCCCAAATCCATTAACCCCGCACCACTGACAACCGGAGCCTAAACACAGAACATGGCCGATTTAGAGATCAGAGACCTGCACGTGCGCATCGAGGAGCGCGAGATCCTCAAGGGAGTCGACCTGGACATCTCACGCGGGGAGGTCCACGCGCTGATGGGCCCGAACGGCTCGGGCAAGTCGACGCTCGCCAACACCCTCCTCGGGCATCCCTCGTATGAGATCACCGAGGGGTCGATCACCTTCAAGGGCGAGGACATCACCGCGGCCGAACCGCACGAGCGCGCCAAGGCCGGGCTGTTCCTCGCCTTCCAGTACCCCGTCTCGATCCCCGGCGTCTCCGTCGCGAACTTCCTGCGCATGGCGATCAACGCCAAGCGCACCCGTTCGGGCACAGGCGACGAACCGATCCAGGTGAAGGAGTTCCGCACCCAGCTGCAGCACGCGATCGAGCTGCTGGACGTCGACAAAGCCTTCACCTCCCGCCACCTCAACGACGGCTTCTCCGGTGGCGAGAAGAAGCGCGCGGAGATCCTCCAGATGGCGATGCTCGCACCGGATGTGGCGATCCTCGACGAGACCGACTCGGGTCTCGACATCGACGCGCTGCGGACCGTCGCCGAGGGCGTCCAGAAGTTGCACGAGGAGCAGGGTCTGGGTGCGCTGATCATCACCCACTACCAGCGCATCCTCCACTACATCAAGCCCCAGTTCGTGCACATCCTGATGGATGGCCGGATCGTCCTTCAGGGCGGCGTCGAGCTGGTCGAACGCCTGGAGCGCGAGGGCTACGACCAGATCCGCCAGGAGGTCGGCGCCAGTGCCTGAGGTTGCGGTCAAGCCAGGTCGCCACCGCGAGGCGAGCCTCTACCACGCCCTCGCGGGCGCCGGGGCGGGCAATGGACGCACGCTCGAGCAGTTGCGTGAGGCCGCCCTAAAGACCTACGAGACCTCCGAGCTGCCGGTGTGGCGACGCTCGGGGTTCTGGACGACGAGCCTGCAGAGCCTCGACCTGGACGCGCTCGAGACTCACCGCGAGGCATCCGTGCCGGGCTCCGTGCCCGAGGTCGTCACGCGCACGCTCCCCGACCGGCCCCACGCCGGCAGGCTCGTGCAGAGCGGCGGCGAGGTCGTCCATGTCGAGCTCGACCCCGTACTGGCCGAGCGCGGAGTGATCCTCTGCTCGCTGGAGGACGCCTTCCGCGACCACAGGGAGCTGGCCGAGCGCTGGTACTCGAAGCGCCTGACGATCGACCGGAACAAGCTGGAGGCCGGGAACGCGGCGTTCTGGACGGGTGGCGCCTTCCTGTACGTTCCCCCCGGAGTCATCGTGGAGGAGCCGTTTGAGATCGTCTATGCGATCGACGGCCCCGGCGTCGCGCAGTACGCGCGGACGCTCGTGATCGGCGGTGAGACGAGCGAGTTTCGCCTCCACGAGTACGACCTCGCGGAGGACTTTAAGGATGCAAGCCCACCCGCCCAGTCACTGCACGCGGGGGCGTTCGAGCTGTATCTGGAAGACGGCGCGCGCTGCCGGCTGGCGCAACTGCAGGATTGGGGCACGGGCGATGTGTATGACTCCTCGACGCGCTTCGTCGGTGTCGGGCGCGACGCCTATTGCCACTGGCTGCCGGCGCTGCTGGGCGGGCACCTGGTGCGTCAGCACCTGGAGCTGGCGGTCTCGGAGCCCGGCGGTGACATGGCCTTCAGGGGTCTGTTCTTCACCGAGGAGAGCGAGCACCTCGACGTGTTCGCCGTGGACCTCCACGAGGCGGGACCGTCGGGCGGGGATGTGCACTGGCGCGGCGCCGCGACCGGTGAGAGCCGGGCGAGCTTCGAGGGGCTGATCCAGATCGACCCGGGAGCCCAGCAGACGCACACCTATCTGCAGATCCACTCGATGATGCTCTCGCCGAAGGCGCGCGTGGATGCGATCCCCTCGGTGCTCGTGTCCGCCGACGACGTGTCGGCCTCCCATGGCGGCACGGTGGGAGAGCTGGACGAGGCCGCGATCTTCTACATGCAGACGCGCGGCCTGGACCGTCCGGCGGCGGTCCGCGTGATCGTCGAGGGCTTCTTCGAGCCGCTGATCGCCGAGCTCGCCGACGAGGCGCTGGAGGAGTTGGTGCGCGCGAAGATCGCCGCCAAGCTCGCGGCGGCGCGCGAGGACATCGAGGCCTATGCCACCAGTCGTTGAAACGACCCTTTTTAAGGGGCCGCCTACCGGCGGCTGCGCGGGTCGCGTTGTTCGAGTAGAGAGGTCCGTTGACTATGCCTGATGGAGCGACGGTCACCGGCGGGCTGGACGTGAAGGACGATTTTCCGATCTTCGCGCGGAGATCGAGTGCCCGCCCACCCCGCGAGCTCGTGTACCTGGACTCGGGCGCGACATCGCAGAAGCCGGAGGTCGTGATCGAGGCGGTCGCGGAGCATCTGCGCAACCACAACGCGAACGTACACCGCGGGGTGTATGCGCTGGCACAGGAGGCCGACGCGGCATATGACGGCGCGCGCAGGCGCGTGGCCGCCTTCACGGGCGCGCGGCCGGAGACGACGATCTTCACGAAGAACGTCACCGAGGCGATCAACCTCGTCGCCTACGCCTGGGGCCGGGGAACGGCCGCGGGGGACGCGGACGCCTGGGGCCGAGGCCACGCCCCAGGTCGCGCAGGCGCGGAGGGTCGGGCGAACGTCGGCCCTGGCGACGCGGTGCTGATCACCCAGATGGAGCACCACGCGAACATCGTGCCCTGGCAGGTGCTCTGCCGCGAGCGCGGCGCGGAGCTGCGCTACCTGGAGGTCGACGAGCGCGGCGAGGTCTCGCTCGATCAGCTCGACGCGGAGCTGGCGCGTGGCGACGTGCGACTGGTGGCGGTGACGCACGTCTCGAACGTGCTCGGCACGATCCTTCCGGTCGGGGAGATCGTCGCGCGGGCGCGGGCCGCGGGCGCGGTATCGCTCGTGGACGGCGCCCAGGCGGTGCCGCACATGGCGGTCGACGTGGAGGCGATCGGCGCCGACTTCTATGCGTGGACCGGCCACAAGGCGCTCGGGCCGACGGGGATCGGCGTGCTGCACGGCCGTCGCGAGATCCTCGAGCGGATGGAGCCGTTCTTGACCGGCGGCGACATGATCGCCTCGGTCGACCTCCAGTCGGCCACGTGGAACGAGCTTCCCTACAAGTTCGAGGCCGGCACGCCTCCGATCGCGGAGGCCGTCGGGCTGGGCGCGGCGGTCGAGTACCTGGGAGCTCTGGGGATGGATCGAGTGCGCGCGCATGAGCGCGCCTTGACCGGATACATGCTCGAGCGCCTGGGAGATGTTCCCGGTCTGCGCGTCACCGGCCCCCCGGAGGCGGATGCTCGCGGCGGATTGGCGTCGTTCACGATCGAAGGAATGCACCCTCACGACATCGCCGAGCTGGCCGACCGCGGCGGGGTGTGCATCCGCGCCGGTCACCACTGCGCGCAGCCGCTGATGCGCTGCCTGGGCGTGAGCGCGACGGCGCGCGCGAGTATCGGCGTCTACAACGAGCCCTCGGACATCGACGCGCTCGTCGACGCGCTGCTCGCCGGGCGCGAGGTGTTCGGCCTATCGTGAGTCCGGAGGCGTCAGCCAAATCGTGCCCAAACTGTGTCGGGCCGCCAGAAGTTGTTCCACTTGAAGGAAGGTGTGTAACCATGGTTACACACCCCAGAAAAAGTAATACAACAAATATCCCCGTCTTTATCTTCACCCCCGCGTAAATGGACGACCTCTACCGCGACTACATCCTCGATCACTACAAGCAGCCGCGAAACTTCGGCGAGCTGGAGCCCCACGACATGGAGGCGATCGAGCACAACCCGCTGTGCGGCGACGAGCTGGGGGTGCACATCCGCGTGAAGGACGACCGCATCGAGGACCTCCGTTTCCACGGTCACGGCTGCGCGATCTCGCAGGCATCGGCCTCGATCGCCTCCGAGGAGCTGAAGGGCATGACCCTGGAGGAGGTCGGGAAGCTGGGCGCCGACTGGATGATCGAGCTGCTCGGCATCCCCGTCTCCGCTACCCGCCGTAAGTGCGCGCTGCTCAATCTGAAGGTCGTGCGAGGCGCCGTCACCGGCGATCACGCCTGGCCGGCCTGATGATGCTCGACGACGACAACCTGCGTGACTCGGTGACCTTCAACGTATCCGACGAGGAACTCATCGAGCCCGTTGACATCGAGTGGGACGTCACCGCCGCCCGCGATACAATCCCTACTTCAGCGCACAGGATTCGCAGAGCAACCGCAGCGAGGAGCCAGATGGCCACGACGGATCGCACCAGGATCACCAAGCCCAGCCCGATCGTCGAGGACGAGCAGGGTCAGCTGCGCGCCCGCCAGGGCATCTCCCGCGAGGTCGTGAGCGAGCTGTCGAAGATCAAGGGCGAGCCCGACTGGATGGCCGAGAAACGGTTGAAGGCGCTGGAGATCTTCGAACGCAAGCCCGTTCCCACCTGGGGTCCTGATCTGAGCGGCCTGAACCTCGACGACCTCGTCCTCTACTCCCCGCCCACCGCGGGGCGCTTCGACAGCTGGGACGACGTGCCGGCCGAGATGAAGCAGACCTACGAGGACCTCGGCATCCCCCAGGCCGAGCGCGAGCACCTCGCCGGCGTCGTCGGCGTGTGGCGCCAGGAGCCCGTGTATGAGGGTCTGAAGGAGGAGTACGCGAAGCAGGGCATCCTGTTCTGCTCGATGGACACGGCGGTCACCGAGTATCCGGAGCTGGTGCAGAAATACTTCATGAACAAGTGCGTGCCCGCGCAGGACAACAAGTTCAGTGCACTGCACGGTGCCGTGTGGTCGGGCGGGGCCTTCTGTTACATCCCGAAGGGCGTCAAGTGCGACCTGCCGCTGCAGTCCTACTTCCGCATGGAGGGCGCCGGCGAGGGCACCTTCGAGCACACGCTGATCGTCGCCGACGAGGGCTCCGAGGTGAACTACATCGAGGGCTGCACCGCGCAGACCTACTCGGTCAACTCGATGCACTCCGCCGTCGTCGAGATCTTCGTCCACGAGGGCGCGAAGGCGCGCTACACGACCGTGCAGAACTGGTCGAAGGACGTCTACAACCTGAACACCAAGCGCGCCGTCGTCGACGCGAACGGCACCGTGGAGTGGGTCGGGGGCTCGATGGGCGCGAAGTACGTGATGCTCTACCCCGGCTCGTTCCTGATGGGCGAGGGCGCGCGGGCAGACCACCTGAACGTCGGCGTGGCCGGCAAAGGCGTGCACAAGGACACGGGCGCGAAGGTCGTGCACCTGGCGCCGAACACCACCTCGAACATCCTCGCCAAGTCGATCTCGAAGGACGGCGGCATCATGGGCTACCGCGGCCTGGTGAAGATGGGCGCCAACTCCCAGGGCTCGAAGTCGCGCGTGCAGTGCGACGGCCTGATGATGGACGGCGAATCGAAATCCGACACCTGGCCGGACATCCAGATCCAGAACCCCCACGTGACCGTCGCCCACGAGGCGACCGTCGGGCGGATCTCCGACGACCAGCTCTTCTACATGGGCTCGCGCGGCTTCACCGAGGACGAGGCCGCCGCGATGATCGTGAACGGCTTCATCGAGCCGGTCACGAAGGAGCTGCCGATGGAGTACGCGGTCGAGCTCAATCGACTGATTCAGTTGGAGATGGTCGGCTCCATCGGCTGAGGCGCGCTCGGTTTTGCGCGCTCCTGTAGACACGATTGTCGCTCCGCTGTTCCCCACGGGGTTGCCGTGGGTGAACGTCACCGGACGGGGAGAAAGCATCATCCAGCGGGGGAAGCCGATGCTGGTGGAGTTCTGGGACTTCTGTAGGCCGAACTCGCTGCGCACGCTGCCCTACCTGAAGGCCTGGCACGAGCGCTACGCCGAGGATGGGCTGCGCACGATCGGTGTGCACTCCCCCGGCTTCGAGCCCGCGCGCGATGAGGAGGCCGTGCGGGAGGCCGTGGCGCGGCTGGGCATCGAGTACCCGGTGCTGATCGACAGCGCGCTGGAGGTGTGGCGCGATTACGACAACCGGGGCTGGCCGGTGAGGTACCTGTTCGACGGGCGGGCACGGTTGTTCGAGTACCACTACGGCGAGGGTTCCTACGAGGAGACCGAGCTGGCGATCCAGGCGCTCCTCGGAGTGGAGCGCGAACCCCTGGCGCCGATCCGCCCGGAGGATGTGCCCGGCGCGCAACTCCTACCCCAGACCGAGGATCAGCCGGGCGCCTACTCGGGCCGGTATGAGGCAGGCGGGGTGTGGGCGGTGCTCGACGGGACGGGCACCGTGAAGCTGAGCGCCACGAGCATCGACGGCGACACCGGCGCGCGGTCCGAGCCCGCCGTGACGCGCGAGCTGACGATCGCGCACCCGGGCGCCTACCCGCTGATCGAGCACGAGCGCCACACGACGGCCGTGCTCGAACTGGAGATCGGCACGGGCGTGGAGTGCCTGGCGACCTGCTTCACGCCGGGCTTGGCGTAGCCTCGGCCACCCGGGAGGGCGCGAGCTCGGCGCGCGAGCGATCGAGGAGCAGGCGCTTGAGCACCGGCGGGCCGGAGTCCTCGACGAGCACGCATGTTCCGGGCCAGTAGGGGGTTTCACCGGAGGCACGGCCGAGGAACGCGAGGTCATACGTCCAGCAGCCCGCGTTCACCAGGCGCGCACCGCCACGCCCCAGCCACTCCGACGCGAGGTCGCCCGGGAGCGGGCCGGCGCGGTGGGTGTGGCCGAAGATCACGTGGGTATCGCCCAGACCGAGGCGGTCGGCCACCTCCCCCATCGCCCGCAGGCCGGCGCGGCGCAGCTCCTCGGTGGAGATGTCCGTCCGCAGGGGCCCCAGTCCGGCGCGGTTGAGCCCCGCCACGGCGAGCGGGAAGGCGCCCGCGAGCGCGAGGCGGCGCAGCTTGCGAGCAGGCGAGGAGCCGCTCCCCTCACCTCCGAGGGCGCGCCATGCGCGCACCGTGTCGACTCGCTTCAGGGCGCCGCCGCCGCGGGCTCCCCTGGCGACCGCGTCCCGCCAGGCGAACACCGGAGCGCCCACCGCCTCGTAGTCCTCGACTCGGCTGAAGGCAGCCGCGGGGCGCCCCAGGACGCGGCTCATCGCGGCGACGCTGAGGCGCTCGAGCGTCGGGACGGTTAGATGGCAGTCGAGGTAGTGCCCGTGGGTGGCGTACACATCCGGGCGCACCCAGAGACCCGGGTAGGCAACGAGCACGCGCGCCGGGGAGGCCCACTCGGCGATCCGGGCGAGCATCGGCGAGGCCTGTGCGGGGAGCAGGCGCTGCTCGAGGCCGAGCGGCTCGGGCTCCCGCAGCGCGCGCTCGTCCAACCATGAGGTGACCAGCTGATGGTCGTGGTTGCCGGCGCTCACCACGATCTCCCGCCCGGCGAGCACCCGGCCGAGATCCTCGAAGAATGGCCGCGCGGCGGTCATCGCGTGGCGCGGCGGACCGTGGCGCAACTCGAGTACGTCGCCGAGCAGCACCAGACGGTCGATGTCCTCCAGGGTCTCCAGCAGCGCCGCGCGTGGCTCGGGGCGGCGCAACACGTCGGCACCCGAGCCGCTGCCGAGATGCAGGTCGGAGACGATCAGCGTGCGCATCTAGCGGACCGGACCCGGCGCGGAGACGATCGGCGTGCTCAGGAGGCCCCGACCACGCCCTCCGGGCGCGGTGCTCCGGCGACGGCATCGCGGACCTGCTTGGGCAGCATGAAGCGGACGTCCTCGCGGACCGCGTCCACCTCGGAGATGTCCTCGACCCCCCGCGCCCGGAAGAAGCCGACGAGCTCGCGCACGAGATTCTCAGGCGCGCTGGCCCCGGAGGAGATACCCACGACGCGCTTGTCCCGGAGCCACTCCTCGCGTACCTCACTCGCGCTGTCGATCAGGTGGGCGTCGGTACCGCAGTCGCGCGCGACCTCGACGAGCCGTACCGAGTTCGATGAGTTGCGCGAGCCGATCACGAGCATCAGGTCGCAGCTGCCGGCCAGCTGCTTGACGGCCGTCTGGCGGTTGGTTGTGGCGTAACAGATATCGTCTGTGCGGGGACCGACGACGCTCGGGAAGCGCTCCTTCAGCCGGGCGAGGATCGAGCTGGTTTCATCGACGGAGAGCGTCGTCTGGGTGACATAGGCGATCCGCTCGGGATCCTCGACCTCCAGCTCGTCGACGTCCTGCTCGCTCTGCACGAGCATGATTCGCTCGGGGGCCTCCCCCATCGTGCCTTCGACCTCCTCGTGGCCATCGTGGCCGACGAGCACGATCGTGTAGCCGTCCTCGGCGAAGCGGAGCGCCTCGCGGTGGACCTTCGTCACGAGCGGGCAGGTGGCGTCGATCGTCTGCAGCTCACGCGCCCGCGCGTTGGCGTGGACGCTGGGAGCGACACCGTGCGCGGAGAACACGCATACCGACCCCTCCGGCACGTCGGTCTCCTGCTCGACGAAGATCACCCCGCGCTCGCGCAGCCGCTCGACGACGTGCTTGTTGTGGACGATCTCCTTGCGCACATACACGGGCGGCCCGTGGATCTCGAGCGTGCGTTCGACGGTCTGCACGGCGCGATCCACTCCCGCGCAGTACCCGCGCGGAGCCGCGAGCAGTACCCGCTCGACGGTGTTGAGGACCTCGTCTGACATTCACCCATTGTAGAGAGGCTCCCGGTACCCTAAGCGCGATGGCGCAACGTCACCTGGACAGGCTGACTCCGGTCGACGCGTCCTTCCTGCACCAGGAGGGGCCGACCTCGCACATGCACGTGGGCGGCTTGACGATCGTCGAAGGACCGCCCCCCTCGCTGGAGGACTTCCTCGAGCAGATCCGGCGGCGGCTGCACTTGGTGCCGCGCTACCGCCACAAGCTCGCCCACACGGCGCTCGACAGCGGCAGGCCGGTATGGGTCGACGATCCGAGCTTCAACCTCGAGTACCACATCCGTCCCGCGGCGCTGCCGACTCCGGGGGGCTGGGATCAGTTGCAGAGCCTGACCGCCTGGATCTTCTCCCAGCAGCTCGACCGCTCGAAGCCACTGTGGGAGATGTGGTTGATCGAGGGGCTGGAGGACGACCGCTTCGCGCTGATCTCAAAGAGCCACCACGCCCTGATCGACGGGATCGCCGGGATCGACCTGGCGACGGTGCTGTTCGACCTCTCGCCGGACCCGCCGCCGTTGAGGCACTCGGGGCGTCCGTGGCAGCCGCATAGCGAACCCGGCGTCGCCGAGCTCCTGGCCGCCGGCCTGCGTGGCGCGGTGCGGACCGGGATCGAGCTGGCGGAGGGCGCGATCGACGCACTGTCGCACCCCGAGCACGCGTTCGCCCGCGCGCGCGAGGCGGCCGAGGGAGTCGGCGAGATCGTCTGGGCCGGCCTGAACCCGGCGCCGCAGACGCCGCTGAACGTCGACATCGGTCCGCACCGGCGCTTCGTCGGCATCGGAAGCTCACTCAAAGACTTCAAGGTCGTGAAGAACGCCTTCGGCGGCACCGTCAACGACGTGGTGCTCACGGTCGTCGCCGGCGCGCTCCGCTCGTTCCTGATCTCTCGCGGGATCCGTACCGAGGGCATGGAGATGCGCGCGCTCGTACCCGTCTCGGTCCGCGCCGAGGACGAGCACAACCAGGGAGGCAACCGCATCGTCGTGATGCGCGGGCCTCTACCGGTCTACATCGCCGACCCGATCCAGCGCCTGCGCTTCGTCTCGAACGCGATGGACGGCCTGAAGGAGTCCAAGCAGGCGCTCGGCGCCGAGGTGATCGCGGGCGCCCAGAACTTCGCGCCGCCGACGATCCTCGCGCAGGCCTCGCGGCTGAACTTCTCGACGCGCCTGTTCAACCTGCTCGTGACGAATGTCCCCGGCCCGCAGTTCCCGCTGTACGTGCTCGGCCGCGAGATGCTCGAGGCCTACCCGGTGGCCTTCCTCCCCCAGCACCACGCGCTGGCGATCGCGATCATGTCCTACAACGGCCAGATGAACTTCGGCCTGCTCGGCGACTTCGACGCCCTCCCCGACATCGACGCGATCGGCGAGAGCATCGCCGAGGAACTCACGTCGCTGGTGTCGCTAGCTCGCGAGACCGCGACTACGCCCGCGTGATCTTTCTCTACGAGTGGCCTCCCACGACGCCTCTACTGGCGTCAGCGGCGTCAGTACCCAAGCGCGAACTTCGCGTCCTCTGACATCTTCTCCGGCGACCAGGGCGGCGTGAAGACCATCTCGGACTCGATCGTCCGCACGTCCTCCAGTTCGCCGACGAACTCGTCGATCTGCTCGGTCACCTGCGGGCCGATCGGACAGCCGGGGGTGGTCAGCGTGAACGTGACGTGCACGTTCCCGTCGTCAACCTCGACGCCGTAGATCAGGCCGAGCTCGACGAAGTCCAGGCCGAGCTCGGGGTCGATCACGTTCGTGAGGGCGTCCATCACCTCGTCGACAGTGGGGGCGGCCATGCTCCGAGTCTATCGGCGTGGAGCAGCGTCGCGGCTGCTCAGTTGTCGCAACCCAATCTGTCCCACATGTACAGCTGGATGCACTCGGTGGCGAGCTCGATGGCGCGCTCGCGGGAGAGGCGGGGGAGCACGGTGTCCAGGGCCTGCTCCTCGGAGACGCCCGCCTGGAAGGCTTCCTCGCCGCGGAAGCCCGCCGCGATCTTGAGCGCCTCGCGGCGGTTCTCGCCGAGGCTTGCGAACACGCCGACGAGAAACTCGGTGTTGGGAACCGGCTGACCGACCTCCAGGGAGGCGTGCCAGGCGGCGAGCAGGTGCAGGTCGTCCTCGTCGAGGTCGGCGATCGCCTTGGCGTAGTGGACGGAGAGCTCCTGGTCGGGAATGTCGTCCACCCACGCGCGGACGACCTCGCCCACCAGCTGACGGCGGGCCTCACGGCCGACCGACTCGGCGATCACGCGAATGGCGTCTTGGGGCTCGATGAAGCAGAGCGGCACAACGGAAACTGTAGGTGGCGGTGTGGACGGTACTTTTCTAGAGCCCCAACGCCTCGTGACAGCGCTCGAGCGCATGCCGATCGCAGGAGCCGTAGTGGAGGCTCGACAGGGCTCATTCTATCAGCGATACGGACTTTTGACGTAATCGTCAATATAGTGTATCGTTACGCAATGCCCGAGTTCAGCGACGCGCAGGTCATCGAGCTGTTTCACCTGGCCTTTCTCCAGGTCCTGCAGGCACGCCTCGACCAGGCCCGCTACGTGCTGAAGGGAGGCACCAACCTCCGCTACTTCTTCGACAGCGTGCGCTACTCCGAGGACATCGACCTCGACATCGACGGGCTCGCACCCTGGACGCTCACCGAGAAAGTGGACGGCATCCTTGCCTCCCCAACAATCGACGCCGTCCTTCGCAGCGGCGGTCTAGCGGTGGAGCACTTCACCAAGCCGAAGCAGACCGAGACGACGCGCCGCTGGAAGATCGCGATCGCGGTCTCCGGGCGGAGCGAGACCGTCCGCACCAAGATCGAGCTCAGCCATCGCAACGGCGAGCGACGACATGTCCTGGAGCCCGTGCCCAGCCCGATCGTCGCTCCGTACGCGCTACGGGCGCCGACGGTGCAGCACTACACAGCGGATGCCGCCACAGAGCAGAAGATCAAGGCTCTCGCCGGACGCTCCGAGACACAGGCCCGCGACGTCTTCGATCTCGACCTGCTGCTCCGCCGCCAGCCACTACAGGCCGGAACGATCGACCCTCAGATTTTGATGCACGCGGCTGAGCGAGGCCTCGACTTGCCCTTCGAAGCCTTCCTTGACCAGGTGCTGCCATTCCTCGACCCCGAGGTCACCGAGCTCTACGACAGCAAGGCCACTTGGGAGGAGATGCAACTGTTCGTCACCGACACGCTGCTGGCGGCCCGATGAGAGCGGCGGACGCATACGGCGAGCTCCTCCTTATCGGCCGCCCGATCATCCAGACGCGCGAAGCAGCCACACGGCTACACGCATCCACCAGCAGCGCCAGCCACCTCCTGCACTCAATGGAAGAAGCCGGTCTGGCGCGCCGCCTACGCCAAGGCCTCTGGGCACTTCAACCCGACATCGACCCCTTCACCCTCGCGCCCTACCTGACAGCACCATTCCCAGCCTACATCTCGTTCTGGTCCGCGCTCGCCCGCCACGACATGATCGAACAGATCCCACGCCAGATCTCCGTCGCATCGCTCGATCGAACACGACACCTCACAACCACGATCGGCACCTACTCAATCCACCATCTCGCCCCCGAGCTCTTCGACGGCTACCGCGGCTCGGAAGACAGCGGGTATCTCGCAACACCAGAGAAAGCCCTGTTCGACACCGTCTACGTCCGCGCATCGCGCGGAGCGCGCCCCTTCTTCCCCGAGCTCTCCCTCCCCGAGAACTTCGACGAGACACAACTACAGAACTGGACCCAACGACTCCCCACCCCACGACTACGAACGCTCGTATCGCGGGGGGTCGAGGTAGCGCTGGGGCAGGCGTCGCAGGACGAACGTTCATCCGACCGGCCCGCTTCGCGAGCTTATGGGCCGGTCTGAAAAGTCCGTACTTTTCTAGAGCCCCAACGCCTCGTGACAGCGCTCGAGCGCATGCCGATCGGAGGTCTCGCGCCGGAATCCGAGCGTCGCCCGCTTACCGGGGGCGGGCGGGTTCCAGTTCGCCAGCGCCAGGTCGAGCGCTTCGACCGGCACCGAGATCGCCTCGGCGAACGTGCGGGCGCGGCGCTCGAGGTTCAGCGGATCGCCGATCGCGAACACCCGCTTGGCGGCCAGCGTGGTGAGGTCCCCGGAGGGGGAGTCGGGGACGCTCGTGAGATGCAGCGAGTCGGCGCGCAGCTCATATAGCCCGAGGCGTCCGAGCGTGACGAGCAGCTCATAGCGCCCCATCCGCGGGAGGCCGGGAAGCGCGAGGCGCTCGAAGCCCCGCTCGAAGCGCCGCTGGGGGGTCCAGCCGGGGTCGCCTCCGAACGCGCGTGCCTGGGTACCGGCGCGCTCGGCCCAGTGGCGGTAGGCGATCAGTGTGCTCGTCCCGCGCGCGGGATCGTGGGAGGTGCGCGGACCGAGCGGGATCTCGTGGAGGTCCCCCAGCCGGTCGAGATCGTAGGCGCCGCCGTCGCGGGTGGCGGCCAGGGCTATGCGGATGCCGGCGAAGGGGTCCTCGCCGTCGAGCGGCGAGAGGTAGGCGGTGAGGAAGCACATCCAACTCGCCTGCTCGAGGTCCTCCTCGGCCCGCGCGCGGATTTCGGCGTAGAGGTCGGGGGGCGCGGCGCCGAGCGTGAGCAAGCGGCCGCTGGCGAAGGCGATCTCCTCGACCAGCGCGAGGGCATCCTCGGAGGCGCGCAGCCCGGGGAGCAGCGGTGAGCGGTAGCCGTCATCCCCGGCGCGGGTCTCATGCTGGACGCGGACCGCGCGGCCGCCGGCGCGCAGGCGCGGGTGACGGGGCCGGACGGGGGCGCCTTTCGTGGGGGCGCCTCGTGGTTTAGTCGATTGCCCGGCCGGCGAGCGGCCGGCGAGCGTCTTGCTGCAGATCGGGCAGCGCTCGATGAAGCGGTTGTGGCGGCAGAAGGTTGGCACTCGCTTCAGTCTAGGAGCGCCGGGTCAGCCCTCGACTACCACGCCCGCCCTGCGCTTGGACTTCTTCGCCGGTACGAGGTGATACTCGACGCTGTAACCGAGGGCATCGGCGAAGCGCTCGACGGTTGAGAGCTTGGTGTCGGCGGCCGTCGTCTCCAGCCGAGCGAGGGTGGGCTGGGAGGTGCGCATGACCGCCGCGACGCTGGTCTGCGAGAGGTTGTGGCGCTTGCGTTGTTCGGCCAGCGTGCGCAGCAGGGTGCGTCGGCGCTCGGCCGCAAGGAGCAGCCGGGGGAAGTCCGGGTTCGCCTCGGTGAACTCGACGATCATCTCGTCCAGAGCGTCGGGCTTCTGCTGTACGTGCCGAGTCCTTCGCGTCATTGCAAAGACCATATCATGCTTTCTTTGATATATCAGGCAAGCTATTCATGGCCGAGCAGGCTGCGCCCCGCCCGTCCGCCCGCTGAGCCCTCTCCCCCTGCCCGGTCACCCGCCAGGCTTTGGCTCCCCGGGGGTGATTCTTGCTGTCGTTGACGATCAGCCCTTGGTCTGAGAGGAGCAGCAGCAGCCGTGAGATGTGCCCGGTGTCGTGCAGCCCGACACGGTCGGCGATCTGCCTGTTGCCGAGCCCCGGCTCGCTGGAGACGACCCGGAGGATCGTTCGCGCACGGTCATTCAGACGAGGAGGCACCGGGTCCCGCTTACCCCGAGGCAAGGAACGCCGTGCTTTCGGCGTGGGACGCTTGAGCTCCCCGTCCGCGGCGGCGTGCCCGAGGTAGGGCATCACGATCATCGCCATCAGCGGGTTGCACAACTCCCGCAGCGACCCGGCGGAAGCCGGGGAGATGTTCCCGGTTGGAGAGACGCCGCGCGTCTGGGCACCCCGCCTGTCGGTGAGCCGCCTGAGCACCCGCGCGTGGATCACGTTGAATACCGCGCCAACGATGCCCTCCGCCGTCACAGATGGAGCCTCCTGGCCCGCTCTCCCCTCGTGGCGTCCCTGGTCGACGACAGCGATCAAAGAGTCGAGCACCTCGGCGCGGCGCTCATGCACCCCTACCCCGACGGTGAGCGCGTCGACGATCACCAGCGAGCAGAGATCGGGCTCACGATCAAAACAGGCAAGCAGCGCAGCCAACCCACCTCGGACCTGCTCACGCCAACTCTTCCCCTGGAGATAGGCCGGGACGACCTCGGCGGCGATCCGAGCGACCGCCTCGTCGAACGCGGCGAGGAAGCAGGCTTCGCCGCCGTCGAAGAGCTCGTAGAACGTCAGGCGGGAGATCCCCGAGCGGCCCGTGACGCGCCCCGCGAACGCCGAGGAATACCCCTTCTCCGCGAGAACATCCACCGCCGCGCTCAACACACGCCCGCGATGCGCCTGAAGGCTCCGTTCTCTCCGCGCAGACACCACCCCTTGAGTCGGCTCCTTAACGCCGGGCACGGCCGGCCTGCGAGTCGATCCCCTGCTGCACCTCGGCCCCCCTCGCGGTGAGCGCCCACGAGTTGGGCATCCCCTTGGCCTGCCCCGCACCGCTGTTCTCGATCAACCCGAGCTTGCGAAGACGCGCGAGGAGCTTTGAGACCTGGCCCTGGTCAGAGATCCCCGCAAGGTCGGCGAGCTCACGATTACTCGCGCCGGGCCGCTCCGCGACCACGGCGAGCACACGGAGCGTGCGGTAGGTGATGCGTATATCGAGATCGTCCAACGGAAAACCCCCGGGCCGTGGCAAACCTCGGCGCGCTTCTGGCGCCGGACGCTGAAGCTCCTTTCTGGCGGCCGCCGGCCCGAGGTAGGGCAGCACGATGATCGCCATCAACTCGTTGAGAAGCCCAACCAGCGGCCGCATGTCGCGCTCCAGCAGCCGCGCGAAAAGCACGCTGAACACGGCGCCGACGACGCCCTCGGCGGTCAATACCGATCGTCCGGGATCGGCCAGCAGTTCCCGGCCGCCCTTCACCTCGAGACGCCCCTGGTCGACGATGCTGGTCAATCTTGCGAGCCCCTGGGCACGGCGCTCCAAGACATGGGGCCCGGCGCCGAGCGCATCGACGACCAGGAGCGACCCCAACCCAGGCTCATCCCCGATGAACTGAAGCACGCTCGTCAGGCCGGCCCTGACCTGCTCCCGCCAGCTCCGCTCGCCCTCATACGCCGGACCGGCGACTGCGGCGATCCGTGCGACCGCATCGTCGAACGCCGCGAGAAAACAGTCTTCGCGATCCTCGAACAACTCATAGAACGTCCCCCGCGAGACACCCGCCCGACTCGTCACCCGCGCCATCGACATCCCCGAATAGCCCGACTCCGCGACGACTTCCACCGCTGCGGCGAGCAAGCGTCCGCGCTGTACCTCGCTCATCCGTAAGTGAGCCGTATCGTTGAGCCCTCCTCGCACGCTCGGCTCGCGCCGCGCAAGGGGTTTGAGTGTCGCTGGCACCGTGCGCGTCTCTCGACCGAAGAGCCCGAGCCACCCGCTACTTCTTCGCCTTCTTCACCGCGCCGTACCTCTTACGCGCCTGCTTCTCGCATCCCGCGCGCTTGCCTTTGGCCTTCTTCCTGCAAGCCTTCAGCGCCGCGGTGAGCTTCTGCGCCCTGGTCAACGCCTTCGCCTTCGCACAACCCGTGACGGCGATCTTCGTCGACTCGTGGATTTCCGCGCCGTTCTGCCCAACGAACGCGGTCGGCATCGCCAGCTTGCTCGTGCAGAGATTCCCGTTCGCCGCCAAGGCTGAGAACTTGCCCTCGGGCAAGGTAAGTTCGAACGTACTCACCGGGACGTCGGGGACGGCCTCGAACGTGCTGCTGGTGATCCCCGCCTTACTGATGAACGTCGTGCCGACGAGATCGACCGTGACACCGTAGCCCTGCAACACCACGATCAGGCTCGGGAACGCTTCGCCGCCGTGA
>DASRKZ010000036.1:0-3418 GCA_035648675.1 Solirubrobacteraceae bacterium
CCGGTGACCAGTCTGCCGCCCGCGGCGATGGTCTCGTAGGCGTGGGCCATGTCGAGCGGCGTGACGCCCTGGGTGAGGCCGCCGATCACCATCGAGGGGTTGATCGAGATGCCGGTGCTGATGCCGAACTGCTTCGCGATGTTGGCGATCGCGTCGGGTCCGCTCTCCGGGCCGGCGTTCCCGAGGTAGTGGGGGTCCAGGCTGAGCCGCGCGAAGACCGTGTTGTCGGACACGGCCGTTGCCTCCCACAGAGGGATCTTGGTGTTGTAGTAGCTGTGCTCGTCGTTGTGGAAGACGAACGGGTAGTACGGTGCCGGCGCGTTGAAGGGGTACGGCGCGGATTCGACCATGGTGTTGCGGTTGAAGCCCGCCTCGAGGGCCGCCGCGAGATCGAACGCCTTCCAGGAGGACCCGGGCTGGCGCTCAGCCTGCGTCGCGAGGTTGAAGGCGTGCGTTCGGAAGTCATAACCGCCGAACATCGCCTTGACCTCGCCGGTGTCGTTGTTGATCGCGACCAGCGCGGACGAGGGACCGGAGAACGGCGGCAGATAGTGCTCGACGGCCTGTTTGGCATCCTGCTCGAGCTCGAGGTCGAGCGTCGTGTAGGCCCGCAGACCGCCGCCGTAGACGATGTTCTTGAACTGGCTGCTGGACGCGAGCTGGTTGGCGACCCAGGATGCGAAATAGCCCGTGATCGGGTCGGTGTTCTCCTCCGACGGGGACTCGACGTAAAGCGGTGAGGGCAGCGAGACCTGCGTGTCGGCCTCGTACTCCGCCTGCGTCAGGTAGCCCTGCTCCCACATGTCGTGCAGCACCGTGTTGCGGCGGTCCGCCACGGCCTGCGGGTCGGTCGTCAGCAGGCGCACGTAGGTGTTGGGCGAGTCGATGATCCCCGCGAGCAGGGCGGCCTGGTCGGCCGTGAGGTAGGTGACGCACAGGCTCGAGAGGACCTGGACATTGGCATTGCGGCCGCAGTGCCACAGGTTCGAGCTGGGGTCGTTGCCGAACCACGCCTGCGCGGCCGCCTCGATCCCGGTCGCAACGCCGAAGTTGGCGGTGTTGAGGTACTCGGTGAGGATCTTCTGCTTGTTCCACAGATGCGTGAGCTGGAAGGCCGTGAAGGCCTCCTTGACCTTCTCGACGATCGTGCGCTGTTCCGGCAGGCCCTTGTTCAGGGCGGTCTTGACGAACTGCTCGGTGATCGTCGAGCCGCCCTGGGTGCCGCCGCTGCTGAAGACGTCTGCGACCAGAGCGCGCGCCACGCCGCGGTAGTCGATCGCCGGCTGCGTCATGAAGCGCTTGTCCTCGACCGAGATCACCGCGTGGGCGATCAGGGAGTCCAGCGGCACGTCGTTGGGCGCCAGGAAGAACTGCTGGTGGTCGGTGAGCGTCGCGATCGGACGGACCAGCGGCGGCGCGCTCATCAGGACCGAGTTCGCGCCCTGCGTGTAGTGGGCTTTGAGGCTCGCCACGAGCGGCCCGATCTGGGGCTCCACGGCGAGCACCATCCCGAACACCATCGAGATCAGCCCGAGGAAGCACGTCGGTACCAGCAGCGCGAGCAGGCGCAGCCAGCGAATGCGGCGGTTGTAACGCTTCTTGCGCCCGAACAGCCGGCGCCTTCGCCGCTGCGGTGGAGCGAGCACGGCCGCGGTGCGGTCGGCCGAACCGGCGCTCGAGTGTCCTGTGAGATCGTCCTCGGTCATCTCTGGCGCCGCGAAACGCGAGTCCGGGGTGCTGCGGGGACGGCGCGTCTCGAGCAATGCCGGGCAGCGGCGATCCGCCCCGACTAACCGGGGCAGTCTAGCATTGGCCCCATGACGGAAGCATCGGTTCGATGAGCGCGGCGAGCGCCGAGGAGCTGGCCCGCGGTGCCGCCGAGGTGCTGCCGGCGGGCGAGCTGGCGCGCAAGCTCGAGCTCGGCCGGCGGCTGCGCGTCAAGCTCGGCATCGATCCGACTTCGCCCGACATCCACCTCGGGCATACGGTCGTGCTGCGCAAGTTGCGCGACTTCCAGGACGCCGGCCACGTCGTCGTCCTGATCATCGGAGACTTCACGGCGCGCGTCGGCGATCCCAGCGGCCGCTCGGAGCTTCGCCCGATGCTGAGCGTCGAGCAGATCGAGGACAACGCCCGCACCTACCAGGAGCAGGCCTTCAAGGTGCTCGACCGCGATCCCTCGCGGCTGGAGCTGCGCCGCAACAGCGAGTGGCTCGATATGAGCATGACCGACCTGCTCGCGCTGGTGCGGACAACGACCGTCGGGCAGCTGCTCGAGCGCGACGATTTCGCCAAGCGGCTGGGCAAGGGCGAGCCGGTGTCGGTGCTGGAGCTGCTCTACCCGCTGATGCAGGGTTATGACTCCGTCGCGGTGCGCTCCGACATCGAGCTCGGCGGCACCGACCAGACCTTCAACCTGCTGCTCGGGCGCGACATCCAGCGCGCCTACGGGCAGCCCCAGCAGGCTGTCCTCACGATGCCGCTGCTGCTGGGCCTCGACGGCCGCGAGAAGATGTCGAAGTCGCTCGGCAACCACATCGGCGTGACCGATCCGCCGGTCGACGTCTACGGCCGCACGATGTCGATCCCCGACGCTCTGCTCGGCCAGTGGTACCAGTTGCTGCTCGGGCGCCCGCTGGCCCAGGGCGCCGATCCGCTCGAGGCCAAGCGCGCGCTCGCTCACGAGCTGACCGCGCTCTACCACGGCGCGGATGCCGCCGAGCGGGAGGAGGCCGAATGGGACCGCGTCCAGCGGGACCGCGGCCAGCCCAGCGAGATCGACGAGGCGACCTTCTCGGCTGATGGCGGCGTCGTGCACCTGCCGGCGCTGATCGTCGAGCTGTTCGGCGGATCGCGCTCCGACGCGCGGCGGCTGATCTCCCAAGGTGGCGTGACGCTCGACGATGAGCCCGTCGAGGAGGTCGACGTCAGCCCGGCTCTGCTGGACGGGCGCGTGCTGCGCGTGGGGAAGCGCCGGTTCCGGCGCCTGCGCCTGGCCGCCTGACACGAATCCCAAGACGCGCTATCATTCCGCGTTCGCCGGCAGGTGCCCTTAGCGCCTGCCCCGTGTGCCGTGCCGGGAGTCCCCCGGCGACGGATGGCGCGACGGTCTTTGAAAACTCAACAGCATGCGCTCGAGACCGGCTTCGGCCGTTCTCGAAGCGTCCAGGTTCGACCTGCGGTCGATCGCGCGTTTACGCGCCCGACCGCGGTAAACGAGTCAAGAATAGAAGTACCCCTGTCATGGTCGAGTGCCCCTGTGTATAGGCCTCGAACCACCATGACAACTCTCTTCACGGAGAGTTTGATCCTGGCTCAGGACGAACGCTGGCGGCGTGCCTCATACATGCAAGTGGAGCGACGAACCAGGCTTCGGCCTGGGGCAAAGCCGCGAACGGGTGAGTAACACGTGGGTTAC
>DASRKZ010000037.1:0-2859 GCA_035648675.1 Solirubrobacteraceae bacterium
CCGGCGCTCTGATCTCATCCCTCGCTCGCCTCGCCGGCGGGGTTGCGGGGGACCAGCCTCCTTGAGCTTCCCCGGCTTGGCGAAGGCGGACCGCACCGGGTGAGCCTGCTTTCTGATCCCGGCCTTCCCCGCCGCAGGCAAGCGGGGCCCGAGACCTCACTCACCTAGTGTTAGCTAGGCAGCGAGGGCGTACTCGTGAGAGTCCGCACTTATGTTTTTCCCGGGTGTTTTACGAGGCCGCCCGGGACCTCGACTCGCCACCACCCCCACGAGCCGACCACGTCGAAGCCTGTCGTCCCCGGGGATGTGCTGCAGATCCAGTGTAGCCGCTGGCCGGGAGAACAAAAAACGACGCGGTCCCGGGCCGCTTGAGGAACCCGCGCCGGCTGACCCGAAGGCCTGTCGGTTTGGGTGGCGCGGCCTCACACCTCGGTGGCCTCGCTCTTTGCGGCTCGGTTCCGCGTCTGGATTCAAAGTAGCTTGCCCCCGGGCCGATTGCAACCCCTCCGCGGCGAACTCCCCGCACGTTCCGAAAAAAACGAGATCATTAGGGAACGCTTAGCGGTGCTGCCACAATGAAGGCATGGACAGCGGCGATCTTTCACTGCCCGCGCCTTCGGTCTCCGGCCCGTCCGCCGTGCCGGCCCCGATGCCGCTCGCGCAGTCTTATCCGTCGCAGGCTCGTCCAGCCGCGATCCAGCCCACACCCTCGCATCTGCCGGCCGGGGAGAACCCGTTCGGGGCGCAGCACGAGGACCGGGGCAACGGACCCGGACCCGTGCGTAGCCTGCGCAGGCGCATCGGCGGCATATTCGCGGGCCTGGTCGCGTTGATCGCGAAGTTCGGGGTGGCATTGAAAGCGCTGCTGGTGGCCCTGCCGAACGTGAAGCTGCTGACGACCGCCGGCACCGCGCTGATATCCGTCGCCGCCTACTCGCTGTTCTGGGGTTGGACGTTCGCGGCCGGTTTCGTGGTGCTGATGTTCGTGCACGAGATGGGGCACGTGATCCAGCTGCGCAGAGAGGGCCTGAAGGCGAGCGCACCGATGTTCGTGCCGTTCCTCGGCGCGGTGGTCGTCGCGAAGTCGCTGGGCGATAACGCGCTCGCGGAGGCACGCGTCGGCCTCGCCGGCCCGATCCTCGGAACCGCCGGCGCAGCGGTGTGTCTGGCGATCGGCGAGGAGACAAACAGCGACATGCTCCGCGCGCTCGCCTACGTCGGCTTCTTCCTGAATCTCATCAACCTCGTGCCCGTGGTCCCGTTCGATGGAGGAAGAGCAATGGCGGCGATGGCGCCCTGGATGTGGTTCCTCGGCCTCGGCGCGATGGTCGCGCTGCTGCTCATAACTAGAAACCCCTTCCTCCTGATATTCGTCCTGCTCGGTGGGATGGAGACCTGGCGACGCTGGAAGCTCCGGGGCACGCGATCCCTCGAGCAGGCCGCCTACTACCGCGTCTCCCCGCCCCACAGGCTGATCGTGGGCGCCGTCTACATCGGCCTGATCATCGCGCTGGCAATCGGTATGCACGAGAGCCAGATTCTCACCTCAGCAGGGCACAGCTTCCGCTCGATCTAGCGCGCGGGTCCAGCGTGGCCGGCTCGCCCGGCCTCCTGGTGCTCACAGCCGCCCGACGCCCTCGACCGGCGCCCTCGGTCTACCGGCGCGCTTCGCGGACGGCGCGGTCCATGTCGCGCTTGGTCTCGCGCTCGCGGAGCGTCTGGCGCTTGTCGTAGAGGTCCTTGCCGCGCGCGAGCGCGATCTCGGCCTTGGCGCGGGCGCCGGCGAAGTAGATGCGCGTCGGCACGAGCGTCAGCCCGCGCTCCTTGGCGCGAGCGGCGATGCGGTCGATCTCGCGCCGATGGAGGAGCAGCTTGCGCGGGCGCTCGGGGTCGTGGTTCTCGCGCGAGGCGGGCGCGTAGGGAGGGATGTGGATCGAGTGCAGCCACAGCTCGCCGTCGCGGATCGCGGCGTAGCCGTCCTTCAGCTGGGCGCCGGAGGCGCGCAGCGCCTTCACCTCGGTACCCTCGAGGACGAGCCCGCACTCGAGCCGCTCGATCAGCTCGTAGCGATGCGAGGCGTAGCGGTTGGACGCCACGTCGCCCGCCCCGATCTTGCGCTTGCCCTTGCCCTTGGCCATGCCCCGAGCGTAGATGGTTTAGGAGGAGGCCGATTTTTATGGGCTCCGCCCTACCGGGCTCCGCGTGGCGTTCGTGGTGAGGTTATGCGGGGATTAGGTCCACCCGGCCGCGGGGGACGTCGACGCGTGCCACGCGCACCTCGAGGGAGTCGCCGAGGCGGAGGGTCGAGGAGGGGCTCTCGCCGCGGAGGATCGTGCCCTGCTCGTTCAGCTCCCACCACTCGCGCGCGCCGCCCTCCCCGCGCATGAGCCTGACCGGGAGCATCCCCGAGTAGATCGGCAGGACGGGATCCCCGTCACCCCCGGAGGGCGCGCCGAACGCGATGAACGCGCCGGCCGCGATCAGCCCGACCACCTCACCGAGGAAGGTCTGCTCGAAGCCGCTCTCGTACAACGCCCGCTCGAGCGCGAAGGAGCGCGCGATGTCGTCGGCGTCGCGCTCGACCTTCATCGCTTGGCGCTCGCGGTCGGAGGTCCACTCGGCCAACTCCCCGAGGCTCCCCGCGCGAGGAGCGCGCTCGTCGGCGCCGACGGCCGAGAGCAGCGCGCGGTGACAGACGAGATCGGGGTAGCGACGGATCGGGGAGGTGAAATGGCAGTAGTGGGCCGTCCCGAGGCCGGCGTGACCGCCGTTCTTCGGTGAGTAGGCGGCCTGCTGGAGGGTGCGGAGGACGAGCGAGGTCAACGCCGCGCGCCCCCCGGTCGTCCCTCCGGCCGCGGA